>NZ_JADHVT010000193.1 GCF_016783915.1 Acidovorax sp.
CGTTCCTGGGCAATGTGTTCAACCACAAGGCGCATGACTTTTATGTGCGCCACGGTGTGAAGGTGATCGATGCGGCCTACGAGGCGCACGAAGAAGAAGGCGAAGTCAGCCTCATGATCACCAAGCACTGCGTGCGCTTTTCGATGAGCCTGTGCCCCAAGCAGGCCAAGGGCATCACCGGTGTGCAGGGCACCATCAAGGCCGAACCCTTGATGTTGATCAATGGCAAGGAGAAACTGACCTTGCGCTTTGACTGCAAGCCCTGTGAAATGCATGTGGTGGGCAAGATCAAGCGCCAGGTGCTGAACCAGGCCAAAGAGATCCCCCTGACCTTCTACAAAGCCCGGCCGCAGAACGCGCACTGACGCACTCGCGTGCGGCCTCTGTCCCGATTGCCGCATGCCCCCTTCTCAAGCCCCCCACCTGCATCCCGCCGAGGCCGTCGCTCAGGCACACGGCGTTGATCCTGATGCGGGCCTGCATGCCGACGAGGCCCAGCGCCGCAGCGCCACACACGGCACCAACGAGCTGGTGGCATCACAAGATCGCCCCTGGTGGCGCCTGCTGGCCGACCAGTTCAAGGACTTCATGGTGCTGGTGCTGCTGGGTGCGGCCGTCATCTCGGGGCTGGTGGGCGAGGTCACCGACACGCTGGTCATTCTCGTCATCGTGGTACTCAACGCTGTCATCGGCTTTGTGCAGGCCTGGCGCGCCGACCAGGCCATGGCGGCGCTGCGCCAACTGGCGGCGGCGCACGCCACCGTGCTGCGCAGCGGTGCGGTGCAGGTGGTGCCTGCCACCGTGCTCGTGCCCGGCGACATCGTGCTGCTGGAGGCAGGCAACCAGATCCCTGCGGACCTGCGGCTGATCGAGATTGCGCAGCTGCAGGTGGATGAATCGGCCCTCACGGGCGAGTCCGTCACCGTAGCCAAGCAGACGGAGGCCCTGGCGGCCGAGGATGTGGGCGCACTGGGCGACCGCACCAACATGGCTTTCAAGGGCACCACCGCCACGCATGGCCGCGCACGCGGCCTGGTGGTGGCCACCGGCATGCACACCGAGTTGGGCAAGGTGGCCACGCTGCTCGATACCGGCGATCGCAGCACGCCGCTGCAACTGCGCCTGGCGGCGTTTGGCAAGCGCCTGGCGATTGCGGTGTTGGGCATCTGCGCGGTGATCTTTGTGGTGGGCGTGCTGCGCGGCGAGGCGCCGCTGCTCATGGCCCTCACCACCATCAGCCTGGCCGTAGCCGCCATCCCCGAAGCGTTACCCGCCGTGGTTACCGTGCTGCTGGCCCTGGGCGCGCGCCGCATGGTGGCCGTACATGCGCTGGTGCGGCGCCTGCCGTCGGTGGAGACCCTGGGCTCGGTCACCACCATCTGCTCGGACAAGACGGGCACCCTGACGCAAAACCGCATGCACGCCGAGCTGCTGATGGCCCACGGCGTGCGCTGGGTGCCTGGCGACCCGCTGCCCGGCGCCGCCCATGCCGAGGCCCTGCGCGCCGCCGCGCTGTGCAATGACGCCACGTTGCAGGCACAGAACGGGGATGGCCAGCCAGGCAGTCATTGGCTTGGTGATCCCACCGAAACCGCGCTGGCGCTGGCGGCCCACGCAGGCGGCCTGGACAAGGCCCAACTGGACACCACATGGCCGCGCGTGCAGGAGCAGCCGTTTGACTCCGACCGCAAGCGGATGACCACCTTCCACCGCGATGCGCACGGGTTTGTGGCCTACACCAAGGGCGCGCCCGAATCGGTATTGCCCCGCTGCACCGCGCACTGGACGCCGGACGGCGCTGCCGCACTGGACGCCGCCAAGGTCCTCGCCACCGCCCAGCAGCTCGCCGCCCAGGGCCTGCGCGTGCTCGCCCTGGCGCGCCGCAGCCACCCGCGACTGCCCGACACCAACGACATAGACGCGGTAGAAAACCAGCTGGAGCTGCTGGGCCTGATCGCCCTCATCGACCCACCCAGGGCCGAGGCCCAGGCCGCCGTGCGCGACTGCATCAGCGCGGGCATCACGCCGGTCATGATCACCGGCGACCACCCTGCGACTGCGCGCGCCATTGCGCACCGCCTGGGCATAGTCACCAGCACCGACGCGCCCGTGCTGACCGGTGCCGACCTGGCCACGCTGGACGATGCCGCTTTGCGCGCCCAGGTCGAGCAAGTGCATGTGTATGCCCGTGTGGACCCGGCACAGAAGATCCGCATCGTCGAGGCGCTGCAGGCCCAGGGCCACTTCGTGGCCATGACGGGCGACGGCGTGAACGACGCCCCAGCCCTCAAGCGCGCCGACATCGGCATAGCCATGGGCAAGGGCGGCACCGACGTGGCGCGTGAGGCATCGAGCCTGGTGCTGCTGGACGACAACTTCGCCACCATCGTCGCCGCCGTGCGCGAAGGCCGCCGCATCTACGACAACATCCGCAAGTTTGTGCGCTACGCCATGACAGGCAACTCGGGCGAGATCTGGACCATCTTCCTGGCCCCGTTGTTGTTGCTGCCCATTCCGCTGCTGCCCATCCATATACTGTGGGTTAACCTCGTCACCGACGGCCTGCCCGGCCTGGCACTCGCGGCCGAGCCCGCCGAGCGCGGCATCATGCAGCGCCCGCCCCGCGCACCCCGCGAAAGCCTGTTTGCGCATGGCATGTGGCAGCACATTTTGGGCGTGGGCCTGCTGATTGGCGGGCTGTGCCTGGCGGTGCAGGCCTGGGCGCTGCACACCGGGCGCGAGCACTGGCAGACCATGGTGTTCACCGTGCTGACGCTGGCGCAGATGGCGCATGTGATGGCCATCCGCTCCGAATCCGAACCCATCTGGCGCCTGGGTATTTTCAGCAACCGCCCGCTGCTGGGCGCCGTGGCACTCACCTTCTGCCTGCAAATGGCCACTATCTACGTCCCCATGCTGAACCCGATCTTCAAGACCGCGCCGCTGACGCTGGAAGAGCTGGCTGTGTGCATTGCGGCAGCACTGGTGGTGGGGGTGGTGGTGGAGCTGGAGAAAGCCTGGCGCAGACGGCATCCGGAATCGTATTGAGCGAACAGCGGCCATGAGCGCGGCTTCTTCGCAAGGCCCCGCGCTGGCTTGGCGTGGGCATAGCCGCAGCGCATGTCTAGCTGCTCGCCAGTGGCAGGAACACACGCACTTCGGTTCCCTTGCCCATCGTGCTGTCGACCTCCAGCGCGCCATGGTGCAGGGCCACGATCTCCTTGACGATGCTCACACCCAGGCCCGTACCCTGGATGGAGCCCGACGCATCTGCCCGGTAAAACCGCTCGCCCACCCGCGCCAGTTGCTCGGGAGACAGGCCGATGCCCTGGTCGCGCACCGCCACCCAGACACCGCTTCGGCCGTCAACCGTGACCGCAGGCGCCAGCCCAGATGCCAGCGTTACCGACACCTCCCCGCCATCGGGCGAATACTTGTAGGCGTTGCTGAGCAGGTTGACCAACACGCGCCGCAGATGGGCCTGGTCGCCCACTACCTGTGACGGGCAACCCGGCTCCACCTGCAGCCGGGGCACGTCGCGCCCCTTGGGTACGTCAATACCTGCAATCACCTCGGCCGCCAGCTGTGCCAGGTCCAAAGGCTGGCGCTCCATGTCTGCGCCTTTTTCCGATTCCAGCCGGCCCAAGTTCAGCAGGTCGTCGATGATGCTCACCATGACGCAAGACTGGCGGTACACCACCTCCAGCGCTTGCGCGCGTCGGGCAGGAGGCATATCGCGGGTATGCATGAGTTCGACAAAGCCGAAGATGCTGGCCATGGGCGTGCGCAATTCGTGCGCAGCGGTGGTAAGGAACTCGCTCTTGAGGCGCTCCACCTCGCTTTCATGTGTCACATCGCGCAGGCACAGCACCGACTGCACCTGCGTCCCGCGCCCTTTACGCCATTGCAGTGCCAAGACACGGCGCACCGGTGTGGCCAGCGCGAGCAGGTAGCGCTGGCCCGTCCGCTCTGCGTCCGCGACGGCCTCCAGCGACCCCAGGTAGTGCCCGGGGGCGCAGCGCTGGTCCAGCACCTGCGCAAAAGCTTTTTCACCCAAGCCCATCACGTCGATCGCAGTGAGCGAGGTCAGGTGGGTAAATGCCGGGCTCACGTACACCAGCCGGCCGTCAACATCAAACGACGCGAAACCATCGGGGCTCAGGCCCAGCACGGCTTCCAGCTGCTCCTTGCTCTGGCGCAGCTGCGTGGCCAGGGTCGAGATCGCGTCCGAGATTGCCGCCATATCGTCCGTGTTGCGCGGCACCGCTGCGCCGCCATTGCCCTCAGTCATGTCAGAAAGGGTCTGGCGCAGGCTGGCAATGGCGACGAGGCGTACACGCAGCTCGGCCTGCATGGCGCTCTGCAGTTCGCGCCGCTCCGTCACGTCACGAACCGAGCCCACTACCCTGGTGGGCTTGCCCTTATCGTCGTGAAATGCCCTGCCTGCCATGTGAAACCACAGGTAGCTGCCATCGGCTTTGCGCAGCCTGAAATCAAGCTCGAACGGCGTACCCGCCTGCGTGTGCATCCAGATGGCCTCCATCACCGACGCGCGATCGTCGGGATGCAGGCAGTCCTCAAAAGCCGGAATGCCCGCGTCGAACTTCTGCGCTCTGTATCCCAGCCATCGCGGCAACGTCTCCGTTACAAAAAGCTGGCGCGACTTCAACCGGTAGTCCCACACGGCTTGATTGCTGCCCGCAACGGCCAGCTCGTAACGCTGCTCGCTGTAAGCCAGCGACTGTTCGTATCCGATGCTGCGGCGCACGCCGCCCCATGCGAGCACCAGCCCCACGCCCAGGAACACCACCGCCGTGGCGGCCATCACACCCAGCAATAGCCGCTGCATGAAACGGTTGGCCGCGCCCAGCGTGTCTGAAAACTGCTGTTGCAAAGGGGTCAGCGCTGCGTTGAGCAGCATGAGCTCGGCGATCAAAGGGCGCCGGGCCTGCTCGTCTTCGCAGCGCGCCTGCACCATCGCATCCAGCGTGTGCGCCACCGCGTCCATCTGCTGCAGCAGGCTATCGGCGCGCTCCCAGATGGCGAGCACCTCACGCAGCGGCCCAATATCGCCAAAATATCGCACGAGCCGGACCATGCCGGGTATGTCGTCGGTGTGGTTGCGCCCCTGCAGAAACCCGCGGCGGATCACCTCCATGTCGGGCTCAGCCTTGACCAGTTCGAGACGCGCGTTCCGGTCACCCATGGGAATGTCCATGGCCGCGCGGTAGGCCGCAAAGCTCTCGGGCCGGCAGTCGCGGTGGTAGGTGTACAACCACTGCACGGCGTCTTTTTGCCCCTTGGACCACAGGCTTTCGCCGCCCACGTAGGCCCGCCCGGCTGAAAGGAAGTGAAAACTGACCGCAGCCACCACCCAGAGCAACACGCCCGTCAAAAGGAACGGCCACACCAGACGCGACGTACGCCAGCTGACCTGCAGCGTCGGGACCTCCGAAGGAATGCTTGCGGCAGCTCGTCCATTCAGATCATTTTTCACATATTCAGCGACATGCTCCATGACGATTGATCGCTTTCCAAAGGTAAACAGCCGTTTATTGCAGCCTTGATAGAACCTCTTTTATATCATATATATCAATTAAATCATATCAAAAAGATTGCGGCGGAGACAGTGGTGCCTTGGGTCCGCGCATAAGCAAATGGACATTGCGTCGTTGAGACTGGGCCCGATCGCTGCAAGAATGCGGTGAAGCCAGCCCGTGGAGGCAGCGGCCTACACAATCCTGTTTACGCACCCGGAGAAACCCACCGATGAAGCTCGAAACCCTTGCCGTTCACGCCGGCTACAGTCCCGACCCCACCACCAAGGCCGTGGCCGTGCCCATCTATCAGACGGTGGCCTACGCGTTTGACAGCGCCCAGCATGGCGCCGACCTGTTCGATCTGAAGGTGCCGGGCAACATCTACACGCGCATCATGAACCCCACCACCGACGTGCTCGAAAAGCGCGTCGCGGCGCTGGAAGGCGGCATCGCTGCGCTGGCGGTGGCCTCGGGCATGGCTGCCATCACCTACGCCATCCAGACCATCGCCGAGGCGGGCGACAACATCGTCTCGGCCAGCACGCTCTATGGCGGCACCTACAACCTGTTTGCCCACACGCTGCCGCAGCAGGGCATCACCACGCGCTTTGCCGACCCGCGCGACCCCGCCAGTTTTGCGCAGCACATCGACGCGCGCACCAAGGCGATCTTTATCGAATCCATCGGCAACCCACTGGGCAATGTGACCGACATCGCAGCGCTGGCCAAGGTGGCGCACGACCATGGCGTGCCGCTGATCGTGGACAACACCGTGCCCAGCCCTTACCTGCTGCGCCCCATCGAACATGGCGCAGACATCGTGGTGCACTCGCTCACCAAGTACCTGGGCGGCCATGGCAACAGCGTGGGCGGCGCGATTGTGGACAGCGGCAAGTTCCCGTGGGCCGAGCACAAGGCACGCTTCCCGCGCCTGAACGAGCCCGACGTGAGCTACCACGGCGTGGTCTATACCGAAGCCCTGGGCCCCGCCGCCTTCATCGGCCGAGCACGCGTGGTGCCACTGCGCAACACGGGTGCGGCGCTGGCTCCGCTCAATGCGTTCCTCATCCTCCAGGGCATTGAAACCCTGGCGCTGCGCATGGACCGCATCTGCGACAACACGCTGGCCATTGCCCAATACCTGCAAAGCCATCCCAAGGTGGAATGGGTGCGCTACGCCGGCTTGCCCGACCACCCGGACCACGCGCTGGTGCAGCGCCAGTCGGGCGGCAAGGCCTCGGGCATCCTGAGCTTTGGCGTGAAGAACAGCGACGCCGATCCGCGGGCTGCCGGTGCGCGTTTTCTGGATGCGCTGCAGCTCTTCACGCGCCTGGTCAACATCGGCGATGCCAAGTCGCTGGCCACGCACCCCGCATCGACCACCCACCGCCAGCTCAACCCTGAAGAGCTGGCCAAGGCGGGCGTGAGCGAGGGCATGGTGCGGTTGTCGGTGGGTATCGAGCACATCGATGACCTGCAGGCCGACCTGGCCCAGGCGCTCGACAAGGTGTGATGTGCGGGTGGCCATGCGCCCCCAAAGCGCATGGCCAGGCACTCGTCACCACATTTTTGAGACTTTTCGCGCCCTAGCGGTAGTGGAAGATGCGATG
>NZ_JADHVT010000194.1 GCF_016783915.1 Acidovorax sp.
GTTTCAAGGCCGCACTGAAGCATGAAGCCGCGTGCCGCAAGCGGGTGTCTGAAGCCGCTGAAATGCCAGCAAAGATTGCCCAGCTCGTGTCAGAAGCACAGCAGGCTGAGTGCAGTTTGCGAGATACGGAAGTGGAGCAATTCGAATCTCGTGATTCGCTTTCAAAAGCTGAGATCCGTCTGTCTGAACTCAATGGTTCTCTTGCTAAGGCCGAGGAGCATGAATCACATGCCAGAGATGCCCTGGCACGGCATGAAGACTGCGCTCCCGGCCTGTGGCACACGCTGACTACCTTGGGTAAGGCGAGAGCCTTGTGGCGTTCCGATAGGGAGGGGCTGGTCACGAATCTCGATATCGCGAGGAGTTGGGTGACCCAATGGCGTGACCAATCTAGCCAATTGGAGCGCTTGATATTGGATCTGCGTGTCAGCGGAGCCCGTCTCAACTTGAGGGTTGGCGCTGCGACCGCCCATGCTTCAAAGCTCAGAACTCTGCGGGCGGAGCTTGAGAGCGATCTTGGTCGGGCGATGAATCAACTCGGGGGCGCATGGCTTGATGTTGACATGGACCAGGAGCAGCGTGAGCACGTAACGCCTTGGGGCGAACCAAGATGGCTGGCAGCGCGCGAGGAAGTGTTCCTGGCGGCTCTTGACCTTCATCGGGCTTTCTTCGAGGCGCACCCCGTACAGATGGCGGCCAATTTGGCTATCGCCTGTGACTGGCTGGCGGGCAAACGGGTTGACGGCAACCTCGTCGCCCCTGCGCTTGAATCGCTCTGTCTGGTAGTTCCAGTCGTGTCCGCCACGTTCGCCTCCTTCCCTCGAATGTTTGCGAAGGCGCCCCGTGAATCCATTGGCTATGTGCTGGTTGATGAGGGCGGGCAGGCCCAAGCTGCCCACGTTGCGTGCGCAGTGTGGCGGGCGCGTCGAACTGTCATAGTGGGAGATCCCCTGCAACTGGAGCCTGTTGTCACCGTACCCGAGGGCATAGAGTCAGAGCTTGCCCGCCACTATGGGGTGGACACGCCGTGGATGCCAAGCTGGAACTCGGCCCAGGGATTGGCGGATCTGTCCTCACGGTTCGGCACCTACCTTGGAACAGTCCCTGGAGACAGGCTGTGGGTCGGTTGCCCACTGCGTCTCCATCGGCGATGCGCTCCCGAAATGTTCCGTATCAGCAATGAGGTGGCCTACGATGGCCTGATGGTCTTCGGGACGCCCGCCCGAGGTGATGTGCCGTGGCCCGCTACGGCATGGTATGACGTGAAAGCTACGACCAGCGAAGGGCATTGGGTGGATGCTGAGGGCCAGTGCCTACAAACACTGATCGGGGATCTGCTGGAGCGGGGTGTAGCGAAAGACCAGGTGGCTTTGATTTCCCCATTCAGGGACTGTGCCGCTCGACTTCGCCGAATTGCCAGGGTCTTCGATCTGGATGCCGGTAAGGTAGGCACCGTCCATACGGCCCAAGGCAAAGAAGCTGATGTCGTGATCCTGATCTTGGGCGGAAACCCGAAGTCATCGGGTGCCAAGGCTTGGGCTGCAAGCAAGCCGAACCTGCTCAACGTTGCCGTGTCCCGTGGCAAGAAGCGGCTCTATGTGATCGGTGATCGAAGCCTGTGGCGCCAGCACAGCTATTTCAGTGTGATGGCGCATCAGCTTTCAGTTCAGGATGCGTACGTCGCCTAGTCGTTCGTTTCGTCAGTTCTGACAGGCGGTGGCAAGTCGCTGAATGGCTTGGACGCATCGGGCAGTAGATCCATGAAGTGGCTGTCCAACAGCTCCTGGAAACCCGATGGGGTAGGGGGCGGGAGTAGATCGACGGTATGGGGGGCTGCAGCAGCACGTTTGAGTTCTGCGTGCTCTCTTGCTTCAGCGCTGCGAGCGATGAACCCGCGAGCCAGCATTTCGTATTTTGAGGGGTCCAGGACGCGCAACCTCTCCAGAGTCCTGCACAACTCTTCGAGCACGTCATCCTTGGCCCAGTCAGGGGGCTCGTCAAGAGTCCAGAGCATTGGCTCTAGTCCAGTCAGGAGCCAATTGATGTTGACACCATGATTGCAGGCGGCTGCAAGAACTGCTGCGCCTGGAGCACTCATTCCAAGCTCGTATTTCCGATAGGTCGTCTTGTTGACTGACAACTTGTGGGCCATGTCATCCTGGGTCAAATGGACGGACCGACGCCACAAACGCAAACGCTTCCCAATCGCATCAGAGAGTTCTTTATTAGGGTTTTCCACAACTGAAAGATAGCTTATTTGCAACTTTTTGCCGTGGCTGGGTAGCAAAAAGGCGTGTTTCTTCGAACATTACGATACACTGCGAGCAAGATTTGTGAGTAAAGGTGAATCGTGACCCCAATCAAGGACGTTGCAGCATTGAACCGGATGTTCTTGCTGACCGCACAGCGCGTAGCTCGCTCTGGAACTGTCAATCTTGGCCCTATGGTGACTGGTATGTCCGAAGGTTTGCTAGAAAAAATCTCGACTATGAGCTTGGAAGAAATCGACAAACTCGCCAACGCCACGCCCATCACATTTTTCACAATGCGATTGGATGAAGAGTCGATGAAGCAAGTTTTGGACACGCCACCTTCAGCGGTGGGTGCATTGAGCGTTTCGGCGCTCGCCATGTCTGGTCGCTGATTCATTTTTTGCCCAATGCAACTCGCAAAGCTGGAGCAACTGCAGTACGCAAGAGAGCTGATTCAGGCAAAACTCAGACTCTCGATTGTTGCAGCGCTGACGGACCTCACACTCGAACCACTGCGCAAAATGTGGAAGGAAATCCACGGTGAGCGATCACCGAATGGAAAGCTGCCCGAATCAGCCCTTTCCTATGTGAAAACAGTGCAAATGGTGAGGAATTTGTCAGCAATTGTGCTTCTGCACCAGCGACTGCACAAGACAAAAGAAATACAGCCGCGAACACTGTTGCAGACTTGGCATGCTCACAACGCGCTTCTGGGCCAAGTAGATCCTTCCAACGTTCTCGACATAAATGCCGCGTACTACGCGCTCCGAGACGTTCGCTCTAACTTGCTGACTGTCATGCAGTGCAATAGCTGCCGCATCAGCTATATCTATGACCGAGAGTTGAGCCTGACCTCTCACTGTCCGTATTGCAAGGGCGAGTAGGCGATGCAGTGGTTCAAGAGTCTCTTCACCCCTAAAGCCCCCGTCACTCCCAAAGCAACCCCGATACCGGCTGCAGTCGATTTCGAAGTGCCCCGCTATCCGCCCTTTATGAAGGGGTTGCCGACCATCGAGCCAGAGAGGTTGCTTGCGCAGCATCCTGAAATCCTGGCGCACTACAAGCGTAGCGTCATCGTCACTCCTGAACAGTACGAGCAGTTTTACATCGGGGCTCTGCGACGATTCGCTGCTTACGCACACCTCCTGCCTGCGTCCCAGACCCATCACCATCGTGGTGCTGGGGGGCTCTTGCGCCATTCGATGGAAGTCGCTCTGTGGTCGCTCCAGGGCGCGGACAACATGCTGCTCAGCATGGGGAAATCGCCAGCCCAGCGAAGAGCCATAGAGCCACGCTGGCAACTCACCGCATTTCTGGCAGGCCTATGCCATGACGTAGGCAAGCCCGCGACCGACATGACGATCACGGATAGTGATCGCAACATCACATGGAAGCCCCTCACTGAAGATCTCTATGAGTGGGCAAAGCGGAACAGCCTCAAGGCCTATTTCCTCGACTGGCGACCTGGCCGGGGAAAGCAGCATGTGTCTCTGTCGAATTTATTGGCCGAGCGAATCATCGGGCCCGAAGCCCTGCAGTGGATCGATGAGGGGGGCACAGAACTGGTCGTGTGGCTGATGGAAGCCCTGAGCGGGAATCCTGGCGCGACCAATCCACTGTATGACCTGGTGATCAGGGCCGACTCATCTAGTACCGAGCGCGATCTCAAGACCATGGGTGTAGCAATGGCTGGCTACGAGCTGGGAGTGCCCATCGAGCGCCATCTGATGGATATCATGCGCCGCCTGATCAAAGAGGGCATCTGGCAAGTCAACGAGTTGGGTGCGCGCGTCTGGAACATCAATGGTGGCATCTACCTTGTCTGGCCAGCCTCTGGTGAAGAAATTGCAGCCAAGGTGCGCTCCGATGATCTGAAGGGGTTCCCCAGAACACCTGACGGCATTCTCGACATGCTGCTCGAACGAGGCCTTGCCTTCGTCCGTGAGACCGGGGAGGAGAGATTCTGGAGAATTGTTCCTGCGGAACTTGAAGCCAAGATCCCCAACAAGTCTCTGGTCTGCATTCGATTGCGCGATGACGCAATGATCTCGTCTACCCCGATTGCCGCTGTAGCAGGGCGGCTACTCAATGGCGAGGATGAAGAGCCCTGCGGGGGGGGCGCAGAAGCTGATGCCCCAGAAGAACACACCTCACCAGTGCATGCAAGGGCCAAGCAGGACGCTGCAGGAGCAGTTCGCGATCCTCTGGCACCACCACCAGACGGTCAGGCCAATGGCGCTGCGGGATCTGTAAAAACCTCAGTAGAGGCAATCAGAACTGCCACCAAGTCCACGCCCGACTCACCAGCGGCATTGACCACGGCAGCTGCACCAGCACCAGCCGAAGACTGCGAGACCCCCAAGCCACCTCTGCGTAAGCTGGACATCGACCCCGAAACTGGGGAGATTCTTGGAGTCGAAGCAAGCCCTGGTGAAGGTGGTAAGAAGCAACCGAAGGTGCGCCAGGTGCAAAAAGTCGGTTCGACCGATTCGCCAATGGCCATTTCGAAGCCAGTTGGAGTGAAGCTGAAATCAGCTGCAACCGAAGGTGCGGAAAAGGTTCCTGAGTTAACTGCACCCGCCGAAGCCACTGCTCCTGAAGCCAACGGCACTGAATCGACAAAGAAGAAAAAGCGCAAGAAGGGCAACTTCACCCAACCACCTGAACTGGAGTTCTCCGGCTCAGTTGGCGAACTGTTCTTGGCTCTTGCAGACGATCTGCAGACAGGTGCGAAACAGTGGGGTGTCGATGTACGCGTGGACGAGCAAGAGATGGTTCTTCTGCGCTGGCCTGGCTGCTTCGCAAATTACGGTTTGACAGCAAAGACCATCCTTGACGAGTGCGGAAAGAATGGCTGGATCTGGGTTGACCAGGACATGCCGTTCGTCAAACTCGTGGACTCCAAATTTCAGGGTGAAGACAGCAAGGCCTTGCGGTTGATGCCAGAACCTGGTGACGCTCTGCTTTATCACGCGAAGTACAACCCCGATCTACACAGCAACCCTTCCGTGAAGGGGCGGGCCGAACGTCAGGATTCCCCAGGCGAGGCAGATGCGCTTCCACCAGTTGAAACAAATGAGGCTGCGCCCTCCGAGCACGATCAGTTTGAAAAGATGTCTGCACGACACTCGGAGCCCCAGGTGCAGGCCAAGGAAAAGGTCGTGTCTCGACCAGAGAGTTCCGGTCAACTCCCATTGTTGGACGGTTCGAAATCTGAAGATCGCAAAGAAGCGCGGTCAGAGAAGTCACCTGTAACTCCAAAGCCGCGAAAGGCTGCTCAAGCAAAAGCCGAAATCGCTTCCAATCAAGCGCGAATCGCGGCAAGTGCTCCGCAATCAATGGCTCCCAAGAGCCAGGCAACGGTCAAGCCAACCTCCCGTCAGCAGGTCACACCTGAAGATGCAATCCCCGATGATTCTGCTTCACCACTTGGCACTCTCGATCCGCGCGTTGCGGCAGTCTTTGGAGTTCTGGACGGATGCGCTGCGGACAAAGTGGAAGATGGGTGGCGCTACATCGACCGGATAGAGATGCGTAGCGCGGCACTCGCCGCTGGTATTGCGAAGGACCGGAAGGGTCTCAACGTCATCATTGAAGCCAACGCCAAAATATTCCAGGTGAAAGGGCAGCACATTCGCTACAAGCCCGCAGCCGCTGGATCGGCTGTGCAGGCCTGAGATTTGGGCGAGGGAGAACTACCCCACCCAGATCTAAGAGCCTCTATTCGGGGCTTTCACCTTCAGTCAACAGGCGCTTTGCTTGCCGTTTGCCCAAAGCCAAGACGGCATGAATGCGCTCATGGTGCATTTTTCGAGGGAATGCTTCCTGAGCCTCCCATCGACGCAGGGTCAATGGGCTCACGTTGAGCAGAATAGCCATCTCCGCGACCGTTAGGGACAGAGCCTCACGTTTGGCCACCAGCGCCTCAGTCGAAACGCCTTTGCTTTTTGTTGCGACCTTCGGTTGCTTTGGTTCTGGTGCTGGAAGACGGCGAACAGTCAGCTTCACTGTTCGTTCCAGCTCGTGCAAGGAGCGTTTCAGTGAAGCAATTTCCGACCGCTGAGAACTGACAGCTTTCCGCAGATGGTCCAATTCCTTCTTGGATTCCTTGCGGGCAATGCGTGCAATTTCAGTTCGGAATGCCTCGTTGAAGGCTGTCATGTGCGGTCCTTTGCTGTGTGGGACCACATCTTAGCGAAATGGTAGTGCGCGGATCGGGTGTCAGAGCCCCGCCTCTTCCAGGAACCGCGACTCCATACCGTCTTCCATTGAGCTGGAGAGGATAAGCCGGGATCGGGCGCGCGTCATGCCGACATACATCAGGCGCCGCTCTTCCTCTTCAGTGGAATCAGTGTGGGGAAGGTTGCCTTCCTCGCATCCAACGATCCATACATTGTCGAACTCCAGGCCTTTCGAGGAGTGCAAGGTGATGAGCTGGACAACGCCACTTTCGACAACCTCTTCGGTAGCCTGGGCCCGCTGCAGCCTGGAGATCCTCTGGGCCAATGTGCCTGTCACACGCTTGTCCGTAAGACTCGACTTCACTGATTCCAACATCTTCTTCAGTGACTCTCGGGAGTTGTCGCGCACGAAGTCGAGCACGCCACATATGGCCAGATTTACCCTTTGTCTGCTGGACTGGTACTTCCAAGAAATCATCCCCTCACGAAGAGCCAAAGTCTTCTTCCGGGAGTGGTCATCAGGTGCTGAGTCATACGCCTCCGTGAGCTTTTCAATGCATGTCCCACGCTTTGCTGAAAACCCGTTCAACCAGGAAAGTGATACACCGCAATGCGCGAGTGCTTGGCTTGCGCCTAACCACGAGTTGTTGTCAACGGAGCGAAGGAGCGATAGCACGACAAGCCCAACGCCATG
>NZ_JADHVT010000049.1 GCF_016783915.1 Acidovorax sp.
AAAAGCGTCTCAAAAAAGCCGGGTCAAAAACCATTCCTGAACCGGGTTCGGTGAGTCGCCTTGCGGGTTCGGCTCATCGATGGGATGAACTGTACGCCGATGGTGTTCAGGGAAAAACCACTCAGTCGCAAACTAACTGTTCCAGTATTGGGAACAATCGTGCTGCGGGTCGTCGGATGGCTGTGGGCCTGCCAAACTGCCTGTGGCAAACTCGCGCGCTTCGCTTTTTTGTTTGACCGAGTCTCAGAGAGTCCGCCCCACCCATGCAGCAGATCGTTCGGCAGTTGGCCGCAGAAATCAAAGTCAGTGAACAACAGGTGCGCGCAGCGGTGGAGCTGCTGGATGGCGGTGCCACGGTGCCCTTCATTGCGCGCTATCGCAAGGAAGTGACGGGCGGGCTGGACGACATTCAGCTGCGCGAACTGGAGGCGCGCCTGTCCTATCTGCGCGAGCTGGAAGACCGCCGCGTGGCCGTGCTCAAGGCGATTGACGAGCAGGGCAAGCTCACCGATGCACTGCGTGCCGCTATTGCGGCCGCCCCCACCAAGCAGGAGCTGGAAGACATCTACCTGCCGTTCAAGCAAAAGCGCCGCACCAAGGGCCAGATCGCCCGCGAGTTCGGCATCGAACCGCTGGCCGACAAGCTGTTTGCCGATCCCACACTGGACCCCGCCGTCGAAGCTGCGGCGTTCACCAAGCCACCCGAAGTGCTGGATGACGGCAAGCCCGGTGCCGATTTCTCTACCGTGCCCGCTGTGCTGGATGGTGTGCGCGACATCCTCTCCGAGCGCTGGGCCGAAGACCCGGCGCTGGTGCAGAACCTGCGGGAGTGGCTGTGGGCCGAAGGCCTGCTGCGCAGCAAGAAGGTGGACAGCAAGAACGAGAACGACCCCGAGGTCTCCAAGTTCCGCGACTACTTCGACTACGACGAACCCATCGGCCGCGTGCCCTCGCACCGCGCGCTGGCTGTGTTTCGCGGGCGCGGACTCGAAATTCTGGAAGCCAAGCTGGTATTGCCGGTGGAGCCCGAACCCGGCAAGCCCAGCATCGCCGAAGGCAAGATCGCCCTGCACCTGGGCTGGAGCCACCAGGGCCGCAAGGCCGATGACCTGATCCGCAAGTGCGTGGCCTGGACCTGGCGCGTGAAGCTCAGCCTCTCGACCGAGCGCGACCTGTTCGCCCGCTTGCGCGATGAGGCCGAGAAGGTGGCCATCAAGGTGTTTGCCGACAACCTGCGCGACCTGCTGCTCGCAGCCCCCGCCGGTCCGCGCGTGGTGATGGGCCTGGACCCAGGCATCCGCACCGGCGTGAAGGTAGCCGTGGTGGATGCCACGGGCAAGCTGGTGGAGACCGCCACGGTGTACCCGCACGAGCCCAAGCGCGACTGGGACGGCTCGCTGTTCACCCTGGCCAAGCTCGCAGAGAAACATGGCGTGAACCTGATTGCCATCGGCAACGGCACGGCCAGCCGCGAGACCGACAAGCTGGCCGCCGACCTCATCAAGATGGCCGCCAAAGCCGACCGCGCCATTGAAAAGGTGGTGGTGAGCGAGGCGGGCGCCTCGGTTTACTCCGCCAGCGAATACGCCAGCCAAGAGATGCCCGATGTGGACGTGAGCCTGCGTGGTGCGGCATCCATCGCACGCCGTCTGCAGGACCCTTTGGCCGAGCTGGTGAAGATCGACCCCAAGAGCATCGGCGTGGGCCAGTACCAGCATGACGTGAACCAGAGCGAGCTGGCGCGAACCCTGGGCACGGTGGTGGAAGACTGCGTGAACTCGGTGGGTGTGGATCTGAATACTGCCAGCGTGCCTTTGCTCAGCCGCGTGTCGGGCTTGTCGGGCAGTGTGGCCAAGGCCGTGGTGCGCTGGCGCGAGGCCAATGGCGCGTTCAAGAGTCGCAAGCAGCTCATGGATGTGGCGGGACTGGGCGCCAAGACGTTTGAGCAGAGTGCGGGCTTTCTGCGTATCCGGGGCGGCGACAACCCCCTGGACATGACCGGCGTGCACCCCGAGACCTATCCCGTGGTCGAGCAGATCATGGCAAAGACCGGCAAGCCGGTGGCCGAGATCATGGGCCGCTCCGACATGCTCAAGACCCTCAAGCCCGAGCTGTTCGCCAACGAGAAGTTTGGCGTGATCACCGTCAAGGACATCCTGGCCGAGCTGGAAAAGCCCGGCCGCGACCCGCGCCCGGACTTCAAGGTGGCGCGTTTCAACGACGGTGTGGAAGACATCAAGGACCTCAAGGAGGGCATGATCCTTGAAGGCACCGTGAGCAACGTGGCCCAGTTTGGCGCCTTCATCGACCTCGGAGTACACCAGGACGGCCTGGTGCACGTGAGCCAGCTGGCGCACAAGTTTGTGAACGACGCCCGCGAAGTGGTCAAGACCGGCGACATCGTCAAGGTCAAGGTCATGGAAGTGGATGTGGAGCGCAAGCGCATTGGCCTGTCGATGAAGCTGGACGCTGCGCCGCCGCGCCAGGGCGGTGACCGCGGTGCGCCGCGCGACAACCGCTTTGAGGGGGCTGGCCGGGGCTACGCGCAGCCCCAGCGTCGGGGGCCTGAGCCCGCGCAGCAGTCGGCCATGGCCTCGGCGTTTGCGAAGTTGCAACAGGTCAAGGGCCGCTGACGCAACCCGCCCCGTCGCTGGTGGTGTTTTGGCCGCGCAGGGGCCCATAATCGTCAGCACCTGAACCAACCACCGGCGCCGTATCCCATGGAGTTGAACGCACTGCTGGCCCAACCTGTGGCGCTGCCCAGCCTTCCACGCGCTGTGGCGCTGTTGATGAGCGAGCTGGCCCACACCGAGCCCAGCCTGCGGCGGCTGAATCAGCTGTTTGGCACCGACCCGGCCTTGGCTGCACGCCTGTTGGAGCTGGCCAATTCCCCCACCTTTCAGCTGCCCGGGCAGATCGCTGGCATCCCCGAGGCGCTGGCGCTCCTGGGCACGGCGCAACTGCGCACGCTGGTCAGCTCGGCACCGCTGGGCACCACGTCCCGCTCGGTGCCTGGGGTGAACATGCAGCAGTTCTGGCGCTACAGCCTCAATACCGCCAAGCTCGCCCGCTCGCTGGCGGGCATCGTCCACCACAACCAGATCGCGGCCTACACGGCAGGCTTGCTGCATGCACTGGGGGAGCTGGTGATCCACTTGGCCGACCCCGAGAAGGCCCAGTCGGTCAACACCCTGGTGGCGCCGTTTGACCTGCGCCGCGACAAGATTGAGCAGCGCATATTTGGCTACAGCTATGGCCAGGTGACGGCCGGCTGCGCGCGCCGCTGGCAACTGCCGGAGGTGGTGGTGGATGCCTTGCAGCACCAGCACGCACCCTTTGACAACAAGGTCTACGAACCCCTGGCGGGTGTCATCCATCTCGCCGCCTGGCGCGCCCGTGCCCGCGAGGCGGAGCTGAGCGAAAAGGAGTTGGCAGTGTCCTTCCCTGGAGAAGTGGGGCTGGCTCTGGGGCTCGACATCGATATGGTGTTGCAGCAAGACCCCATCGACTGGACCGCCCGGCCGGAGGCGGCGGATTTTGTAGTCTGATTTCTTGGTGCTCAGGTCCAGGCCGCTCGCATTCCTTTCTGGTTACTTCGTTGAACACCTGTCTTGGGAATCTGGGTGGCCGTGCTTAACGTTGCACCCCTTATTTTGGCTTTATATAAACACTAGATTCGCATTCTCCTGAATATCGAACGACGCAAGTGAATGGGTTGCATTTTTCGCTGCTTGAGTGTCGTGGAATTTTCTCGATGATTTGAGTGGTTTCTTCCAGTCCTTGTAATTTGATAACAAAAACTATGAATAGAATTTTGGGCTGGGACCTTCTTCGTGGCCTCTGCGCATTGGCAGTTGGTGGCTACCATCTGTCGATGTGGTTGGATCTTGGATATTTTTATTCGTTTGGCAGCTATGGTGTTTATCTTTTTTTTGTGCTCTCCGGTGCTAGCTTGATGTACACCTACGGTGGATATCTCGAAGAAGGAAGTTTTAGCTTTAAGAAATTTCTCCTGTTGCGCTATTTTAGATTGGCTCCACTTTATGTTTTGCTGATGCTGCTGGTCTTACCATGGAAAATAATCAAAGAGGGTGCAACAATTGCGTTGTTAAAAAAGTTTTTTCTAAATGGATTTTTTGTTTTTGGTTTTTTTGATCCTGCTGCTAGCTCGATGCTCGTTGGTGGGTGGTCTCTGGGCATTGAGACAATATATTATTTGATATTTCCCGCCTTGGGATTTTGTGTTCTAAGAACAAATTGGTTTTTTGTGGTGTTTTTTATTTTGCTTGTTGTGCAGGTGTGGTGGGTCACCAGCACCATCGGTTCACCAGGTGGCTATCTGGGAAACGATATTGAACTTCACCAGCCGCAAGCCTTTGTTGTATATTTTTTTGGTGGGTGCTTGATTGGATATTTACGGAGGAAAGAAATGTTTCCTTCGCTGCCCAATCGGATTGGGTTGGCGTTGGTCGCCTTCGGATTTTTGGCAATTGCTGCAATTAATCCTGTAAATGCCGGAGACGAGTTGCTTGGCGTGAGGGGTGTTGTCGGATTCTGCGTGTGCTTTTTTCTTGTCTGGATCGCTACTGGTCTGAGGCTAAAAAATAGATTCGCAAAAGCCGCTGAATTTTTGGGCGATGCCACTTACGGTCTTTACCTCATTCACCCAGTTATTTTTTTTGGAATGGCATGGGTGATTTTTCCAAGAATCGGTTGGGGTGATCCTTTATCCTGGAGTCTTGGTTCCCGGTTGGGGTTGATCTTGTTGGTTTTGGCGCTTGCTGCTGCACTGGCTTTGCTGAGTGATAAATATTTTGAGAAGCCCATACGGAACAGAGCAAAAGCGGTGTTTGGCATGTAATTGCCTTGCGTACTGTTGGCAGATTCTCATGTCTGGACTTGGCTAAACGTGTGCAACTGGTTGGCGTTTTGGCGAAGCAATTGCAGAAGCCTGCCTGACTGCTGTTGTGCACGGGCTTTGCGACAATCCACCCCATGAAAGCACTGCGCATCCATGCTGGCCCCCGAGCCCGCCAACACCTGGAACAACAGGGCCTGCAGCCCGCCGACGTGGGCGTGATCCCGGCGGCTGCCGGCGGGCCCAAGGGGTTGATCCTGGGGCCAATGGACCGTTTCATTTTTGGCGAGTGGCTGCCGCAGTCCAGCCAGCCCGTGCATCTGGTGGGCGCATCGATTGGTGCCTGGCGCATGGCCACGGCCTGCCTCGACGGTTCGGTGGCCGCATTTGAGCGGCTGGAGCACGACTACATCCACCAGGACTACGAGTTGCCGCCCGGAAAAAAGCGCCCCACGGCAGCGCATGTGAGCGAGCGGTTTGGCCAGAACCTGGAGGCCTTCTACGGCGGGCGAGTGCAGGAAGTGCTCAGCCACCCCCGCTACCATCTGCACATCGTCACATCCCGGGGCCGCCATGTGCTGGGACGCGAGCATGCCCTGGGCACGCCGCTGGGGTATCTGGGTGCGTTTGTGGCCAACACCGTGCACCGCAAGGCGTTGGGAGCGTGGCTGGAGCGGGTGGTGTTTTCCTCGTCGGGTGCGGCATTGCCATTTGCCACGACTGACTACCGTACCCGGCAGGTGGGCCTGAACGTGCACAACTTCATGCAGGCGCTGCAGGCCAGTTGTTCAATCCCGTTTGTGTTGCAGGCGGTGCACAACATCCCGGGAGCACCACGGGGGGCGTACTGGGACGGCGGCATCACCGACTACCACTTGCATCTTGCCTATGGCCAGCAGAGTGGAGGTGCTTCTAAATTGATAGCGTCTCAAGCATGTGACACTAGCGCTTCAATCGAAAATGGCTCAAAAATTATGGGCACCGGGCTGTGCGCTGGTTCTGGGGGCATCGTGCTGTACCCCCACTTTCAGCACCGCGTGGTGCCAGGCTGGCTGGACAAAGGGTTGAAGTGGCGGCACAAGTCCACGCCCGCGCTGGACAACATGGTGGTGCTCTCGCCCGACCCCGACTGGGTGCGCCGATTGCCCAATGCCAAGCTACCCGACCGCAACGACTTTACCCACTATGGCATCGACAGCCGTGCCCGGGCCCAGGCGTGGCTGGCGGCCACGCGGGCCAGTCAGCAGCTGGTGGATGAGTGGCGCCAATGGCTCGAACGCCCCGACATGGGGGCGGTGCATCCGCTGTAGACCCTCAAAGCGCGTGTGCCGTGGGCGCTCCTGCGCTGGCGGCAGGAATATCAGGCCGAGGCAGGGCGACGTGCAGCCTCCTGCACAGCCCGGGCGGCATGGCGTGCTGCGTGGTCCCGGGCCCAAGACAGCACATCGGCCGCAGGCATGGGCCGGGCAATGCCGTAACCCTGCGCGCGTTCGCAGCCCAGCTCCAGCAGCTTGGCGCTGTGCTCGGCGGTTTCGACCCCTTCAGCCACCACATGGCGGTGGAAAGCAGCTGCCAATGCCACGATGGCTTGGACGAGCGTGAGGTCGTCACCATCTTCCAGAATGCCGCGCACGAACGACTGGTCAATCTTGATCGTCTCGGCGGGCAGGCGCTTGAGGTAGGACAGGGACGAAAAGCCGGTGCCAAAGTCGTCCAGTGCAAAACGCACGCCCAGGGCCTGGCAGCTTTGCATCATGCGGCGCATGTACTGCATGTCTTCGAGCGCGGCGGATTCCAGGATCTCCAGTTCCAGGCGCGAGGGAGACACCTCGGGGCAGGTGTGCAGGATGTCCTTGAGCCGCTGCACAAAGTTGGGCCGGTGAAAGTGGGGCGCTGCGATGTTGACGCTGACCTCCCATCCCATGCCCGCATCGCTCCACACCCGCATCTGCGCCAGGGCCTGGCGCAGCACCCATTCGCCTAGTTCGACCTGCAGGTCCGTGTCCTCCACCAGCGGCAGCACATGCTGCGGGCCCAGCAGCCCCTCTTGCGGGTGTTGCCAGCGCAGCAGGGCTTCGAGCCCGATGATCTCGCCCGTGCGCAGGTTGACCTTGGGCTGGTAGTGCAGCACCAGTTCGCCCGCGTGCAGTGCGCGGGCCACACGGGTCTGGCGGGTGTGCTGGGTCTGCACGGCGTGGTCGTGTTGCATGTCGAAAACGTGCAACTGGTTGCGCCCGAAGCTTTTGGCCTGGCACATGGCCTGGTCGGCATGGCGCAGCAGGGTGTCGGGGTTGGCGTCGTCCTGCGGAAACACGGCCACGCCAATGCTGACGGTGATGTTCACCAGGCGGTCGTCAATCGCATAGGGCGCGGCCAGTTGCTGCATCAGCACGGCCAGGCGCGCCTCGATGGCGGGCACATCGGGCTGTTCGCCCAGCAGCAGCACAAACTCGTCGCCGCCCATGCGGGCCACGGCTTCGTGGGCCGTGATGAACGCGCCCAGGCGCCGCGCCACTTCCTTGAGCAGACGGTCGCCTACGCGCTGGCCAAAGGTGTCGTTCACGGCCTGGAAGTGGTCCAGGTCCAGCATGCACACCGCCAGCAGCAGCTGCTTGTTGCGGGCCACGAACAGGGCGTGTGTGAGCTTTTCGGCGAGGGCCGCGCGGTTGTACAGACCGGTGAGCGCGTCGTGGCGGGCGTGCCACGAGATCTGGTGGCGCAGGTTGCGTGTTTCGGTCACGTCGCGGAACACCAGCACGCAGCCCGCCGCGTGGCCGCTGCCTTCGCGGATAGCGGCTGCCGTGTACTCGATGGCATAGCGCTCGCCCGATCGGTGGATCAGCACCTCGTAGGTCGCCTGCTGCAGCCCACCCGGCTGGGTGTCGCGTTCGGCGGCCGCGCTGGCGGTGCGACTGGCGGGCTCTTCGTACAGACGAAACACGTCGTCCAGCTGCCGGCCCAGCGCCTGATCGGCCGTGAACCCGGTCATGAGCTGTGCGGCCTCATTGATGGTCTCGATGCGCCCGCCCAGGTCGGTGGTGATGACCCCGTCGCCGATGGAGGCCAGGGTGACCTCGGCACGCTCTTTTTCGTTGCGCAGAGCCTCCTGGGCTCGCTTGCGCTCGGTCACGTCCACCAGCGTGCCGATGGTCCCGGCCAGTTCACCGTTGGTGCTGGTGAACGGCGCTTCGTAGTAGGCCATGTCCAGCGGGGGCTGATGGGGTGGGTGGATGCGGATTTCGTTGTTGTGTGCGCTGGCAATGCGGGCAGACCGCTCAGGCGCGAGTTCGGCGGGCAGGCTGGCGCCCGCGGCGCCATCAGCACCAGACTGGGACTGGAACAGGCGTTGCCATGCGCGGTTGGCGTCCAGGTAGGTGCCGTCGGCATGGCGCACAAACACCGGCAGGGGCAGGGCATCGATCAGCTGGCGGGTGAAGTGCAGTTGCTCGCTTTGCTGGCGCTGCGTTTCGTGAAGTGACAACACCAGGGACTGCACCTTGCCCGCCATATCATTGAAGGTCTCGGCCATGGCACGGGATTCGAGCGTGCCCGTGACCTCCATGCGGGTGCTCAGGTAGCCCTGGCGAAACGCATCGGTGGCCTGAGCCAACCGCTGCAACATGCGGGCATTGGCGCGCAGCAACAACGTCAGCAGAAACAGGATGGTGAAGATGTTGAGCGCCGAGATGCGCGCCTGCACCAGCACCGTGGCCCACACCTGGTCCACCAGCGGCTGCGGGTGTGCCGTGACCGTCAGCCGCCCCGATGTGCCGTCCGCCAGCGCCAGGCCAGACTGCTGCACGGGAGCGGAAAGGTCCAGCCAGTCGGCGAACCACTTCGGAGCGACGGCGGGGTAGGGTGGGGCGGTGACCTCAATGGTGGTCTGGTCTGCGGCTTGCCATTTGATGGACGCAACGCCAGGAGCCGCTTGCGCCAGCCCCTCGGTCAGGACGCGGATCACGATGTCGGCATCTGGCGTGGGCACGGCGGCCAGGCGCAGCAGCAAAGGGTCGCTGGCGCGCCGCAGTTCGGTGGAGCCTTGGCGCAGTGCTTCGTCGGTTTCTGCGGCCAGCAGATAGTGGTAGCGCACCCCAGTGACCAGCAGGATGATCGCCACAATGGGCACATACAGCCGGGGGTAGGTGCCCCGCAGAAGCCAGGTGGTGAGATTTCCGGTGCGCATTGACGGTGGTCCTCCCCCACAACCCCAGGGTAATGAATGGTTAATTAATTGTTGACAGCGGGAAGTCTATCTTGTGAGAAGTTGTGAGTCGGTTTTTGCACAGCCCAACTTGCGGGTTGTGGCGAATGTGTGACGTTTTGTAAGCTCCGCCGCAATCCGAGGGTCCGCGACAGGACTTCCGAGGGCGCACATGGCTGCGCCGCCACAGCCTCGTGCGGTAGCAAGCGGTGGCGGCGCTGGCGGTGGGTCACAGTGACTGCATCAGCATGTCGCGGTATTCCTCGGGCGTGGCCACGCGGGGGTTGGTCTTGTGGCAGTGGTCGGCCATCGCACCGTTGATGATGTCGTCGAACATGCTTTCGGTCACGCCCATGGCGGCCAGGCCCGTGGGCAGGCCCAGGCGGGCGTTCATGTCGCGGATGGCTTCGGGGATGTCGCCTGCCGAGGCCACGGCCATGGCGTGGGCCATGCGCTCCAGGCGCTTTTCCTTCTGCACCGATTCCGCCCGCGCGTTGAAGCGGATCACGGCGGGCAAGAACATGGCGTTGAGGGTGCCATGGTGCAGGCGCGGGTTCACGCCGCCCAGGCTGTGGCTGAGCGAGTGCACGGCGCCCAGGCCCTTCTGGAAGGCCATGGCGCCCTGCATGCTGGCGCTCATCATGTGCAGGCGCGCGTCGCGGTCGCTGCCGGTTTTGGTGGCCTGCTCGATGTGCGCCCAGCCGCGCGTGAGGCCGTCCAGGGCAATGCCGTCGGCGGGGGGGTTGAACGCGGCGGACATGAAGGTTTCCATGCAGTGCGCAATCGCGTCCATGCCCGTGGCGGCGGTGAGCATGGGGGGCAGGCCGAGGGTGAGTTCCGGGTCGCAGATCGCGGCCTTGGGCACCAGATGCCATGAGTGAAAACCGAGCTTGCGGTGGTCGTCCACGATGATGATGGCGCCGCGCGCCACCTCGCTGCCCGTGCCGCTGGTGGTGGGCACGGCGATCAGCGGCGCGGCGCGGTCGGTGATGCGCGGCGAGCCGCCTTCAATGGTGGCGTAGTGCGTCAGCGGCCCTTCGTGCGTGGCAGCAATCGCGATGCCCTTGGCGCAGTCGATGGCCGAGCCCCCGCCCACGGCGATCAGGCCGTCGCAGCCCTGGGCCTTGTACACGTCCACGGCGGCGCGCACAGCGGCTTCGGTGGGGTTGGAGGGGGTCTGATCAAACACGGCCACCGTCATGCCGGGCAGGGCGTCCAGCGCCTTTTGCAGCACGCCTGCGGCCTTCACGCCGGGGTCGGTCACGATCAGCGGGCGCGTGATGCCCACACGCTCGCATTCCTGCTTCAGCAGCTTGACAGCGCCGAATTCAAACTGGATCTGGGTGACGTAGTAGATGAAAGCCATGGTGCAACAGGGTGTGTGAATGGGAGTGCCAGCGATTACGATAGCTCGCCAGCCCTTGGACCGAGTACTGAGCTCACTTTATAAGGAGGAGACACGCGTGAAAACGAAGCAAACCCTGATGGCGGCCCTGGTAGCCGTCGCATCTGTGACAAGCGCCCAGGCCCAGTGCCTCACGGACGCGCAAGCCGCCGACCTGGTGGCCAACTATGTGGCCAAGACGCCAGCCGCCAACCCCGAGAACCTGACGGACGCCGATGGCGCCTGCACACGCGGCAAGGTCAACGCCTTGCTGGCCCAGCGCATGGGCAAGGTAATTGGCTACAAGGCGGGCCTGACCAACCCGGCCGTGCAAAAGCGCTTCAACACCGACAAGCCCGTGTGGGGCAAGCTCTACGAGGGCATGGTGCTGCCAAGCGGCGCCACGGTGGATGCGGCCTTCGGTGCCCGCCCGCTGTACGAGGCCGACATGCTGGTGCGCGTGAAAAGCACCGCCATCAACCAGGCCAAAACCCCCATGGAGGTTCTGGACGCCGTGGAGCAGATCATTCCGTTCATCGAACTGCCCGACCTGATGGTGCAGGCGCCGCCCAAGCTCAACGGCGCGGGCGTGACCGCGATCAATGTGGGCGCACGGCTGGGCGTTGCCGGTGCGCCCATTGCAGTGCCTGTCTACCGCGGCGAGCGTTTTGCCATGCTGAAGGCGCTGGCCGACATGGATGTATCGCTGATCGATGGGGCTGGCGTGCGCTTGGGCGGCGGCAAGGGCAGTGACATCCTGGAGCACCCGCTCAATGCCGTGGTATGGCTGGCAGGCGCTTTGGCCCAGGAGGGCCTGGCCATGCAACCGGGCGATCTGATCAGCCTGGGCTCGTTCTCTGCATTGCTGCCGCCCAAGGCTGGTTTGTCGGTGACGGCCACCTACGACGGCTTGCCCGGCGCAGCACCCGTGCGACTGAGCTTCAAGTAACCCACCCCCTGATCGGCCTGCCGCCTTGCGGGCCGTTGTCTTTTTTGCCGAGACCCCGACCGTTGACCGACCTGCACATCCACCACACCCGCCTCACCCCCCAGATGCGCAGCGTGCTCGAACGCATGGCCCGCGCCGGGCACCCGCCGCTGCACACACGCACGCCGCAGGAGGCACGCATTGCTTACCAGGCGGGCGCCGATGTGCTGGAGGTGCCCAAGGCGGCCCTGGCCCGCGTGGAGGATCTGCAGATCCCCACCCGCGATGGCGCCCTGCTGCCCGCACGGCTGTACGCGCCCAGCACCGACACAGGCCTGCCGGTGCTGCTGTACACACACGGTGGGGGTTTCACCATCGGCAACATCGCCACGCACGACATCCTGTGCCGTGAGCTGGCGCGCCTCGCTGGCTGCATGGTGGTGTCGCTGGACTACCGGTTAGCGCCGGAGCACCGCTTTCCCACCGCCAGCAACGATGCCTGGGATGCGTTGCAGTGGCTCGCGGCAAACGCTGGGAGCCTGGGCGCAGACCCGCAGCGCCTGGCCGTGGGTGGCGACAGCGCAGGCGGCACACTGGCCGCCGTCAACGCCATCCTGGCGCGCGATGCGGGCCTGCCGCTGGCGCTGCAGCTGCTGATCTACCCCGGCTGTGCCGCGCACCAGGACACACCTTCGCACGCCACCTTTGCACGCGGCCTGGTGCTGGAGGAGCCCGCCATCAGCTGGTTCTTCCGCCACTATGTGCGCACGCGCGAGGAGCGCGAGGACTGGCGTTTTGCCCCCTTGCTGGCGCCGGATGTGGAGGGCGTGGCCCCGGCGTGGATGGGTCTGGCCGAATGCGACCCGCTGGTGGACGAAGGCATCGACTACGCCGACAAGCTGCGTCTGGCAGGCGTGCCGGTGGACCTGGACATCTACCGGGGCGTGACCCACGAATTCATCAAGATGGGCCGCGCCATTCCTGAGGCGCGCAAGGCCCATGCCGACGCGGCCCGCGCGCTGCGCCTGGCTTTTCACCTGGAGTAAACGAACCCATGCAACGCAGTGATTTCCGTTGTTTCCACCGCCTGCGCGTGCGCTGGGCCGAGGTGGACATGCAAAAGATCGTGTTCAACGCGCACTACCTCATGTATGTCGACACCGCCATGTCCGAATACTGGCGCGCGTTGGCGCTGCCGTACGAGGCGAGCATGCTGGCCCTGGGCGGCGAGATGTATGTGAAGAAGGCCACGGTCGAATACCACGCCTCGGCGCGGCTGGATGACACGCTGGATGTGGGCCTGAAGTGCGCGCGCATCGGCAACTCGTCGTGCCTGTTCTCGGCGGGCATTTTTTGCGGCGACCGCCTGCTGATTTCGGCCGAGCTGGTCTATGTGTTTGCCGACCCGGCCACGCAGACCTCCCGCCCCGTGCCGCCTGCACTGCGCGCGATCTTCGACGGCTTTGAAGCGGGCACCGCCATGGCCGAAGTGCGTACCGGCGACTGGAACACCCTGGGCCGCGATGCAGGTCGCGTGCGCACCGATGTGTTTGTGCGCGAGCAAGGCATCCCGGCTGACATCGAGGCCGATGCGCACGACATCTCGGCGCGCCATGCCGTGCTTTACAACCGGCTGGGCATGCCCATTGCCGCAGGCCGTCTGCTGCAGCAGGCGCCCGGCGTGGGCCGCATAGGCCGCATGGCGGTGGACCGCTCGGTGCGCGGCGCACAATGGGGCCGGCAGTTACTGGATGCGCTGCTGGAAGCAGCCCGTGTCCGGGGCGATACCGAAGTGCAACTGCACGCTCAGCGCAGCGCCGAGGGCTTCTACAGCCGCGCTGGGTTCGCAGTGGTGGGCGAGCCGTATGAAGAGGCGGGCATTGCGCACATTGCGATGGCGCGCAAGCTGTAATAGGTTGCTATTAAAAAGAGAGCTGTCCGGGCATGTTTGTCTAGCGCTATTGCCCGGTTTGGCTCAAATATCGTCCAGCAGCGGGTAGGGCAGGGGCTGGAGTGCCAGGGCCACGCCCTGTCCTGCACCTACCTGCAGGCTGCCTTCCTGCGCAGCCGTGATCTGCAAAGACACGATGGTGTCGAAGCCGCCGCCAGGCGCCGGGGCCACCTGCACCACGGTGCCGCAGGGCTGCTCCAGGTCGGTGGTGCTGAATACCTCGGCGCCCACGGCCACTTCGACCGCCGCATGGGCCACGTAGGCGCGGCGCTTGAGCGTGCCCCGGAATTGGCTGCGCGCGACCACTTCCTGGCCGGGGTAGCAGCCTTTCTTGAAGTTCACGCCGCCCACCGATTCGTAGTTGAGCATCTGGGGCACAAAGGCCTCGAACACGGGCGTGGTCAGCGTCGCCACGCCGCTCTTGACTTCGCTCCAGAGCCACAGCGTGGCATCCAGCGCGGGGCCTGCGGGCGCGGGCTCTGTGGCGGGGGCCACCCACAGCGCGCGCGGGGTGCCGTCGGCGGGGTACAGGTGCACAGCGGTCGCGGCGCCAAAATCGGCCTTGGTCCAGGCGGGTTGGGCGCCAGCAGCTACAGAGTTGACAGCGTCTCCGGCCACGCCATACAGAGCGAAGTCCGCTGTGGCATCCGTCAGCTTGGCTTTGGCGCGCAGCACAAACATCGACAAGCGCTTGAGCGTGGCGGGCAGCAGGTCGCGGCTGCAGACCAGAAGCACCTCGGTGGCGCTGCGCTTGAAACCGATGAAACTGGACTGCATGCGGCCCTTGGCCGACAAGAAGGCCGCGAGGCGGGCCTGGTCCATGCCGAGCAGGGCGAAATCCTGGGTGAGCTGGCCGTGCAGAAACTTGGCGGCGTCTTCGCCTTCCACGCGAATCACGCCGAGGTGGGACAGGGGGGCAATGCCATTCAAGTGATAGGTCATCGCTGAATTATGATGCCCTGATTCATACATATTGGTAGCAGGGTTGTGCGACGTTTACTGGCTTTGATCGTGTTGGTGGGGATCGCACTGGGCGGCGCTGCGTATTGGTGGCTGCACCAGCCGCTCGACGTGGGCCCCGAGCCGCTGGAGCTGGCCATCGAGCCCGGCACCACGCCGCGCGGCGTGGCCCGCGATGTGGTGGCGGCCGGGGTGAAGACGGACGCGCGTCTGCTCTACGCCTGGTTCCGCGTCTCGGGGCAAGACCGCGCCATCAAGGCGGGCAACTACGAAATCCCGCCCGGCACCACTCCCATCAGCTTGCTGCAAAAGCTGGCCCGGGGCGAAGAGGCCTTGCGCGCACTCACCCTGGTCGAGGGCTGGAACTGGCGCCAGGTGCGCCAGGCGCTGGCCAAGGAAGAGCAGATCAAGCACGATGCCGCCGCTCTGACCGACGAAGCGCTGATGGCCCAGCTGGGCCGCCCCGGCGTGGCGCCCGAGGGGCGGTTCTTCCCGGACACTTACACCTACGCCAAAGGCTCCAGCGACATCGCCTTGCTGCGCCGGGCGATGCACGCCATGGACCGCCATCTGGAGTCGGCCTGGGCCCAGCGTGCTGCTGATACCCCGCTCAAGTCGGCGGACGAGGCGCTGACTCTGGCCAGCATTGTCGAAAAGGAAACCGGCAAGGCCAGCGATAGGGGCCAGATTGCAGGCGTGTTTGCCAATCGCCTGCGCGTGGGCATGCTGCTGCAGACCGACCCCACGGTGATTTATGGCCTGGGCGAGAAGTTTGACGGCAATCTGCGCAAACGGGATCTGCAGACCGACACCCCCTGGAACACTTACATCCGCGCGGGCCTGCCACCCACGCCGATCGCCATGCCCGGCAAGGCCTCGCTGCTGGCCGCAGTGCAGCCGCAGGCCACGCGCGCGCTCTACTTTGTGGCCAAGGGCGACGGCACCAGCCACTTCAGTGCCTCGCTGGAGGAGCACAACCGCGCCGTCAACCGCTACCAGCGCGGGCAGCAGTAAACAGTTTCTTGAACCAAGGCGCCCATGTCACGACCCGGTCTGTTCATCACGTTTGAAGGCATCGACGGTGCAGGCAAGTCCTCGCACATCGAAGGCCTGGCCGCGGCCTTCCGCACCCAGGGCCGTACTGTCACCGTGAGCCGCGAGCCCGGCGGCACCCCGCTGGCCGAGAAGCTGCGCGAGATGGTCCTCAACGACCCGATGGACGCGCTCACCGAGTCCTTGCTGATATTTGCAGCCCGTCGCGACCACCTGCGCAATGTCATTGAACCCGCGCTGGCGCGGGGCGAAGTGGTGCTGTGCGACCGGTTCACCGACGCCACCTTTGCCTACCAGGGCGCGGGGCGGGGCTTTGATCTGGGTGTGCTATCAACTTTGGAGCGCCTGGCGCAGACAGGACTAGCGCCTGCAGTCGATTTGATGCGTGAACCCGACCTGACGGTATGGTTTGACCTGGCCCCCGAGGTGGCGGCCGAGCGCCTGGCCGGCGCACGGGTGCCCGACCGCTTCGAGGCCCAGCCGGTCGATTTCTTCCGCCGCGTAGCCCAGGGCTACGCCGACCGCGCCGCTGCGGCGCCCCAGCGTTTTGCACGTCTGGACGCGGCACAAGACAGACATCGCGTATGGCAGCAGCTCACCAGTGTGTTTGTGCGCAAGGGCTGGCTGGCCATCATGGTGGCCACACAGGGAGGCCCGCAATGAGCGGATCTGCCGTTGCGTTGGCGCCCTGGATTGCCGCACAGCGCACCAGCCTGCTGGCTCAGCGAGGCCATGCGTGGCTGTTGCAGGGGCCATCGGGCCTGGGCCAGTACGCCCTGGGCCTGGAGCTGGTCCGCGCATGGTTGTGCGATGCGCCGACAGAGCAGGGCGCCTGCGGCCACTGCGGCAGCTGCCATGCCATCGACGTGCGCACCCATGCCGACCTGTGCGTGCTGATGCCCGAGGTGCAAATGATGGCGCTGGGCTGGCCCTTGTCGGAAAAAGCCCAGGCCGACATCGACGACAAGAAGCGCAAGCCCAGCCGCGAGATCCGCGTGGAGGCCATGCGTGATGCGGTGGAGTTCTCCCAGCGTACCTCTGCGCGTGGCAAAGGCAAGGCGGTGCTGGTGTACCCGGCCGAGCAGATGAACCACATCACGGCCAACGCGCTGCTCAAGACACTGGAGGAGCCACCGGGTGACGTGCGTTTTGTGCTGGCCAGTGAGGCCGCGCACCAGCTGTTGCCCACCATCCGCAGCCGGTGCCTTGGCCACACCATGGTCTGGCCCGCGGAGCCCGACATGCTCACCTGGCTCCAGGCGCAGGGGATTGCCCGGGACGCGGCCACGTCTTTCCTGCGCGCAGCGGGTGGGCGGCCGGAGGATGCACTGGCGCTGGCCCAGTCGGGCCGCAGTCCGCAGGCTTGGGGCGCCCTGCCACAGGCCGTGGCGCGGGGCGACGTGACGGCCTTGGGCGACTGGGCTCCGGCCCAGGTTATCGACGCGCTGCAAAAGCTCTGCCACGACCTGCTGGCCGCCAGCGTGGGCGCTGCGCCCCGCTACTTTGCGCAGGCTGACTTGCCCAAGGCGCCGCCCCTGGGCGCGCTCACGCGCTGGTCGCGGGCGCTGTCCAAGGCCGCGCGCACGGCAGATCACCCGTTCAATGGCGGTCTCATGCTGGAGGCGCTTGTCGCCCAGGCGCGAAACACCCTACACTCCAAGCACTAAGCCGCACACCCACCCATGAGCAGTCCATCCACAGCGCCCCGCCCCAGCGTCATGCAGCTGGCCATCAAGGAAAAGGCAGCGCTTTACGCCGCCTATATTCCCTTTTTTGCCGAAGGGGGCATTTTTGTGCCCACCCAGCGTGACTACAAGCTGGGCGACGATGTGTACGTGCTGCTGACCTTGCCCGACGACACGCAGCGCTATCCGGTGGCAGGTCGTGTGGCCTGGGTGACCCCGGCGCGTGCTGCGGGCAACCGCACGCAAGGGGTGGGTATCCAGTTCCCCAAGGATGAAAAGTCTCGCCAGCTCAAGGCCAAGATCGAGGAATTGCTGGGAACTGCGCTGGGCTCCGACCGTCCTACCCAGACGATCTGACCCGCGCCACTGCCGCCCCTGTGCCGACCTGCGCTGGCTGGTCGGCATTTTTGTTTAAAGCGTGCGCGAACGAGGGTGTACCGGGCAGCAGTCTTGTGACAGCGCCTTGGGCTCTCATCCGCTTGGCGCAGGCCCCATTGTTTTGAAACCGCATGTTCACTGATTCGCACTGTCACCTCAACTTCCCGGAGCTGGTCAGCCAGCTGCCCGCCATCCGCCAGGCCATGGCCGAGGCGCAGGTCACCCGGGCCCTGTGCATCTGCACCACCATGGAAGAGTTCGAGGGCGTGCACGCCTTGGCCCTGGCCCATGACAACTTCTGGAGCACGGTGGGCGTGCACCCCGACAACGAGGGCGTGACCGAGCCCTGCGTGCAGGATCTGCTGGACCGTGCTGCGTTGCCCCGCGTGGTGGCCATTGGCGAGACCGGGCTCGACTATTACGGCATGGAAGACCGCAAGGGCGGGCGCAGCATTGCCGACCTGGAGTGGCAGCGTGACCGTTTCCGTACCCACATCCGCGCGGCGCGGGCGTGTGGCAAGCCGCTCATCATCCACACGCGAAATGCATCAGACGATACCTTGTCCATCCTGCGTGAGGAGGGGGAAGACGGCCCGGGCAACCGTGCAGGTGGCGTGTTCCACTGCTTTACCGAATCGATGCAGGTCGCGCGAGCGGCACTGGACCTGGGCTACTTCATCTCTTTCTCGGGCATCGTCACGTTCAAGAGCGCCCAGGAGCTGCGTGACGTGGTGGCCTTTGTTCCGCTGGACCGCATGCTCATCGAGACCGACAGCCCCTACCTGGCCCCTGTGCCCTACCGTGGCAAGACCAACAACCCCTCGTATGTGCCCCATGTGGCCCGGCAAGTGGCTGATACCAAAGGCCTGGCGCTGGAGGTGGTGGCAGAGGCCACCAGCCGTAATTTCGACACCTTGTTCCCGGGGGTGGTGGGATGAGCCTGCAACGACGTTCCGCCCTGGTGGCTGTGGCAGTGGGCATGGTGTCTGCCCGTGCCTGGGCAGGTGCCTACGAAGATTTTTTTGTGGCGGTCCTTCGCGACGATGGCGATGCCATCAACACACTCCTGCGTCGCGGTTTTGACCCCAACACGCGCGATCCCAAGGGGCAGGTGGGACTCATGATTGCCCTGCAAAACGGCGCGAACAAGGCCGTTGCTGCGTTGCTGGCATCCCGCCGGCTGAATGTGGAGGCCCGCAATGCCAAGGACGAAAGCCCGTTGATGATGGCTGCCATCAAGGGCAACGTGGAGGCCGTCAAGGCGCTCATCGCGCGCGATGCCGATGTCAACAAGACGGGCTGGACCCCGCTGCACTACGCCGCGTCGGCAGGTTCGCCGCAGCATGCTGTGATCATTTCCTTGCTGCTCGAAAACTACGCCTACATCGACGCAACATCGCCCAACGGCACCACGCCGCTGATGATGGCGGCGCATTACGGCTCTACCGAGGCCGTGCAATTGCTGCTGGACGAAGGGGCCGACCCCACGCTCAAGAACCAGCTGGGGTTGACCGCAGCAGATTTCGCATTGCGTGTGAGCCGGACTGAATCCGCAGAAAAGATTGCCGCCGCCATTCGGCGACGCCAGCCCAACCGGGGCAAGTGGTAGGTGCGACAGACGGCAGAGGCGCGCTGGCGAAAGGTGAGGGTGAGGGTGAGGGTGAGGGTGAGGGTGAGGGTGAGGGTGAGGGTGAGGGTGAGGGTGAGGGTGAGGGTGAGGGTGAGGGTGAGGGCCCGGCGGCTGTGGTGAGGCCAGAGGCTTCGAGGCTGCCCCTGGCCTTACGTGGATTACTCGGCGATGGTCCCCGCGCCAGACGCCGCGCGTGACTGTAAGCGCGCATAGAGCCCGCCCTGCGCGATCAACTCGCTGTGGGTGCCTTGCTCCGCGATCCGTCCGCGCTCCATCACCACCACCCGGTCAGCATGCTCGATGGTAGACAGCCGGTGCGCAATGACCAGGGTGGTGCGACCCTGCATCAGGCGCTGCAGGGCTTCCTGCACGAGTCTTTCCGACTCGGTGTCGAGGGCCGATGTGGCTTCGTCGAGGATGAGGATGGGGGCGTCCTTGTACAGGGCGCGTGCAATGGCCAGCCGCTGGCGCTGACCGCCCGACAATTGCGTGGCGTTGTGCCCCACCATGGTGTGGATACCCTTCGGGAGACCCGCCACATGTTCGGCCAGGTTGGCGGCAGCCAGGCACTGCAGCACACGGGTTTCGTCCACGGTCTGGCCCAGCGCCACATTGGTGGCAATGGTGTCATTGAACATCACCACATCCTGGCTCACCATGGCAAATTGCGACCGGAGGGAGGCCAGGTCCCAGTCTGGCAACGCGTGACCATCGACCGCGATGGTGCCTGCCGACGGCATGACAAAACGGGGCAGCAGGTTGACCAGCGTGGTCTTGCCGGCGCCAGAGGGCCCCACCAGCGCCACGATCTCGCCGGGAGCCACCTGCAAGGTCACACCGTCCAGCGCGGGGGCATGGTCGGGGCCGAACGATACGGCGACATTGCTCAGTGTGAGCGCGCCCTGCACGCGGTCCTTGCGGTAGGTTCCACCGGTTTCTGCGCCCGTGTCGCCCAGCAGGCCCAGGCCGCGCTCCAAGGCGGCTACGCCCCGCGTGACGGGGCTGGCCACATCGGCCAGGCGCCGGATGGGCGCGATGAGCATCAGCATGGCAGTGATGAACGACACAAACCCGCCCACGGTCACGTCTTTCACATCGACCGCACCTCGGCTCTGCCATAACGCAATGCAGATCACCACCGACAGCGCGGCTGCCGCCAGCAACTGGGTCAGCGGTGTCATGGCCGCTGAGGCGATGGTGGATTTGATGGCCAGGCGGCGCAGGCTGCGACTCAGGTCTGCAAAGCGCTGAGCCTGCCCCCCTTGTGCCCCATGCAAGCGCACCATGCGGTGCGCGAGCACGTTTTCTTCGACCACATAAGCCAGCTCATCCGTGGCCTGCTGGCTGCTCTTGGTCAGGTGGTACAGCCGCCGCGACAGGGTCTTCATGATCCAGGCCACCCCTGGAACGACGACGGCAACGATCAGCGTCAGCTGCCAGTTGAGGTACAGCAAATAGACCAGCAGTGCGACCAGCGTGAAGCCGTCACGTGACAGGCCCAGCAGAGCCTGCACCAGCAACGTGGCTCCGGTCTGCACCTCATACACCACGGTGTTGGAGAGTGCGCTGGCCGACTGCCGCGTAAACAAGCCCATCTCTGCGGCCAGGACGCGATCAAACAGCGCCTGGCGCAGTGTCAGCATGCCTTCATTGGCGATACGCGCCAGTGCATACTGGCCCACAAACTGGGCCACGCCGCGCACGAAGAAAACCCCCAGAATCGCCAGGGGCACCATCCACAGTTGCAGGGTGCCCTGGGTGAACCCTTTGTCCAGCAGCGGCTGCAACAGAGCAGGGATCAACGGCTCCGTGATGGCGCCCACCAGCGTCGCGACAATGGCCAGACTCCAGGCCATTCGTTGATCGCCAAAATACACCGACAGCCGCTTCAGGCGCGCCATCAAGGTAGTTGGGGGAGTAGGGTCGGTGGCGGGCGTGGCGCCCGTGTCGGTGGCTTGCATGTCGCCCGGATTCTACGTTTGTGCCATGTGCGGCCCGTCCACCTGGGTGAGCCGCGCACAGTTTGTCACAGGGGGCTCGCCGCTGTGTGTAACATTCGGGTTTGCCCTTTCGGCACTTGTTCGGCCACTGCTGGATGCCAATGACCACAGATCGAATCTCCCAACACCCATCTTCTGCAGCCCCGCTGCTTCCCTTGCGCCGCCAGTTGCTGGCCGCACTCATCGCATCACCTTCCATTCCAGCACTTGCGCAGTTCCGTGTGGAAGTCACCGGCGTCGGGCTTACTCAGTTGCCCATTGCCATCGTTCCGTTTCGGGGGGAGGCCCAATCGCCCCAAAAAATTGCGGCCATCGTCCAGGCCGACCTGGAGCGAAGCGGGCAGTTTCGCGCCATTGACGCCTCCGGAGCAGCGCTGGACGAAACCGCGCGGCCAGACGTCGCGCTGTGGCGCCAGAAAAGTGCGGATTCGCTGGCCACTGGCAGCGTTACGCGTTTGGCCGATGGACGTTTTGATGTGCGTTTTCGTTTGTGGGATGTGGTCAAGGGCCAAGACCTGGGCGGACAGAGTTTTGTGGTCACACAGGGCGACCTGCGCCTGGTGTCGCACCGCATTGCCGACTTCATCTACGAAAAGCTCACGGGTGAGCGCGGTATCTTCTCGACGCGCATTGCCTATGTGACCAAAACTGGACCCCGCTACAGCCTGTGGGTGGCGGATGCCGACGGCGAGAACGCGCAGTCTGCGCTGTCGAGCCCCGAACCCATCATCTCGCCCGCATGGTCGCCCAATGGAGGGCAACTGGCCTATGTGTCGTTCGAGTCGCGCAAACCGGTTGTTTATGTGCATGACGTGGCCACGGGTCGCAGGCGCTTGATCGCGAACTTCCGCGGCTCCAACAGTGCGCCAGCCTGGGCGCCAGACGGCCGCACGCTGGCCGTCACCCTGAGCCGCGATGGGGGATCGCAGCTGTACACCATTGATGCCAACGGCGGCGAGCCTCGCAGGTTGATGCAGAGCGCAGGTATTGACACGGAGCCTGTGTTCTCGGGCGACGGCCGCAGCATTTTCTTTGTGAGTGACCGTGGGGGTGCGCCGCAAATCTACAAAGTGGGTACGTCTGGGGGGAATGCGGAACGCGTGACCTTCACCGGCACCTACAACATCTCTCCCAGTGTGAGTCCAGACGGTCGCTGGCTGGCCTATATTTCCCGCGTGGGCGGTGCCTTCAAGCTTCATGTCATGGATTTGTCCACCGGTACCGTCAATGCCGTGACTGACACGACGGCAGACGAAAACCCCAGCTTTGCACCTAACAGTCGCCTCATTGTGTACGCAACCCAGCAACAGGGCCGTGAAGCCCTCATGACCACCACTTTGGACGGCAAGATCAAAGCACGCCTCGCAGGTCAGGCGGGTGACATCCGCGAACCGGACTGGGGTCCGTTCCAAAAGCAATGAACTTATCAGTACTTTCAGTTATCAAGCCTTCAGGAGAAATTTGGATGATCAAACGTTTTACCCTTGCCCTCACCGTTGCCGCGCTCGTGGCGGGCTGCAGCTCTGGCGTGAAGCTGGACGATGTGCCGGTGGAAGACAAAAACGCCACCTCCACCATGGGTGGGGCCAACAGCGGTGTCAATTCCGGCAATACCTCGCAAAGCGGCGTGGCGGGTGTGGACCTCGGCCAGTCCGGCCGTGACGGTGCAGGCCCCGTAGGGGTCGCGCGCGTCGTGTACTTCGACTACGACAGCTACGTGATCAAGCCCGAGTTCCAGTCGCTGATCGAAGCGCACTCGCGGTTCATCAAAGCAGCTCCTAACCGCAAGGTCATGATCGAAGGTCACACCGATGACCGAGGTGGCCGCGAGTACAACCTGGCACTGGGCCAGAAGCGTGCAGAAGCCGTGCGCCGTTCGCTCGGCTTGCTGGGAGTGCCTGACAGCCAGGTCGAGGCCGTGAGCTTTGGCAAGGAGAAGCCTGCAGCACAAGGCAGCACCGAAGACGCACGCGCTCAAAACCGTCGCGCTGAACTGTCGTACCGTTGATGCAATCCGCTGCACCGGCCTTCTCGCTGAAGGCAATCGCGACAGCGGCGTTGCTCGCGGTGTCGCTGTCCTCAGTCCATGCGGCTATCTTTGAAGATGGCGAGGCGCGACGGGCTATCCTGGAAATGCGCCAGCGTGTTGATGGGTTGCAGTCCTCTCAACAGCGCTCCGCAGAAGAGGTGCGCAAACTGGGTGAAGAAAACGCGCAGTTGCGTCGCAGCTTGCTGGATTTGCAGACGCAGATAGAGACCTTGCGCGCAGAGCAGGCCAAGCTCAATGGTCAGAACGAACAGCTGTTGCGCGATGTGGGTGATCTGCAGCGTCGGCAGAAAGACATCGCGCAGGGCGTTGATGAGCGGTTGCGACAGTTCGAGCCCATCAAGGTCAATGTGGATGGCCGCGATTTCCAGGCAGACCCTGCCGAAAAGCGTGATTTTGAAGCAGCCCTGGCGGTTTTTCGCTCAGGCAAATTCCCTGAGGCGAGTGTCGCCTTCGCTGGCTTCGTGCGGCAGTATCCACGCAGCGGCTACGTGCCCTCTGCGCGTTTTTGGTTGGGAAATGCCCAGTACGCCACCCGTGAGTACAAGGAGGCAATTGGCAATTTCAAGCAAATGCTGACTGATGCCCCCACGCATGCTCGTGCGCCCGAGGCAGCGCTGTCCATCGCCAATTGCCAGATTGAGCTCAAGGACACGCGTACTGCGCGCAAGACATTGGAAGACTTGATACGCGCTTATCCCCAGTCTGAGGCAGCTGTAGCCGCCAAAGAACGACTTTCGCGGCTCAAGTAATGGTGGGTGATGTGGCTTTGGCCTCGCAAGCTGCGCCAGACGATGACGCGGAGCTGGTGCTGGAGCGCCGCTTTGGTGGGCTCCAGCGGCTCTATGGAGTGCAGGGTGCCGCCAGAATTCGTTCCGCTCACGTGGCTGTGGTTGGTATTGGTGGTGTCGGATCGTGGGCTGCAGAGGCCCTCGCGCGCAGCGGCGTCGCGCAAATTACCCTGATCGACTTGGACCATGTGGCCGAATCCAACATCAACCGCCAGATCCATGCGCTGACCGATACGGTGGGACAGGCAAAGGTTTTGGCCATGCGTGATCGCATCGCGCAAATCCACCCGGGTTGCATTGTTCATTGTGTCGAAGAGTTTGTGGAGCCAGGAAACTGGCCGGGCTTGCTGCAGACGCCGATAGACGCTCTCATTGATGCCTGTGACCAGATCAAGGCCAAAACTGCACTGTCCGTATGGGCGCAGGCCCATGGCGTGCTGCACATCACCGTGGGTGCCGCAGGGGGAAAGCGGCATGCGCACAAGGTGGATGTGGATGATCTTGCGCTGACCACCCACGATCCTCTGCTAGCGCAACTGCGCTATCAGATGCGCAAACACCACGGAGCTCCGCGAGAAGGAAAGAAGATCGGGGTCCCCTGCGTTTTCAGTCGGGAGGCCGTGGCACCGCCAGACGCGTCTTGCAATATCGATGGCGATGGTTCGTTGAACTGTCACGGGTATGGATCGGTGGTTGCTGTGACTGCTACCTTCGGCCAATGTGCAGCGGGCTGGGTGCTCGACAAACTTGCAACGAGTTCCAGGTTTGCTGAAAAAAAGACGCTATAATCCAAGGCTTTGCAGCAATCAATGCGATGGCTGCAACCGGTCGGGACGTTAGCTCAGTTGGTAGAGCAGCGGACTTTTAATCCGTTGGTCACAAGTTCGAATCTTGTACGTCCTACCAGAGATACAGAGGGACTGGCTGTCATGGTCAGTCCCTTTTCTCGTCTGGCGTAGCCAAAGCGTAGCCAATTACGTTATCGAGCCGACTCGCAGCGGCCTGCAAGCCTTCTGGCGCTACATGCGTGTACCGCTCCACCATCGAGAGCGTTTTCCATCCTCCTAGTCTTTGCCGCTCGTGCGTCGGTGTGGTGTTGATTCCCGGCGCGCCCCGCACACTGCTGAACCTGCGGGCGGAACGGCAGCCGGTGCAAGGGTTTCTGGTGGACTTGTTGAAGCCCTGAAAAACATGGGCGCCCAGCAGGTGCCGGGCGGCATTCAAGGCGCCTGCAGTTTCTGCAGCAGCTCCAGCGTCGGATACCCGTCGGCCACCACGCCCAGGCTGTGCTGGTAGCCGCGCAGGCCTGCCCGGGTGGCGGGGCCCATCACGCCGTCGGGGGTTCCTGGGGCAAAGCCTTTGCGGTTCAGGGCTTCTTGCAGGGTTTGCAGCTGTGCACGCGACAGTGGTTCGATGTCGCGGGGCCACGGGGTGGCCACTGGGCCGCCGCCGTCGATCTGGCGCGCAAGCAGCGCCACGCCCAGCGCGTAGTTGACCGAGTTGTTGTAACGCAGGATGGTGCGGAAGTTGTTGCCCACCAAAAACGCCGGGCCCCGTGCGCCCGCAGGGGTGACGATGGAGGCCCCGGCCAGGTCGGGCAGCGGCGCCCCGTCGATGGATCGCACCCCTTCGGACTCCCACTGGGCTGCGGTCTGGCGCACGGCTGCGTCGGCGCGGGCGTGGTCGAACGTGGGGGGCAACTGCACTTCGGCACCCCATGGTTCGCCGGACTTCCAGCCTGATCGGGCCAGAAAATGCGCGGTGGACGCCGTCACATCGGCCACGCTGCCCCAGATGTCGCGGTGCCCGTCGCCGTCGGCATCGACCGCGTAGGCCAGGAACACTGAGGGCAGGAACTGGGTGTGCCCCATGGCCCCGGCCCACGATCCGATCATGCGGTCGGCGGCGATGTCGCCCTGGTCGATGATGCGCAGCGCTGCAAGCAGCTCGGCCTGCGCCCAGGCGCGGCGGCGGCCTTCGTAGGCCAGGGTGGCCAGTGCATCCACCGTGCGGAAGGTGCCAAAGTTGCTGCCGTAGTTGCTCTCCATGCCCCAGATGGCGGTGATGACGCTGGCCGGCACACCATAGCGGGCGGCTGCTGCTTGCAACGCAGCGCCGTGCGCAGCCAACTGCGCCTGGCCCTGGGCGACGCGCTGGGGGGAGACTGCGCTGTCCAGGTACGCCCACGGGGTGCGGGTGAACTCGGGCTGGGCGCGGTCCAGCTCGACCACGCGGGGCAGCCACTGCGCCTTGCCCAGCACATCCCGCACGGTGGCGGGGCGAATGCCCGCCTCCAGCGCCTGGGCCGAAAAGCTGCTCAGCCATTGGGCAAAGCCGGCCTTGTGGTCGGCATCGGGGCTGGCCTGTGCGATGGGCGAAGCTGTGGGCGGTGTGGCCGCAGGGGCCGCTGCCACAGGTTTTGCTGCGGGTGTGGGGGTGACGCTGGGGGCTGATGCGCAGCCCGCGATGGCGATGGCGGCTGCCAGAGTCACCCCGGCAACCCCTGCGGGGGCGTGAGTGCGTGAGCTGGTGGAGGGCAGGGCTGGGGCGCGCCCCAAGGGGCGAGGGGAAGCAATGAAACTGGGCATGCGCCATTGTCCCGCGTGGCGACATGCGTACAGGGTGCGAATGTGCATCAGTCCGTATGGTGAATATGCTTACTATGTTTTTGATAGCTGCTTGCGCATGTTCCACTAGCGCTTGCGGCCAAAAACACTGAAAAATGCGGTTACAGTGGCGGCTTGATCGCCTTGCGCCCCGCCCGCCGTGCGCGAGCCACCGCCCGCAGCCCCCTGTTAGCCTACCGACCATGGCGCCACACACCTTTCTCTGGCACGACTACGAAACCTTTGGCGCCAACACGCGCCGCGACCGGCCCGCGCAGTTCGCGGCCATCCGCACCGATGCCGAGCTGAACGAAATCGGCGAGCCGCTGATGCTGTACTGCCAGCCCGCCAACGACTATCTGCCCGACCCGGTGTCGTGCCTCATCACCGGCATCACGCCCCAGCAGTGCCTGGAGCAGGGCGTGCCCGAGCACCAGTTTGCCGCGCGCATCGAGTCCGAGTTTGCGCAGCCCGGCACCATTGGCGTGGGCTACAACACCATCCGGTTTGACGATGAGATCACGCGCTTCATGTTCTGGCGCAACCTCATCGACCCCTATGCGCGCGAGTGGCAGAACCAGTGCGGCCGCTGGGACCTGCTGGACGTGGTGCGCATGACCTATGCGCTGCGGCCCGACGGCATCACCTGGCCCAAGAAGGAAGATGGCGTGACGCCCAGCTTCAAGCTGGAGCACCTGTCCAAGGCCAACGGCCTGCAGCACGATGCCGCGCACGATGCGCTGTCGGACGTGCGCGCCACCATTGCACTGGCACGGCTGATTCGCCAGCACAACACCAAGCTGTTTGACTTTGCGCTGAGCCTGCACAAGAAGGACCGCGTGGCCGCCGAGCTGCGCCTGCCCGCCACCACGGCCGCGGCGCGGGCGTTTTTGCATGTCTCGGGCATGTTCCCCACCGAGCGCGGTTGCCTGGCCGTGATGTGGCCGCTGGCCAGCCACCCCACCAACAAGAACGAGCTGATCGCCTGGGACCTGGCCCACGACCCGCGTGAGTTGGCCACGCTGAATGTGGAGGACATCCGCCTGCGCATGTTCAGCAAGGCCGACGCTCTGCCCGA
>NZ_JADHVT010000195.1 GCF_016783915.1 Acidovorax sp.
CCATGGGCAGCCAAGTTTTTGCCGGAACGCTCGTCGACTCTGGCGCGTTGGATGTCCTGGTGGAGCAACTGGGTGCCGATACGACCTTCTCTCGCATCATCGCCTTGGTGGAAAACGCCGAGGCCGAGCAAGCCCCTGTGCAGAAACTGGCAGACAAGGTGGCGGGCTGGCTCATCCCTGTCGTCTTCATTTTCCTGATCGGCGTGTACCTGGTCACACAGGACGTGCGAACCATCGTCACGCTGTTGATTTTCACGTCGCCTGCTGAGCTGGGGCTGGCGACGCCGTTGGTGATGATTGCGGCCATTGCACGAGCGGCACGATCGGGCATTCTCATCAAGGGCGGCATCTATCTGGAGAGTCTGGCAAAGGTCGACGTCATGGTCTTCGACAAGACTGGCACGCTCACCGCAAATCTTCCCGAAGTGGTGCAGGTGATGTGTGTGGACCCGGCGTTTGATGAAGACAATTTGCTGCGACTGGCTGCCGCGGCTGACCGACGCTCAGCACACCCACTCGCCAAGGCAGTTGTGCAGGCAGCTGCGCAAAGGATCCTGGCGGTTCCGGAGCCCACCTCCTTCGAGCAGTTGCAAGGCCGTGGTGTGCGAGCCACTGCAGAAGGTCATGCAGTGCTGGTGGGGAACTCGGCCTTGTTGCGAGAGAACGGTGTTGATGTCAGCTCCACTGCATCTGAAACGGACGGCCGAACTCCGGTGCATGTCGCCATCGATGGCAAGTTCGCGGGGATTCTCTTCATCGCGGACACCTTGCGGCCAGGGGCCAAGGCCGCGCTGTCACACCTCAAGGCGAACGGCATCCAGCGGACCGTCATGCTGACTGGAGACAACGCAGCCACGGCCAAGGCAATTGCCGATCAGCTTGGCATCGATGAGGTTCGAGCCGATCTCATGCCGGCGGACAAGGTCAAAGCCATCGCTGAGTTCCAAAGCCAAGGCCACAGGGTCGCCATGGTGGGCGATGGCGTCAATGATGCACCCGCCTTGGCCAGGGCCGACGTCGGAATCGCGATGGGCGGCGCAGGTACGCAAGCGGCACTGGAAGCCGCCGATGTTGCGCTGATGACGGATGACCTTGCAAAGATTGCCGCAGCCCGCGCCATCGCCCGCAAGGCCTACCGCACGGTGCAAGAGAACCTGTTTGTGGGCGTCGGCGTTGTGCACGTGCTGGGCATCACCGCAGCGCTGCTTGGGTGGATCGGCCCGATACAGGCGGCAATCATCCATCTTGGACCCGACATCCTCGTTTTTCTCAACTCGGTCAAGTTGCTCAAGGTAAGGATCAGTGGTGCATAGAGGCGGGCGTTTCGAAGCTGGGGCGCGCGCTGTGTGCGCTTGCCAGTGCGCAGACCATTCAGCTTGAAGGATGTCCAGTCATGGAAGCACAACAAGTTCTCACGGCAGGCCAGACCGGGCTGCAGTTGCTGTTGATGATCACGGCCCCTATCGTTCTCGTGGTGCTGGTGGTTGGCCTGGTGGTGAGCATCTTCCAGGCGGTGACTCAGATCAACGAAGCGACGTTGTCGTTCATCCCCAAACTGGTGGCAGCGATCATCGCGCTGACGCTTGCCGGGCCATGGATTTTGAGCACTCTTGTCGACTATCTGCGCGAGGTGCTGATATCGATTCCAAAGGCGGTGGGATGAGATGCCGCTTTTGGGTGACTGCTGTGCAGCGACGCAAGCGCATTGTGCGTGGGGCGCTCCCATGTATGCGCTGGCCGGTTGTGTTCCTCGGCGCTTTCGTGGATCGGTGTCGCTCTGTAGACCAAATGGGTCAATGGTCTTTGCATGCGCTGTCGTTCTGCATGGCGCTGTTCCTTGTAGCTGCACCTGAGCCTCAAGCCGGCGATCAACAATGCCTGTGCTGATCATGCCTTCACGGCCCGGAAAGATGGTCTGGGTGATGGCGGCATGCTTGCCATTGCCATTGCCGTTGTGGTTTGGCAGATCAGGAGCCTGTGGTTCAAGCTCCATCCTGAGAAAGACAAGCGGATCAAGTTCAGCCGGAGATTGGCCAAACGCCTCAGAAGTCGCCAATTGGCGCTGCCCAGAGACAGAGAACGACCTCGGTCTCGGAAACGCAAGCCTCGCTCGTGGAGAGCACAAATCTGTTGTCGAACATTTCTAAGGAGAGTTGAAATTCAATACTCGTATATTCGCATCGCAACGCCCATGCTGGCCATGGTCCTTTCGGCTTGCGCCACCACCCCTGTCTACGAGGGGCGCCTTCCATGGAGGGAAGGATGGAGAGAGGGGGTGGTGGAAGCTGTTGGCGACTCGGATCACCTCAAATCGCGCTACCGCCAATCCTGCAGCACTGAAGCCCCGATGCGAACAACTGATCTTCTCGCTCGCGTTCGTTGGAGGCAAGTCGGCCATGCCCGATGGTGGACTGTGGTCGTGCCGCAAGGCACGGAACTGAAGGTTGGCGATGCTGTGTATGTCAACGTCGCGAGTTGCATGGATGCGGTCCATCCACGTGCACCTCAATTGAGATCCGGGGTCTCGTCAGGTTAACTCTGGATAGAGCTTTCGAGGCAGAGAGCTAGGCACCCCAATGCAATGTCATTCGTGGTGTAGCGCCAAGCTCCCGCAGTTCGCAGTCTGGTGTCTATCCCTCAGCATCCATTTGAGCAATGACACTCGGTCAGCGCTTGGTAGACCGAGGTCGCACTGCACCCTGGTAAACGACCGAGCGCTCATCACGGTACTGCAACTCTCCTTCGATCTGCATCACGTCAAAGCAGATGGGCTCCTTCTTGCTGACCTCGGGCAACAGCAGGCACAGTTGATCGCCGATGACGTTCCAGTTCCCTGACCGGCTTCTGCCGTTCTCCGCGCGTTCTAGCTGGCCGTTTGTAAGGTAGTAGTGGCTCCAATGCCGCCCATCGCTCACTTCCTTCCCTGAAATGGCTGTGCGAATCTGCGGCCCAGAGAGCTTGCGTTCCCCAGACTGTGCAGTCGAAGCCCCGGCCAGCGCTATAGCGTACGCCAGGAGTATCAAGGTGCTGCGCAGACAGCGTCTCGGGAGCGCATTCATTCCATTGAACGGCACGCTCATGCAGAGCCCACCGGTCCCATCTGGGGAGGCCAGTTGTGCGGTTCCTCCTGGCAGGATTTGCACCAGGCGTACAGGGCGTCGTACATCACCATGCCATGTCCGAGCATCTCGTGGTCGTCGCTGAAAGTCTTGGACAGGCCGAGCGACAACGCATAGAGGCCCGCAGACTGCGGCGCCAGATCCAGCCTGGAGGTGTCTGCGCCCCGCACGATCACGGCCAGTTGCTGCAAGGCAGCATCAGTGAGGTCGTACTTCTTGAGAAAAGCGTCAAAGCTGCACAGATCCCCCTCATGGGTCATTTCCACGCCCGGCACGTCGTAGGGTATCGCTCCGGTCTCTTGGGCCACCTGAAGCACGGAGGTTGCAGGCACATAGAGAAATTCTGGCGCCTGGTCGATGAACCGGGCAATCAGCCATGGGCAGGCAATGCGGTCGATCTTGGGACGCTCACGAGTGACCCATTTCATGCAGCACCTCTTTGAGCTTCCAGAGGCAGGCCAGCGGCTCGCCAGGCCTCGATGCCGCCCGCGATGTAGCGTGCATCAAGACCGCGTGCGCGCAGCGCCAGGACAGTGGAGCGGCCAATGTCCTTGCCTCGCAGGCAGTACAGCAGCACCGGCTTCGATGCATCGAGCTCCTGGCTCCACTCGTGTACCCGCGATGGATCGCGCCAGGATGCCCCCGGAATGACCTGGCCGCTCTGCAAATAATCCTCCTCGCGGCGCACATCAAGCGTGCCCGGCGCACCGGCCAGCGCAGCGCCCGTCTCGATGCTAAACGTCAGGGCATCCGCCTCGACGGCCGCCCCGTAGCGCTTGTAGACCTTGTCCCACGGGATGTTGGCCATGAAGGCATCCACATAGGCGCCCGCCTTGGCACCGAAGTCCAGGTGGTAAGCATGCTCGTACATGTCCAGCGCCAGCACGGGCGTGGCGCCGGCCAAGAGGTGCGTGTGGTCGGCAGCCCAGTGGTTGATGAGGCGGCTTTCGCGGGAAGACCAGGAGAGCAGTGCCCATCCCGATCCACCGCCCATGGCCTTGGCCAACCCGGTGAATTGGCTGCGCCAAGCCTCGACGGAGCCAAAGTCCCGGGTGAACGCAATGGATAAGCCACAGGAAGGCAGCACGCCGTTGCCTCCTAGGTTGTCGAAATACAGCTCGTGCAGGAAGGCCGAGTTGGCGGCGATCAACTCCTCGCGCTTGAGACCGTTAATGGTGAAGGTGGCTGCGGCACTCCAGTCCAGCGCTGCGAGTTCGCTCCGTACGGCGTTCAGGCGCTTGACGGCACCCGCGTAGTTGTTTTCGTGGTGGCTGGTGATCAGGCGGCTCGACAGGCCAGAGAGTTGATCGGGGTTCAGCGTCAGCGGGCGGAGTTGGTAATTCATGATGTTCTCCATCAAATGGTCAGTGTCAGACGTGGGCAACCAGCGGATAGACGGCCAGGCCGATCAAGGCTGCGGCAAGCACCACCACAGGCTCGGGCAGCTTCTTGAACCGCCACAGGACCGCAGCGGTGGCGAGAAATAGCGCAGCGGTGGGCAGATCCACAATGGATCGCTGGCCCAACACCACAACAGCCCCCGCAATGGCCCCCACGGCGGCGGCCGTGACACCATCGACAAATGCGACCACACCGGGGTGCTTGCCATGCTTCTTGAAGTACGGCGCCGGGATCACGGTGAGCAGGTAGCAGGGAAGGAAGGTCGCTGCCGCCGCGACAACCGCGCCCCAGAAGCCGCTGGTCAGGAAGCCGATGAAGCCTGTGGTGATGACGACGGGGCCCGGGGTGATCATGGCCACGGCCACCGCGTCCACGAACTGGCGGTCGGTCAGCCATGCGTACTCCTTGACCACGCCGCCGTAAAGGAACGGTACGATGGCCAGGCCGCTGCCGAAGACGAAGGCGCCCGCATAGGTGAAGTAGGCTGCGATCTGCCCCAGCTTGTGCCAGTCGAGGTTCTCCAGGCTGAGTGCTGCAGCGATTGGTGCCGCCCACGCCACGCTGTGCAGTTGGCCGCCGGTGCGCTTCAAGGGACCACGCACGGCCCACACCAGCAAACCCGCGCCCAGAAAGACCCAGATCACTTCGGACTGGGTGATGATGGTCACACCGGCGCTGAGCAGGTAGATGACCCACAACAGTTTGTCCTTGCCCACGTTCTTGGTTGTGAGCTTGTAGGCGCTCAGGGCAATGATGCCGATGACGGATGCTCCAACGCCATAGAACACGGCTTGCATCCAAGAGATGCCGCCATAGGCTTTGTAGGCGGCACCCAGTGCGACCACCATCACAAATGACGGCAGCACAAACGCCAGGCCAACCAGCGTTGCACCCCACAGGCGGAAGTGCACATACCCCAGGTAGATGGCCAGCTGCGCCGCCAGGGGGCCGGGCATGAGCTGGGCCAGGGCCATCCCCTCCTTGTAGTCGGCGTCCGAAATCCAGCCGCGTTGCTCCACCAGATCGCGGTACATGTAGCCGACCAGGGCCACCGGGCCGCCAAAGCCGAGCGTGCCCAGGCGCAGCATGTAGCGCACCAGTTGCCACAGCGTGTAGCTTGGAACAGTTTCCGCGCCGTCATCGGGCGCGGCCGTTATTTTGAGATCGTTCATGTTCATTCCTGAGGTGGTGAGGTACTAAGGCTTACGAAGGGTCGAGAAATGGGCATGGAGCGAATCCAGCACCCCGCCCACGTCAGCCAACAGTGCGTCGTCGTCCGGCCAGCGCTTGCGTGCACCGGCCAGCACGGCCTCGAAGCCGCTGGCTTCGGGTGTGGCAGTGCCTCCCACGTCCAGGGCATGCACCATGGCCCCCAGGCGCTGGAGGCCGCGATCTCCGTCCAGACCAAAGCTCGCCATCAGCACCTCAAACGTCACCCGGTCGCCAACGTGGGAGAAAGTCGCTCCGTCGAAATCGAAACCCAGCGCATCAGCAGGACAGTCGGCGGGCAAGTCCAGCCACACAAAGCGCGCAGCGGGGTCAATGAAGCGTTGGATGAGCCAAGCACTTGCCACGCGATCTACCCAGAGATGGCGGCGTGTTGCCCACAGGCGCCCCTGGTACTGCATGCGGTCACGCCGGGCAATGCGGCCCGCTGCGGCCTGGGGTTCGCCGGGTGACTGGATGGCTTCGACCGCGTTCGTGAAGTCCCGCCATTGGGCTTCGGCACGGATGGAGGATTCACCCGGAAAGAAGTCGATCTTGCGGATGGCCTCGTAGGTGCGCGCGTGCCGACGCTGCAGACGTTGCAGCTCAGCGGCAGATAGCGAGGAAATAAGCTGGCGCGCTTGCGCCAACTCTTCAAGCCAGGGTGCGTAGTCGGCCGTTCGATCAAACAGCGCTTGGTAGGCTGCTTGCTCAGCCATGTCCTTCGCTTGAACACGCAGCAGCCAAGCTTGCCCGCCTTCTTGCAGGGCCTCGTCGGCCAGGGTTTGTAGCTGCGCAGCCTGCTCCGCCTGCGCGGGCAGCAGATAGGTGCCGTCGCGCAAGGCGGCACAGCCCTGTGCCTTGACGGCACGCCAGATCCGCATGCGCGCTGTGGCCGCCGCGGATGGGAGGCTGACGACGAAAGCCAGCCAAGTGTCAGAGGTGAGAGACATGACGGCAGCTTAGCGAGCCGTCACGAATGCTGCAATAATGTAGCGATCTCTACATAACCTCGAATGGATTGGCTGCTCGCTTCACTACTTGCGGGGTCAGCAGAATGGCCGCTTCTATACACAAACTACGCATTCAGAGGCGGAGCGGTAACGACCGCAAACGCTGCTTATGGAGAGCTCTCCATAAGCAGCGTTATGCACAGCACGCAGTTATGAACAGTTGGCCAGTCTGAACGCGCCAGAGGCTGTGATCGCCCTGGTGGATCGCCAGGAGGCGGTGCCGTTGAACTGGACATAAGT
>NZ_JADHVT010000196.1 GCF_016783915.1 Acidovorax sp.
TCGAGCGGTGCGCAACTGCATGGATGCACCGCAGCGTGGACACTCCGGCGAAGAGGTCTGTGCCGTGGCGACCGCAGCGCTTTCAGGGTGCTGAGCCTGTGCATGGGAATCCGCAGCAATTGATGGAGATACGGGCGCTCCGGGCCGGCGTGCACGTTGAATCATTGCGAACAGACGAGGGCCGTCGACCAGCTCAATGTTTCGACCTTGGGCAAACTCCACTGCGTCTGTTGTGAAGCGGCCCGAGGTCACCACGAATCCGCCCGTGGCGCCCTTGGCTGCCATGACACCGTAGAGTTCGCGGACGGTGGTCACCCCCACCTTGTACGCCTTCCACTGTTTGCACTGCACGAAGAATTTCTCATTGCCTTTGGTGAGTAGGAGGTCCACCCCACCATCTGGGCCGGCGCCCCCTAACTCGGCAAGCAGGGACAACAAGTCCAGGATGTCTTCCAAAGGGCTGGTTTTTTTGCGTCTGGCCATGATTTCCTCCCTGTGCATTGGTTCTCTTTGAAGCAGGCATCTTCGTGCCTGGAAGCTCAGCGGTATCTTGGCGACCGCTATGGCCTTGAGACAAGTTTATTCAAGAGTGGCATCCAGGGCCTCAATGCTTGTCCCGCCACAGAAGTCTTGCAGGCAGCAACGGTCCTGGCACTCACTTGTTCCGCAACTCAACACTTGAGGGCAAAGAAGGTTTTGCGGGCCTTGTAAAGGTCCTTGTCAGCCTCTTGCTTTTGGCTGGCTGCTGACCGCGCGGCGCGAGCCTCTAATTCGGGTAGCTGGCGATCAAGATTGCGGCAGGTGACTTTGTCCGCCGCGGACAGTTTGTGCCGCTTGCGCTCTAAGTTCATCTGCTCGTGATCCAGGCCTGTGAGCGGCTGAAGCGCCGCGTCCACGGCTTTTCTGTTTTCGTCGCGCATAACATCAGCACCCTTGCGCGTGCGGCCGGTCATCTTGTCCATGCCCTGGGTGGGAGTGGCATCCACTAACTTGGCACCGACACACGGCTCGTCGGAGTAGGACACCTTGCCGCCATGTTCGCAGCGGTAGACCTGGGCGCTGGCGCTCATTGCCAAGAGCATCAAGGCCGTGAATGAAAGAAGGAAGCGCATCAACAGATTATGGGGGGCCCAGAAAGCACAAAGCCGCCTCCTAGGGCGGCTAATCAATGCCTGTGCCGAGGCATCAATCCTTTTTCGTTCCCTCTTTACCCGTGTAAGGGTTCACATTGCCCTTGTGGCTCCAGTTGTTGGTCTTGGAGCTATCAGGATTGGTCGCATGGTAGGGTGGGACATAGGTGCCGTTTTTGGTAGTGTGTCCGCTGACGGCATGGCTTCCCCCTTTGGCCATGGCGGGCACCGCGAAGAGGGATAGTGCCAGGGCGCTGGCAAGCAATAAAGGTTTCATAGGTTCTGCGGTCTGCGTTTTACTTGTGACCACCCACATATCGGCCACCTTTGCCGCTGCGGCCCTTGCCACCGACCCGCTTGCTGCCAGCACGGGCCTTGGTTTCAAAGAAAGTCGATGAGCCCGACGCCGCAGATAAAGACAGGTCCGAGCCCGACAGAGGCTGAACCGGTGCTGCGCTGGCGATGGTGGATGCGCCGAGGAAGAGCGCGAACAATGCTGTCTTCATTTTTCTCCTTGGTTGATTGTATCTGAATGCTACGCAAAACAGAGCATCGATGCCAACTCAAAATTGCAGTGTTTGCGCTGTATCAAACGTAGCTAGTTACTTGCGCGATCAGGATCGTGCCCACAAGGCTACTTGATTTGACAGCTTCAGGCTGGTTGGCGTCGCTCAGTCTGACAATGTCGTTGGCCGCTTTCTTCGAAAGCAGACCTTCCACTTCTCGTCGAGTCAGCTATTTCCGTCTTTGAACCCCTTGCCTTGTCCAGTTCTGGGGATTACCAGACTCCGATGTCGTGCTCAAATCCCTCAACTATGAAGCGTGACCCTTTGCATCTTCCCGCCTTGCGCGGTGGCTTTCTCGCCCTGCTGGCGGCGGTACTCTTCGGCATCAGCACACCCGCGGTACAGAGGCTGGGCGCAGGGCTCGGGGCCTTCACGACCGCAGCGCTGCTGTACTTAGGAGCGGCCCTGATCGGGGCACTGTCGCTGCGGACTGCTGCGCATGAAGCGCGAGTGCAGAGGTCCGACATTCCGCGCCTTCTGGCGATGGCTGGCTTTGGCGCCGCGCTAGGGCCGGTGGCCCTGGCCTGGGGCCTGCAGCACACGAGCGGAGCCAGCGCGTCGCTCATGCTCACTCTGGAAGCGCTGTTCACCGCCACGCTGGCATGGTGGCTGTACAGCGAAACCATGGACCGCCGCGTGTGGGCCGCCATGCTGTTGCTGCTCGCAGGAGGAATGGCGCTCGTTCTGGACCAAGGCCTGCAAGGAGGCGTGCAGTTGCTGGGGCTGCTTGCCGTGCTGCTGGCCACGGTCGCCTGGGGGGTGGACAACACCTTGTCCCGTGGGCTGGCTGAGCGCGACCCCAGCCAGGTGGTGATGGCCAAGGCCACCCTGGGGGCCGCAGCGACGGCTGCATTGGCTGTTTCGACTGGGGAGCCTTTGCCTTCCCTGTCCGCAGCACTGGGACTTCTCGCCGTTGGAGCCACTGGTTACGGCCTGAGTCTGCGCTGTTACCTCCTGGCCCAGCGAGCATTTGGTGCGGCGCGGACGGGCTCGGTGTTCGCCTTCGCGCCCTTCATTGGTGCTGCCGTGGCCTTCGGTTTCGGGGAACGCTCTGCGGGGTGGTTTATGCTCTTGGGTGGAGTGTTCATGTTGGCGGGAGTAATGCTCCATCTGGCGGAAAGCCATGGACACGAGCACACGCACGAAGTGCTGGAGCATGAGCATGCTCACCGGCACGACGATGGGCACCATGCACATGTGCACGTAGTAATGCCAACTGGCAGCCACAGCCACAAGCACACCCATGAGCCTGTGACCCACGCCCATCCCCATGCTCCTGACGTGCACCATCAGCACGTTCACTGAACCCGCTAGATCTAACCAACAGCGCGGACCGCGTGAGCGCGCGTGCCGCGCAGCAGCCTCAGCCCATTGCCAACCACCAGGAGGCTGGCCCCCATGTCCGCAAAAACCGCCATCCACATCGACGCGTTCCCAAAGACCGCAAGCACCAAGAACACCGTCTTGATACCCAGCGCCAGCACGATGTTCTGAAGAAGGATGCCCCGCGTGCGCCTGGAGAGCTGGATGACTTCGGGGATGCGGCGCAGATTGTCATTCATGATGACGATGTCCGCAGCCTCCATGGCCGTGTCGGTTCCTGCTGCACCCATGGCAAGGCCGATGTCGGCGCGTGCCAGCGCAGGTGCGTCATTGATGCCATCCCCCGTCATCGCCGTGGCACCGTACTGGGCCTGCATCTGCTCAATGGCCGACAGCTTGTCTTCTGGCAGCAGGTTTCCATGCGCCTGGTCGATGCCCGCCTGTTTGGCGATGGTCTCTGCCGTGGCTTGGTTGTCTCCGGTCAGCATGACCGAGGCGATTCCCAGCGCGTGTAGCTGGGCGATGGCCTCCCGTGAGCTGTCCTTGATGGTGTCGGCCACCGCAAAGATGGCAAGAACCTCCGATTGACTGGCCAGAAGGGTCACCGTGCGGCCCTGCGATTCCTGTGCCTGTAGCAGCGCCTCAATGGCGGGGCTGCAAAGACCCCGTTCCTCGATGAGCCGGTGATTCCCCAGAATCAGGGGTTGGCCTTCAAGCTGGGCTTCCACACCACGTCCGGCAAGGGCCGTGAAGCCTGCCACGATGCCCTGGCCAGCAGACAGTCCTTGCGCGATGGCCTTGGACACGGGGTGGTCAGAGTGACCGGCCAGGTCCGCCGCCCAGCCCAGAATCTGGGTTTCGGGATACGTTCTGGCCAGCACGTGCTGGGCCACCAGTTTGGGTTTTCCTTCCGTGATCGTGCCGGTCTTGTCGAGCGCAATGGCCTTGAGTTTGTGCGCGTCTTCCAGGTAAACCCCGCCCTTGATGAGGATGCCACGCCGGGCCGCAGAAGCCAGACCACTGACCACCGTCACCGGCGTTGCGATCACCAGCGCACAGGGGCAGGCGATGACCAGCAGTACCAGAGCCTTGTAGACGGCATCCACCCACGTCAGGTCCATAAAGACCGGAGTGAGCGTCGCCACAAGAACGGCCATGATGAACACAGCCGGGGTGTAAATGGCAGCAAACCGGTCCACGAACTGCTGTGTGGGGGCGCGTGAGCCCTGCGCCTGTTCCACCGAGTGAATGATGCGGGCCAAGGTGGTGTTGCTGGCCTCTGCCGTGACCATCACCTCCAGGGTGCCTGTTTCGTTGATGGTGCCAGCAAACACGGGATCTCCAGGAACCTTGTCCACCGGAATGCTCTCTCCCGTGACCGGCGCCTGGTTGACTGCGCTGGTCCCAACGGCCACCGTGCCGTCCAGCGGCATGCGCTCGCCCGGCCTGACCCGGACGATGGCGTTGACGGGAACCTGTGCAGCGGCCACCGATTTCCAGCTGCCGTCAGGCTGGCGTACTTCGGCCGTCTCGGGCGTGAGATCCAACAGGCTCTTGATGGCATTGCGTGCACGGTCTACCGCGCGGCCTTCGATCAATTCAGCAATGGCATAGAGGGCCATCACCATGGCGGCTTCTGGCCATTGGCCAATGAGAAACGCGCCGGTCACGGCCACCGTCATCAGCGCATTGATGTTCAGCCGTCCCTGCAGCAAGGCGGCAAACCCCTTGCGGTAGGTGGAAAAGCCCGCCAGCCAGATGGCCGCCGCCGCCAGGGCCATGCCAATGCCCTTGAAGGCCAGCGTGTCTGGAGAGAAGAAGGCCACGGCTTCGGCGCAGACGGCCAGGCCCAGCGCCAACCCCATACGCCCGAGTTCGTCGGTGGTGGAGGCCCGCCCAGGGGCTTCGCCCGTTGCCGCAGCGGTTGCCACGGGCTGCGGGTCGAACCCTGCCTTGCGAATGGCCGCCAAGGCTTGAGGAATCACAGCATCAGGGGCGTCAATGGTCAGCGTGCGTGCGCCGAGCTGAAACCCCAGGCCGCGCACCCCGGCAATTGACTCCAGCGCGCGGCGGATCTCACTTTCTTCGGCTGCGCAGTCCATGGCCTCGATGCGGAACATGGCTCCCTGGGGGCCACGCCCATTTGCAAACGAAGGCGCTGCGGTTGCTAGCGAATGTGGGGTACAGCAAGTATCTGGAGAGGCCGCAACCGGGCTGGCGCAACAGGAATCAAGCTGAGTAGAGACGGGAGCGGCTGGAGCGCAGCATGGGTCCTGGGAGGTTGGTTTTTGTGCTTCGTCGCAGCAGGATTTCATAAATTTCTCTCCTTGATGCCTCGATTGGAAACCTTGGAGTAGCTACAGTGTCAAGACCTCCAATATCCAGCTCTCAACATGCAGATCAAGGAACTGGCCGCCGCAACAGGCGTTGACGCCGAAACGATCCGTTTTTACGAAAAGGAAGGCTTGTTGCCCCAGCCCGCGCGGCTGGCCAACGGCTATCGCAACTATGCTCCCGCTCACCTGGAGCGGCTGTCCTTTGTACGGCACTGTAGGGCACTCGACATCCCACTGGCAGATGTGAGGAGCCTGTTGGGTGCGCTAGATGCGCCCCAGGAGGCGTGCGCAGACGTCAACAATCTGATTGACGACCAGCTAAGTCGGCTGCGCGCTCGTCTCATCAGCATGATGGCGTTGGAAAAGCAACTGCTGCAGCTGCGCTCAGCATGCAGTGGAGAGCATGCGCATCAGAGCTGTGGAATTCTTAATGAGCTTGTCGCGGCCGCCCATGGCGAGGCGTGTCTGTGCCATGGAGGAAAAAGTGGTTGACCTTGCCACTGTGGCAAGTCCGAGACTGCACTCCTCTCAACTCTTTGCCACGAGAAGTAAATGCATGAATTCCAGCTTCCCGACATGACCTGCGGGCACTGCGCAGGGATGGTGAACCAGACACTGCAGATGGTGGATCCTGGCTGCAAGGTGCAGGTGGACATGTCCAAGCGCTTGGTTACGGTGCAGAGTGCTGAAGACCGTCTGACGCTTGCGGAAGCGCTCACCGAGGCGGGCTACCCGCCCTCTTGACTACGCGTCCGTACCGCAAAAGATCTGCTCCGGCACACGTTCATCGCGGTGGGTATTGAAACCGCCTTGGAGCCGCCGACCATCGCCTTGACGCAGCGATGGTCGGCCTGAGGTCTTTGGGCGGTTGCTAATTTTTTGCCACCTCTCTGTCTCGGAACTACTTGGGCGTGGAGCCCGGAGTGGCTTCCTTGTGCGGCATGGCTTCACGCGCATTGGCCTTTTCCTGACCACGGGCTTCGGCCTTGCTGGTGTCGGCGATGCCAGAGCCTTCACCCCGCGCCGTACTGCCATCCTTGGTCCGCTTCACACCGGTCGCAGGACGGGCCTTTTTGTGTTCCTCGCCATGCGCTTGCGCCTTGGAGTTGGTGTAGGGCGTGGCCTCTTGGGTGTCGCCAGCAGCGAATGCGGACGATGCGGCGGTCATGGCCAGGGCGATAAGGAGAGTTTTCATGATTTTTCCTTGGTAGGTTGACGTGCGAACAGAAGAGCGCCCCCTTTCTTGAGGGCGCGGCGAGGCACTCCTTGTGCTTACTTGGCAGGCTCGATGGCGGTGACGACCATCTTTCCGCCCTCGTTGATCACCATGAAACGGATCTTGTCGCCGACCTGCGTCTTGTCGAGCAGGGCCTTGTCCTTGGCAGCAAACACCATGGTCATCCCCGGCATCTCCAAGTGCTTGATGTCGCCATGCTTGATGGTGATCTTGCCGGCGTCCTTGTCGATCTTGCGCACCTCTCCATCGGTCATGGAGGCTGCGGTCGTGGATGCGGCTTTTCCGGCGTCTCCAGCGGCCTGCGCCACGGCCGACAGCGGCATGAGAGTGACCAGCGACAACATAGCGCCGATCAATAAAGTGTTTGCGTTTTTCATA
>NZ_JADHVT010000197.1 GCF_016783915.1 Acidovorax sp.
CTACCGCGAGCAGTGCAGGCGCCATGCGCAGGACCGCATGTTCACGCTGACCGACTCGTACGATGCGCGGCGCAACCGGCTTTCATCCTCCATTGGCCGGGGCGACCCGGCGCGGCAGGTGCTGGTGGCACAGCAAGGTGCCGGGGCCGACCTGATCGTGGTGGGCAAGCATCCCGCGTCCAGGTGGGCAGACTGGCTGTTCGAGAGCGTTGCCCAACGCATCCTGCGTGAAGCTCGCACGGACGTGCTGGTGGTACCACACGGCTTTCAATCCGCATCCCGGGGGGCCGCCCTGAAACGCCTTGCGACCGATCTGCCCGTGCGCCGTGTCAAGGCAGGCCAGCCGAGCCTGCCGAGCCATCCCAACCCTGCGGCGCTGCAGGGTGGCACATGACTAAGGAGCCCTGCGGACAGCCCTGCCGAGGTCACTGTGCTCGCCATGCATGAGGCCTAGGCCGCCTTCGCGAGCAGCGTTGTGTACCGGCTCGCGGGCCGTGCCAGGCCCAGGTTTTCCCGCAGAGTGGTGCCTTCGTAGGCGGTGCGAAACAGGCCGCGCCGCTGCAGTTCAGGCACCACCAGGTCCACAAACTCGTTGAGTGATTGGGGCAACACAGGCGGCATCACGTTGAAGCCGTCCGCCGCCCCGTTCTCAAACCATTCCTGCATGCGGTCGGCAATGGTCTCGGGTGTACCGATCACCACCCAGTGACCGCGTGCACCGGCGAGGTATTCGTACAGCTGACGCACGGTGTACTTCTCTCGCCGGGCCAGCTCCAACACCACGTGGGCGCGGCTGTTGATGCCCTTGGGTGGCTCGGGGATGTACGGCGGATGTGCGTCAAGGTTCCACTTCGACAGATCCTCTCCGGGCCAGAAGGGGGTGAGAGTGGCCAGGCCCACGCTGGGGTGGATCAGGGCCTGCAGCTCGGCCCACTTGGCCTGGGCTTCTGCCTCGGTGCGGCCAATCACGGGGGAGATGCCGGGAAGCACCAGCAGTTCTTCAGGACTGCGGCCGTACTTGGCCATGCGACCCTTCACATCCTTGTAGAAGGCCTGGGCCTCGGCCAGGCTGGTCCAGGCGGTGAAGATGGCTTCGGCCGTCGCGGCGGCCAGTTCCTTGCCGTCTTCCGAAGAGCCGGCTTGCACAATCACTGGGTGGCCTTGCACCGAGCGCTCGATGTTGAGCGGCCCTTGCACCTTGAGGTGTTTGCCCACATGGTTGAGTGCGTGCAGCTTGTCGGGGTCAAAGTAGATGCCGCTTGCCTGGTCGCGCACCAGGGCGTCGTCGTCAAAGCTGTCCCACAGTCCCTTGACCACGTCCACAAATTCGTGGGCACGCTCGTAACGCGTGGCGGGGTCCGGGTGCGTGTCCAGGCCAAAGTTGCCGTGCACGTTTTCGGCGCTGGTGGTCACCACGTTCCAGGCGGCCCGGCCCTTGCTGATGTGGTCCAGCGACGCAAACTTGCGCGCCAGCAGGTAGGGGTCTTCGTAGGTGGTGGAGGCTGTGGCCACAAAGCCGATGTGCTTGGTGACGACCGACAGCGCCGCCCACAGCGTCACGGGCTCGAAGTGCGAGATACGTCCCTGGCGGCTGAAGGACTCGCGGTCGCCCTTGTGCCACACGCCGGGGCTGTCGGCCACGAACACCTGGTCAAACAGGCCACGTTCGGCTGTTTTGGCGACCTCGATGTAGTGATCGATGTTGACACCCGAATCGACCTGAGAGCCCGGGTGGCGCCAGGCGGCTACGTGGTGGCCCGTGGCCATGATGAAAGCGCCGAGGCGCAGCTTTCTGGAGGTATCGGGTTGGGTCATGTGCATTTCCAAAACTTGTGGGAATGGCTGGCAGCCTGCGAAACCGGCTTGGCCGGGCCACGGAGTGCGCCCCCACGGGGATGGCGTCGAAGGCGACTCAGAGGGGGCTATCTCTTGGGGTTATTCAGTGATAGTGATCCGATGCAGCTTGCGGTGCTGCGGGAAGAAGTCGCCCACTGCGTAGTGCTGGGTGGAGCGGTTGTCCCACACGGCCAGCGTGCCCGGCGCCCAGCGCAGGCGGGCCTGGAACTCGGCCACCTGCGGCAGGGCAAACAGCTGGGTCAGCAGCGCATCGCTGTGCGTGCGGTGCAGGCCCTTGATGTGGCTGGTGAAGGTGGGGTTCACATACAGGATCCTCTTGCCCGTGACGGGGTGCACGCGCACCACGGGGTGCTCCACGGGCGGGTACTTGGCGCGGGCGGCCTTCAGTTCTTCGCCGCTGGCGTCCTTGCGCAGCAGGTACTCCGTCCAGCCGCTGATCTCCCAGGTGTGCACGGCCGTGAGCGTTTCCAGGTAGGCCTGGAAGGCGGGCGGCAGGCTGGCGTACGCGGCCGTGAGGCTGGCCCACAGCGTGTCGCCGCCGCTGGCAGGAATCACCTGTGCATAGAGGCTGGTGCCCAGCGGCGGTTGCTGGCGCCAGGTGATGTCCGCATGCCATTGGTTGGACGCCTTGGGGCGCTCGGCGGTGCTCTCCACGATTTCGATCTCGGCGTGGCTCTCCAGCCGGGGGAAGAACGCCTTCACCTCGGCCACATTGCCAAAGCTGCGGGTGAAGTCCACCTGCTGCTGCGGCGTGATGTGCTGGTCGCGGAAGAACAGCACCTCGTGCGCGGCCAGCGCCTGGCGCAGCTCGGCCTTCGTGGCGGCGTCCAGGGGCTGGCGCAGGTCCAGCTCGTGGATGACTGCCCCGATGGTGGGGGTGTAGGGCTCTACCGCAAAGCGGGTGAAAGTGGGGTGCAAATCGTTGATCTTGGACATGGCGCTACTTTCTGAAACGGTGGGGTGATGAAAGAGAACTCCCACACGATTGGGACAGCGCGCAGGAAGCGCATCAACGAAGCAGTTCGCATATGCATAGTCGGAAAACTGCGCCTTGCACTGGCGCGCATGGGCCTGCCATCCGCAAATTTGGATATCTGTTTTTGGTCGTTGGCCCACGCGCGGGGCCTGCCTAGAGTGATTGGCGATGTGTGCAGCAGATTGCGCACGCACACCGGCACGACAACAGGCACGACAACAGGCACGAAGGGGCAACAGATGAAAAACACGCAATGGAAAACAGCGCTCTGGAGGGCTGCCACGACAGCCTGCGCGGCGGTGGCCCTGGACCTGTGGGCGGGTGGCGCAGCCGCGCAGGTGCAAGACCCCCTGAAGGTGATTCGCATCGGCATTGCCACCGGCGGCGTGGGCAGCGACCCGGTGCGCCACGGTGGTACTTCGGCCGCCCTGGCGTACACCGACGGCGCGCTGGAAGAAGAGTTCAAGAAGGACGGCGTGAAGGTGCAATGGACCTTCTTCAAGGGCGCAGGCCCGGCCGTCAATGAGGCACTGGTCAACAAGCAACTGGACTTTGCGTGGCAGGGCGACCTGCCCTCTATCGTGCACCGGGCCAGTGACGTGAAGACGAAGATCATTCTGGGCAGTGGTGTGCGCGGCGGGCTCTATCTGGCGGTGCCGCCCGACTCCAACATCCGCCGCCTGGAAGACCTCAAGGGTCGCAAGGTGGCCGTGTTCAAGGGCACCAACCTGCATCTGGCAGCCGTGCGCGCGCTGGCCGACAAGGGTCTGAGCGAGCGCGATGTGAAACTGCTCAATCTGGATTTGCCCAGCGCTGAGGCGGCGTTGGTCAGCAAAGACATCGACGCCGCATTTGGCTATGTGGGTTTTTTCAAGCTGCGTGACCAGGGCCTGGCCAAGGTTGTGTGGTCGGCTGCAGAAGATTCCTATAAGTACACCCGCCAGACTGCGCTGCTGGTGACCGACGACTTCGCCGCACGCCACCCCAAGGCGGTGGAGCGCGTGGTCAAGACCGTGGTGCTGTACGCCCATAAATATTCCGACGAAAACCGCCGTGCCGAACTGTTTGCGCAGTGGGGCAAGGCCGAGTACGCCGAGAAGGTGTGGCGCGAAGACTTCATTGGCCAGCCGCTGCGCGTGCGCCTGTCGCCCCTGCTCGACCCATTTCTGGTGGCGCGCTACAAGGACGCGGCTGACGAGGCCCACAAGCTCAAACTCATCCGCAAGAAGCCAGAGATCGATAGCTGGTTTGACCGCCGCTATCTGAACGCTGCACTCAAGGAGCTGAAGCTGGAGAGCTACTGGCCTGTGTATGGCGCCAATGGGGATCTGGTCGCCGCCCCCTGATCCAGGTCTCCAATCCAAACCACGGTGTCCAAGCCCGGAAAAGCCGCTCACCACCGCTCGTTGCAACCCGCCCGCACCTTGTGCGCGGCGGGTTTTTTGTGCCTGCGCCGAGGCAACCTCATAACGCAGGCCTCGCTGCTCATGCCGCAAACATCTTTGTCATTGCATATGAGTATTAACCATTTATTTTTATAACAAACGTCTTTTACATTTCTTTTGGTTGTTATTGATGGCGCTGCGCTCACCCTAGGTGGTAGCAGCTCCACCACCCACAAAGGAAATGCAAAAGATGGCGATACCCGCACTGAACGCGGCCGGGCCAGGCAGCCCCGTGAGCCCGCTGGACGCGCTGCCGGATGCCCCCACGCGCCGCCCCGTAGCGGCAAGGCAAAACGCTGCCTGGACTTGGGCGAGGCGTTCGCTCTGGGCCTGGCCCTTTCCGCTGGCCGTGCTGGCGCTGTGGCAGCTCTCCGCCCTGTGGGGCTGGGTGCCCGAGCAGGTGCTGCCGCCGCCCGCCGCCGTGTTCAAGGTGTTTGGCGAGCTGCTGGCCAGCGGAGAGTTGTGGGACCACCTGCGCATCAGCATGGTCCGTGTGTTTGCGGGCTTTGGCATCGGCCTGTCGCTGGGCCTGGTGCTGGGTGGTGCCATGGGCCTGTCGCCGACATTCCGTGACTACTTCTTCCCATTGTTCAAGGCCTTCAGCCAGGTGCCGGTGATTGGCTGGCTGCCGCTGCTGATCCTGGTGGTGGGCATTGACGAGGGGCTCAAGTTTCTGCTGATCGCCAAGGCGGCCCTGGTGCCGGTGGCCATCAACACCTGCCAGGGCATTCAGAACGTGCCCAACCGGCTGGTGGAGGTGGCGCGTGTGTATGGCTTCACCCGCTGGCAGATGCTGCGCAAGGTGGTGTTTCCGGCGGCTACGGCACCCATCTGGAACGGCGTGCGCTATGGCCTCACGCATGCATGGCTGGCGCTGGTGGTGGTGGAGCTGCTGGCGTCATCGGAGGGCATTGGGTTCCTCATCGTCTATGGCCGCCAGCTCTTTCAGCTGGACGTGGTGCTGGCCGCCGTGCTGGCCGTGGGCATCGTGGGGTTTGTGATCGACAAGCTGCTGGCCGTGTCCGAGGCCTGGCTGCTGCGCTGGCGCAAGCCGGGTTTGTGAGCGGGGTGTGCCAATGTCTTCTGTGAACGTGCAACGCAACGTGTTCCAAAAAGTGCCCGCACGCCTGCGGGGCTGGGTGCTGCCCGTGCTGATCCTGGCCGTGTGGTGGGCGGTGGTGGCTTCGGGGGCGTCCGATTCGCCCCTGCTGGTATCGCCATTGGCCGTATGGCAGCGCGGTGTGGGCCAGGTTGTCAGCGGCGAACTGTGGGTGGCCTTGTCGGCCAGCCTGTGGCGCATGGCCTGGGGGTTCGGCATTGGCTCCGGCATCGGGCTGGCGGTGGGTGCGCTGCTGGGCTGGTCGCGCTGGGCCGAGCGGCTGGTGGGGCCCACGTTCCACACGCTCAAGCAGATCTCGCTGTTTGCGTGGATTCCGATGCTGTCGATGTGGTTTGGCCTGGGCGATACCGCCAAGGTAGCGTTTGTCGCCATGGCGGCGTTCTTTCCGGTGGTGCTCAACACGCTGGAGGGCCTGCGCAGCGTGCCGCGTGAGTACCTGGAGGTGGCCCGCGTGTACGAGTTCAGCGTGTGGCAAACGCTGCGCCGTGTGGTGGCGCCTGCCGCCGCGCCCTCACTGTTTACTGGAATCCAGCTCTCCCTCATCTACAGCTGGCTGGCCACGCTAGGGGCCGAATACCTGCTGGCCTCTGGCAAGGGCATTGGCAACACGCTGATCGATGGGCGCGAGCATTTCTGGATGGACCTGGTGCTGTTTGGCGTGGTGGTGGTGGGCCTGGTGGGCTTTGTACTGAACGCGCTGCTGGCCGCACTGGAAAAGCGCCTGCTGGCCTGGCGTGATCGCACGATCGCCAGGTACTGATGCCGCTGACGCATCGCATACGCATACGAACACAAGGAAATCAACATGGCACACGCCGGTACCCTGGCCATTCGCGGCCTGAACAAGCAGTACGAGGTCAAGGGCGAAGCCCTGCCCGTGCTGCAGGACATCCACCTCACCATCGAGCCCGGCGAGTTCGTAAGCATCGTGGGCTCGAGCGGCTGCGGCAAGTCCACGCTGCTGCGGCTGGTGATTGGCCTGGAGGGCGATTACCAGGGCGAGATCCTGCTCAACGGCCAGCGCATTGTGGGCACCAGCCTCAACCGGGGGATCGTGTTCCAGGAGCACCGCTTGTTCCCCTGGCTCACGGTCGAGAAGAACGTGGCGCTGGGCCTGCTCAACTCCAGCCTGACCGAAGGACAGCAGCGCGCCACCGTGCGCGAGCACATTGCGCTGGTGGGGCTGGAGGGGTTCGAGACCGCCTATCCGCACCAGCTCTCGGGCGGCATGTCGCAGCGCGTGGCCATTGCGCGGGCGCTGGTCAACCGGCCCGACATCCTGCTGCTGGACGAACCCTTTGGCGCACTCGACGCCATGACCCGCGCCCACTTGCAGCAGGAGCTGCACCGCATCTGGCAACAAGAGGGCATCACCATGATCCTGGTGACCCACGACGTGGAGGAGGCCGTGTACCTGGGCGACCGCGTGGTCGTGATGGAGCCGCGCCCCGGCCGCATCCGCCGCACCGTTCCGGTGGGGCTGCCCCATCCGCGCGAGCGCACCTCCCACGCGTTCACCGCCATCAAGGACAGCGTGCTGCGCGAGTTCTCCGGCCACCCGGCAGCCGACC
>NZ_JADHVT010000198.1 GCF_016783915.1 Acidovorax sp.
GCCATGTCAGCACGGCTGCGTGGTGTGGTGAGTGAAGTGCGCCAGGGGGTGGACTCGGTATCGTCGGCGTCGGTAGAGATTGCCAACGGCAACCACGACCTGTCGGCGCGCACAGAGCAGACGGCCTCGAACCTGGAAGAGACGGCGGCCAGCATGGAACAGCTCACGGCCACCGTGAGCCAGTCGGCCGACACGGCCCGCCAGGCCAACCAGCTGGCCGGCACGGCGGCCCAGGCGGCAGCGCGGGGCGGCGAAGTGGTGGGCCAGGTGGTCACCAGCATGCAGCAGATCACCGACAGCAGCAAAAAGATCAGCGACATCATCGGCACCATCGACGGCATTGCCTTCCAGACCAACATCCTGGCGCTGAACGCAGCGGTGGAGGCGGCCCGTGCAGGCGAGCAAGGCCGTGGGTTTGCGGTGGTGGCCAGCGAAGTGCGCAGCCTGGCGCAGCGCAGCGCCGAAGCGGCCAAAGAGATCAAGACCCTGATCAGCGCCAGCGTGGAAAACGTGGAATCGGGCTCGGCTCAGGTGGCGCAGGCCGGGCAAAGCATGCAAGAGATCGTTGCCAGCGTACAGCGCGTGAGCGACCTCATCGGCGAGATCACGGCGTCCTCGACAGAACAGCGCGACGGCATCGCGCAGGTCAACCAGGCCGTCACACACCTGGATCAGATGACACAACAGAACGCGGCGCTGGTGGAGGAATCGACTGCTGCAGCCGCCTCGATGCGCGACCAGGCCCAGCACTTGGCGCAGGTGGTGTCGGTGTTCAACGTGGGTGCGGTGGCCACCCGGGCGCCGGCAGCGGCACCCGCACCACGGCCTGCCGTGGCCAAGGCAACGGCCAGCGCGCCCCGTGTGGCGTCCGCTGCCGCCCCAAAGGCCCCTGCGCCCGCCCCGGCGCGCCTGCCTCCGGCCAAGGCATTGGCCCCAGTACCCGCTCCCAAGGCGGCGCAGGGTGGCGATGACGATTGGGAAAGCTTCTAAATCGATAGCGGCCAGCGCACGACTATCAAGCGCTGGCTGCTATTTGGGTGATCGGCCAGTAGGCCGGTTGCACAACAAGGCAGCTTTGGCTGCCTTTTGTTTTTTGTTTGGGTGCATTCAGAACGAACTCTCCGATGCCCTTGGTCAACATCCGCCTTGCGCGCCGCGACCTACCCACTACCGCAGTCCAGAAAGCCGCCTGGATTGCGGGCGTGACCCAGCTCATGCAGCAGGTGCTGGACAAGCGGCCGGAAAGCGTCACCGTCATCCTCGACGAGGTGGATCTGCAGAACCTGTTTGAGGCATTTTCGGGGATCGCATTGGAGTGCAATCGGGATGAGTGGATGCTTCGGGTGCGCCGCATGGGCTCATGCCCATGCAAGCAGCCGGGGCGTCCAATCGCCCGATTTCACTCCAACCCTTCGGGCAAGTGCCTTGCCGGGCGGTCTGCGGCGTTGCGGCGCTTGCCAATAGCACGGGCTATTGGCTGCGCACCGCGCCTTGCATCCCATCCCGGCAAGGTACTTGTGCGACCCCGAAAATACCTCAAACAGGTTCTCGTAATTGGGGGCCAGGCGGCGAGCCAGTGACCGTGATCCGCCAGCGAAGCAGGGGGCCGACGCAGGCTTGAGCTGCGGCGCGCTACACCTGCGCGCCCTCCACCAGAAACTGCACCTTGCGTTCGCCCTTCCACTCATTCACATCCAGGCGGAAGGCCAGCAGCACCCGCGCGGGCAGCTGCTCGGTGTGGCCGAACCAGATCGCGTCCACGGGGCTGCCCTGGTGGATGAGCTTGAGCGACAGGTGGTTCTTGGCCTCGCCCACCAGGCGCTGGCTCACGATCTGCACCTCTTCGCTGAAGGTGGGGGGCGCAAAGCCCTGGCCCCAGACCTCGCGGTGCAGGGTGTCCACGATGTCGGCGCGGCAGTATTCCGGGGCCAGCGGGCCGTCAGTCTCGATACGGCGGGTGAGTGTGGCGGCGTCCAGCCATTCCTGCGCCACCTGGGCAAACGCCTGCTCGAACACGCCGAACGATTCCTCGGCCACGGTGCAGCCCGCTGCCATGGCGTGGCCGCCGAACTTGAGGATCACGCCCGGGTGGCGCTTGGCCACCAGGTCCAGCGCGTCGCGCAGATGAAAGCCGGGGATGGAGCGGCCCGAGCCCTTGAGCTCATGCTCCTTGCCCGGTGCGCTGCTGGCGGCAAACACAAAGGTGGGGCGGTGCAGCTTGTCCTTGATCCGGCTGGCCACGATGCCCACCACGCCTTCGTGGAAGTCGGGGTCGAACACGCTGATGGCCGGGGGCGGCTCTTCGCTCTCGTCAAACAGGCTCTCGGCCATGAGCATGGCCTGGTCGCGCATGCCGCCCTCGATCTCGCGGCGCTCGCGGTTGATGCCGTCCAGCGTGGCGGCCAGCTCGGCCGCGCGGCCCGCGTCGTCGGTCAGCAGGCATTCGATGCCCAGCGTCATGTCGGCCAGGCGGCCTGCAGCGTTGATGCGCGGGCCTAAAGCAAAGCCAAAGTCAAAGGTGGTGGCCACGGGCGCCTTGCGGCCTGCGACGTGGAACAGGGCGGCAATGCCCGCTGGCATCTGCCCCGCGCGGATGCGCTTCAAGCCCTGGGCGACCAGGCGGCGGTTGTTGGCGTCGAGCTTGACCACGTCGGCCACGGTGCCCAGGGCCACCAGGGTGAGCAAGGGGTCGAGCTTGGGCTGGGTGGCGGCGTCAAACACGCCACGAGCACGCAGCTCGGCGCGCAGGGCCAGCAGCACATAAAACATCACGCCCACCCCGGCCATGGACTTGCTCTCGAACGGGCAGCCGGGCTGGTTGGGGTTGACGATGGCGTCCGCTGCCGGCAGCTCGGGGCCGGGCAGGTGATGGTCGGTCACCAGCACTTGCAGGCCCAGTGCCTTGGCTTCGGCCACGCCGTCCACGCTGGCGATGCCGTTGTCCACGGTGATGAGCATGTCGGCACCCCGCTCGGCCACGCGGCGGGCGATCGAGGCGGTGAGGCCGTAGCCATCGGTCACGCGGTCGGGCACCAGGTAGTCCACGTTCTGGGCGCCCAGCAGCCGCAGGCCGCGCACACCCACGGCGCAGGCGGTGGCGCCGTCGCAGTCGTAGTCGGCCACGATGATGAGCCGTTGGTTCTGCGCCATGGCATCGGCCAGCAGGCGGGCTGCGGCGTCAATGCCCTTCAAGCCCTGGTCGCCACTGGGCGGCAGCAGGCGGCCCAGGCCATCGTCCAGTTCGTCCTTGGCCCGCACACCGCGCGCGGCATACAGGCGCGCCAGCAGCGGGTGCACGCCGGCTTGCTCCAGCGCCCAGGCGGCGCGGGGTGGAATGTCTCTTGCTATTATTTTCATAGCTGCACCAGCATATTCGACCAGCGCATGGGGCGAAAAAGACCTTGAAACCGCTGTGCAAGGCTGCGTGGAGCGGTGTGGAAGCCCAGCGCATTGCGTTCGCCGCACAGGGTCAGCTGCACGGGCGTGCCGCTTTCGGCCCGGCGCAGCAGGTCGGCCACGGGGCCTGCGTCCAGCGCGGCCCAGGCGCTGGCCCAGGTGCGCCAGTCGTCGTGCAAGGCGGCGTCCCGCAGGTTGGTGGGCATGTGGGGTGGCACGGTGGCACGCGGTGGGCCAGCCAGTGCGCCCGTGCCGTGCACCCAGAACGAGTTGACGACGGGCAGCCCGCGCGCAGAGCGCTCGTCGTTGAAGGCGTGGGTGTACAGCAGCATCTGCATCTCGCTGTGCAGGCGGTGCAGGGTGCGGGCTTGTTTCACATCGGGCATCCAAGCGCGCACGTCGCGCAGCAACACACGCTCCAGCGACGCGGTGGCCAGGTCGGCAAACAGCGGCCCGCTGGCCAGCCAGCGCGTGGGCTGGTCGTAGTGCAGGGCGATGCCGTCCTCGGCAAACCAGGGCGCCACGATGGCCAGCAGCGCGCGGGACGCGGCTTCGTCCAGGCCCAGCTGTTCGGGGTCGCGCAGGGTGACGTGGTCGGTGCTGACCTGCCACTGGCAGGGCGTGACGAAGGCCCAGGCCTCGCCATGGGTGGTCAGACCTTGCTGATGGCGGTGCCAGGCCGCCCAGGGGATGCGGCCGTCTTGCGCGGGCATGCCCAGGGCGCGGGCCAGGGCACGCTCGTGGGGGGCGGAGAAGCTGGTTTCTTCGCCGGTGTCGTTGTGTTCGGGGCGGGGGCTGAGCCGGGCCAGCAGCCGGTCCAGGTGGGGCAGGGCCAGGCCCTGTTGGGCTTGCTGGCATCCCGGTGAGGCGCTGGCGGCGTAGGGAATGAGCAAATGGGTGGTGTCCGACATGGGCGTATTGTCCGGGATGCCACAATCGGCCCGGCCCGTAGCGTGCATTCCGCACCGTACAGGCCCTTCTTTCCTAATCCATGCAAATTCCCTACGAACTGGCCCTGGGCTGGCGCTACACGCGCGCGGGCCGCGCCACGCGGCGCAATGGCTTCATCTCGTTCATCTCGGGCGTGTCCATGCTGGGCATTGCGCTGGGGGTGGCGGCGCTGATCATCGTGCTGTCGGTGATGAACGGCTTTCAAAAGGACGTGCGCGACCGCATGCTCAGCGTGGTCTCGCACATCGAGATCTTTGCGCCCCTGGGGGCCGCACTGCCCGACCCGGCGCTCACCCTGGCCGAGGCCAAGAAGAACCCGAACGTGATCGGGGCTGCACCTTTTGTCGCGGCACAGGCCCTGCTGGCGCGTGGCGAAGACATGAAGGGCGCGCTGGTGCGCGGCATCGACCCGGCCCTGGAAGGGGCGGTGACCGACCTGGCTGCCACCAACGAGAAAACGCTGAACCTGCTGGTGCCCGGCGAGTTCCGCGTGGTGCTGGGGGGCGAACTGGCCCGCGCCCTGGGCGTGCGCGTGGGCGACCCGGTGACGCTGATTGCGCCCGCTGGCCAGGTGACGCCGGCTGGCGTGGTGCCACGCCTCAAGCAGATGACGGTGGCGGGTACGTTTGACTCCGGCCACTACGAATACGACTCGGCCCTGGTGCTGCTGCACCATGAGGACGCGCAGCGCATCTTCCGCCTGGAAGGCCCCACGGGCGTGCGCCTCAAGCTCAAGGACCTGCACCAGGCGCGCGAGGTGGCGCAGGAGCTGGCCCGCAGCCTGAGCGGCCAGCTGCTGATCCGCGACTGGACGCAGCAAAACCGCACCTGGTTCGCTGCCGTGCAGCTGGAAAAACGCATGATGTTCATCATCCTGACGCTCATCGTGGCGGTGGCAGCGTTCAATCTGGTGTCCACCCTCGTGATGACGGTGACCGACAAACGAGCCGACATCGCCATCCTGCGCACGCTGGGCGCCAGCCCCAAAAGCATCATGGGCATCTTTGTGGTGCAGGGCGCGATGGTGGGCGTGATTGGCACGCTGGTCGGCCTGCTGCTGGGCCTTGGCATCGCGTTCAACATCGACGTGATCGTGCCGGCCATCGAGCGCGCGCTGAATGCGAGCTTTTTGCCCAAGGACATCTACCTCATCAGCAAGATGCCCAGCGAGCCGCAGAGCAGCGACATCGTGCCCATTGCCGTCATCTCGCTGGTGCTGGCCTTTGTCGCCACCCTGTACCCCAGCTGGCGCGCCAGCCGTGTGAACCCTGCCGAGGCGCTGCGCTATGAGTAACCCCACCCCCCATACCAACCACCACCCGGTGGTGCTGGAAGCCAAGGGCCTGACAAAACGCTTTTCCGAAGGCCGTCTGGATGTGACCGTGCTCAAGGGCGTGGACCTGCAGATCCATGCAGGCGAAACGCTGGCGATCGTCGGCGCCTCGGGCTCGGGCAAGAGCACCTTGCTGCACCTGCTGGGCGGGCTGGATGCGCCCACGGCGGGCACGGTGCGCCTTAAGGGCGAGGAGATGTCGTCGCTGTCGGCGGAGCGCCAGGGGCAGCTGCGCAATCAGCACCTGGGGTTTATCTACCAGTTCCACCACCTGCTGCCGGAGTTCAGTGCGCTGGACAACGTGGCCATGCCGCTGCGCATCCGCCGCCTGCCGTTGGCCCAGTGCCATGCGGAGGCGGAGCGGGTGCTGACATCGGTCGGTTTGAAGGAGCGGTTGATGCACCGGCCGGCCGAGCTGTCTGGCGGGGAACGCCAGAGGGTGGCGATTGCGCGGGCCTTGGTGACGCGGCCTGCATGCGTGCTGGCCGACGAGCCTACGGGCAATCTGGACCGGAGTACGGCTGATGGGGTGTTCGACCTGATGCTGCAGTTGGCGCGGGACCAGGGCACGGCGTTTGTCATGGTGACGCACGATGAGTCGCTGGCGGCGCGGTGTGATCGGGTGATGAGGCTGGTGTCTGGGGTTTTGGGGTGATTTTGGCTGGATGCGCTAGTGAAATATGCGCTAGCAGCTATGCTTTTTGAAGCGCTCTACCTCCGCGCAAAGGGCCGTGTGCCTGGTTAACGGCATGCCTTGATGGAGGGCGGAGGCCGGGAGTCGCCCCGGCGGGCGAGGTACTTTTCTTTGCTTCGCCAAAGAAAAGTACCCAAAAGAAAGGCGACCCCCAGTCTGCGACCCCTTCGCTGTGCGAAGGGGCAAACCTGCGTCGGGGCGGTTGCGGGGTGCGCCGTGGAACTCACTGCGCTGCGTTGCAGCTTCGTTCAGACATCCACGGCGAGTCAGAGCACGAAGCACGCGCGCTCCGACGCGCGTGCCACCCCGCAACCGCCCCGCCGCAGGCGCAGCCAGCAGGGGGTGGACAGCCGAACATCCAACAGCCGCACAACCATTCGGGCCATTGCTGCGCTCGGCCGCGCCTGCGCAGCGCGAGGCGCTTGCGCCCGCCATCCTGGGCCGAGCGCAGCGATGGCCCGTGTGGATGTTCTGCTCCCCTTGCCCCTGTGGATGCGCCGAGGAGCGCAGGGTTTGGCGGATCAGGGCTCGCGTGTGTCTGAGCGACGCGCAGCGGCGCGAGTTGAGCGAGACCCCGCCAAACCCGAGCACCGC
>NZ_JADHVT010000199.1 GCF_016783915.1 Acidovorax sp.
GGCTGGGGCACCTTGGCAAAAAGCGGTCACTGCCAGCTGCCAATATCGGCGTCCTTGCCTTCGCCGCCCGACTGGCCATCGGCGCCGAACGACATCACGTCGATCTCGCCCTTGATGCCGGGGTTGAGGTATTGGTAAGGGCGGCCCCAGGGGTCGTTGGGCAGCTTTTCCAGGTACAGCTTCCAGTTGCCCGGCACGGGGCCCGCAGTGGGCTTGATGACCAGCGACTGCAGGCCCTGCTCGGCCGTGGGGTAGCGCTGGTTGTCCAGGCGGTAGAGCTTGAGCGCCTGCATGATGTTGGTGATGTCGGTGCGGGCGGCCGTCACGCGGGCATCGTCGGCACGTTCGAGCACGTTAGGCACGATCAGCGCGGCCAGCACGCCGATGATCACCAGAACCACCATCAGCTCGATGAGGGTGAAACCACGGGCCACGGACTTGGCAACGCGGCGGGGGGCGGAGCGCACGAGGAGGGAGAAAGAAGTGTTCACTGCTGGCGGTCTCTCGGATGGTCGAATCGCGTGAATCATAATCCCCGCATGGTGACCAATACGTACAGCAAATGGGGCGTCCGCCTGGGGACTCTGGTGCTCTGGGCAGCAGCCGGTGCCAGTGTGGTCTATTGGGGGCTGCGCCTGTCGGCGCCCTCGGCAGTGTCCACGGCCCCGGCCGTGGCTCCGGGCCCCGTGGCCATGGATGCGCAGGCCCTGGCGCGTTTGCTGGGCGCGGCGCCTGCAGCCCCTGGTGTGGCAGCGCCGGTGGCACCCACCGCGAGCCGGTTCACGCTGATCGGGGTGCTGTCGGGGCGCAGCAGTGGCGGCGGTGCGGCACTGATTGCCGTGGACGGCAAGCCCGCCAAGCCCTTCCGCGTGGGCGCTGCGGTGGACGAAGGCCTGGTGTTGCAGGCCCTGGGCCCCCGCCAGGCGCAACTGGGGACCAGCATGGGTGGGCCCGCCACGGTGACGCTGGACATGCCGCTCAAGAACTGAGCACCTGTCAGCCTACAGCTTCAGGCCAACTGCCTGATTTCCCAATCCCCCCAGCCCGGCGCCGCCACCGGCCAGTCGTCTGAGCGGGGCAGGGCGCTCTCACCCCGCTCCTGTAACCAGGCCACGCAGCGTGCCACGCCGGCGTGGGTGATCCACACCACATCCCCCGCGCCCTGTTCGGTGCGCCACGCCTGGGCGGTCTGCAGGGCTGCTGCCACGCGGTGCAGCATGTGGGCCAGGCTTTCGCCCCCGCCGGGTGCGTGGGTGGCGAACCCGGCCACCCAGGCATCGATGTCGCTCTTGCCGATGGCGTCCCAGGTTTTGCCTTCCCAGCGGCCGAAGTCCATCTCGCGCAGACGAGCGTCGGGGGTGAAGGTCAAATCGGGTCTGAGCGCTTGTAATTCATGCGCCAGTAGCTCACATCTTTGTAGCGTGGAATACGCTACGCGCGTTCCGGGGGGCAGTGCCGTTGACAGTTGCTCTGCCGCAGCGCAGGTGGCCTGCGCATCGGCCGGCACGTCCCACGCGCCATAGCAGGTGCCCGGTGGAACCAGCGGGGCTGCATGGCGCACCAGCCACAGGCGGCTGCTGGCGGCGGCAGGGGGGGGCGTCATAGCCATCGCAGTGCGATGGCCGCGCCCAGGTAGAACCCGATCTCGCTCACCTGCTGCGTGGCGCCCAGGCAGTCGCCGGTAAAGCCTTGCAGCCGTCGGGCGAACCAGCGCGCCATCCAGGCCGCGCTGAGCGCGCTGAAAACGATGGGCGCTACCAAAAAGAGAGCTGTCTGGGTATATCCGACCAGCGCAATGGGCGGAAAACACCACAAAACCGCCGCAACCAGTGCCTGGCTGGAGATCTGGTCGGCCAGCGGCTTACTTTTGGAGCGCGCCGTGTCACCCACATGCGGCAGGCTGCGCACGATGAGCAGGGGCCAAAAGCGCGACAACACGTGCGCGCCGACCAGGGCCGCCAGTGCCACCGGCAGGCTTTGCGCCCCCAGCAGCGCCAGCAGGCTGACCTTGGCCAGCAGCGCCAGCACCAGCGCCATGGCCCCGAAGGCGCCGATGCGCGAGTCCTTCATGATGTCCAGCGCGCGTTCGCGGTCGTAGCTGCCGCCCAGGCCGTCGGCCACGTCGGCCAGACCGTCTTCATGAAAACCACCGGTCATCAACACCGTGGCGATGGTGCAGAACACCGCCGCCACAGCCGGGGCCAGCGGGTTGGGTGCCAGTGCCCAGTGCAGCGCGGCATACACGGCTGTGGACAGCAGCGCCGCCAGCCAGCCAATGCCCGGAAAGTGCGCCGCGCTGGCCCGCAGCATGGCGGGGCTGTAGCCCACCCAGTTCGCCAGCCGCCCGGTGACCGGAATGCGGGTGAAGAACTGCACGGCCAGCAGGTAGTGGCGCAGGGCTTGCATGATGGGCTTCAGTGGCTCGATACTTCTTTTTTGATAGCTGTCACGGCTTGTTCAACCAGCGCTTGCAGCCATTTTCGGCATTATTTGGAGCGCAGGAACAGCCGGTAGGCCGGGTTCAGCGTTTCTTCCACACAGGGGTAGCCCAGCGTGGCCAGGAAGGCGTCGAAGGCTGCCTTGTCCTCGGGCGGCACCTGCATGCCCACCAGGATGCGGCCATAGTCCGCGCCCTGGTTGCGGTAGTGGAAGAGGCTGATGTTCCAGGTCGGCTGCATCAGGCTCAGGAACTTGAGCAGCGCGCCCGGCCGCTCGGGGAAGGTAAAGCGCATCAGGCGCTCGTCCTGTGCCAGTGCCGAGTGGCCGCCCACCAGGTGGCGCAGGTGTTCCTTGGCCAGCTCGTCGTGGGTCAGGTCCAGTGCCTCGAAGCCGTGGCGGTTGAAGTTCTTAGCGATCTTTTCCGATTCGCCCTTGCCGTTGGTGGTCAGGCCGACAAACACATGGGCGCGGGCGGCGTCGCTGATGCGGTAGTTGAATTCGGTCACGTTGCGCGGGCCGCCGGGCAGGCCGCCGACCACCTCGCAGAAGCGGCGGAAGCTGCCGCGCTCTTCCGGAATGGTGACAGCGAGCAGCGCTTCTCGCTCCTCGCCCACCTCGGCCCGCTCGGCCACGAAGCGCAGCCGGTCAAAGTTCATGTTGGCGCCGCACAGGATGGCGGCGTAGGTCTCGCCCTTGGTCTTGTGCGTGGCCACGTATTGCTTGATGGCTGCCACAGCCAAGGCTCCTGCGGGCTCGACGATGCTGCGCGTGTCCACAAAGATGTCCTTGATGGCGGCGCAGACGGCGTCGGTATCGACGGTGATGTAGTCATCCACCAGGCCCTGCGCCACGCGGAAGGTTTCCTCGCCCACCAGCTTCACGGCGGTGCCGTCGGAGAACAGGCCCACATCGGCCAGCGTCACGCGCTCATGGGCCTGCACCGACTGGATCATGGCGTCCGAGTCGTTCATCTGCACGCCGATCACCTTGATCTCAGGCCGCACGGCCTTGATGTAGTTGGCCACGCCCGAGATGAGTCCGCCGCCGCCAATGGCCACGAACACGGCATCGAGCTGGTTGCTGCCCAGGCTTTGCAACTGGCGCAGGATTTCCATGGCGATGGTGCCCTGGCCGGCGATCACGTCCGGGTCGTCGAACGGATGCACGAAGGTCAGGCCCTGTTCCTTTTCCAGCTGGACGGAATGGCCGTAGGCGTCGGAATAGCTCTCGCCAAACAGCACGACCTCACCGCCCAGGGTCTTCACGGCATCAATCTTGAGCTGCGGCGTGGTGGTGGGCATCACGATCACGGCCCGTGTGCCCAGCCTGTGGGCGCTCATGGCCACGCCCTGGGCGTGGTTGCCGGCCGATGCGCAGATCACGCCGCGCTGCAGCTGCTCGGGCGTGAGGTGCGCCATCTTGTTGTAGGCGCCCCGCAACTTGAAGCTGAACACGGGCTGCTGGTCTTCGCGCTTCAAGAGCACTTTGTTGTGCAGGCGGCGGCTGAGGTTCTTGGCGGGCTCCAGCGCCGACTCCACCGCCACGTCGTACACGCGGGCAGTCAGGATTTTCTTGAGGTAGTCGGCGGGGGTGAGGTGCTGGGTCATGGCAGGTGCAGGAGGAGAGCCCCACCGGCGCAGGGCGGCGGGCGGGGGCCCACATCATAGGGCGTCGCCTTGGTAAGAGGCCGAGGCATCCGGGACGGCAGCCTGCCGTGGGACGGTGCGAGCGGGCAAAAAAAAGCCCCGGGCCGTGAGGCCTGGGGCTAATCCATCCTTTGAGGAGATGGAGGAGACAATCGGTGCGAGGCAAATGCCGTATTCCGGCTGCTTGCCGCCTGCCGGTTCCTTTCTGTTCGAAAGCGGCAGCGCATGGGCGAAGTTTAGCGCGAGTCTTGTTGCGATGCAGCAAAATTCGCATCAAATTCTTTTCGTTTCGGTTTTCCGTGCGAAAAAACCACGTGTCACACAGGAGGAACACAAATGGAATGCACAGTCAGTTGGACCGGCGGGGCGGGAACCCGTTCTGGCATGGGTTTTGTGGCCGAAACCGGCAGCGGCCATGTCCTGACCATGGACGGTGCCCCCGATGCCGCCAACCCGGCCAACGGAGGCCAGAACCTCGCGCCCCGGCCCATGGAGACCGTGCTGGCGGGCACGGGCGGGTGCACCGCCTATGACGTGGTGCTGATCCTCAAGCGGGGCCGCCACGACGTGCGTGGCTGTAGCGTCAAGTTGATGACGGAACGCGCCCAGACCGACCCCAAGGTGTTCACCAAGATCCACATGCACTTCACCGTCACGGGCAAGGGCATACCCCCAGCCGCCGTGGAGCGCGCGATTGCCATGAGCCACGACAAGTACTGCTCGGCCAGCATCATGCTGGGCAAGACAGCCGAAATCACCACCGGCTTCGAAGTGCTGGAGGCCTGAGGGGGGCGGCGTGTAGTGGTCTGGACTGCCACGCTGAGCGGGTTGCGGCGCGTATGTTTTTTGGTGCGCCCGCTGCCTGCGTGAGCCAGCTTGGGGTTCAGAGATAGTGCGCCGTGGTGGTCATGACCTTCGCGGCGCCTTTCATGGCAAGGCGCACCGGGGCGGGCAATTCCAGTGCACCGGCGGCGCGGGCCTGGTCTGCGTGCCGCTCCTCGTCTTGCTTCATCCGGGCGACCACGGCCCTTGATGCCTGGTCTTGCTCGGGAAGCCTGTCGAGGTGGCTTTGCAGATGCGCGGCCACCTGGGTTTCCGTCTCCACCACAAACCCCAGGTTGGCCCGGTCGCTGACCTTGGCCGCCACCAGCCCGAGCGCAAAAGCCCCTGCGAACCACAGAGGGTTGAGCAGGCTGGGGCGTGCGCCCAGTGCGTCCAGGCGCTGTTGTGTCCATGCCAAATGGTCGGTCTCTTCGCGCGCCGCTGCCTGCAGGTGGTCCCGCAGGGCGGGGTCACGGGTGACGGCCGCCTGCGCACTGTAGAGTGCCTGGGCGCACACTTCCCCCACATGATTCACGCGCATCAGGGCTCCCGCCAGCTTTTTCTGCGCAGGATCCAGCGACGCCTCGGGCACGCCGTGTGCCGGTGTCTGTTCGGAAGCGCGGGGTTGGGCAAACAGTGTGCGCAGCGCGTTGTCTGCGGCAGTCAAAAAAGCGTCCATGGAAAGCTCTCGGATGGCAATGGCGTCGAAACACAAATTGCACTTGGATACAAAAAACCGCAAGGCAAGGCACAGGAGTTGCATGCAGCAATCGTGATTTTGCCCGTGCGCACTGAAATGTTGCAACACTGCAACGAATTTCCCCTTTCGGGGCAATTGTGGGTGAATTCCTTTGCGAAACCCGGCCGGGTCTGGTGCAATAAGAGCAACTTCCCCACCAGGAGGTTGGCCCGGGAAACCGGCGGGACTGTGCAGGTGTTTTCACCATAGACCCCCCGTACCGGAGCCCGATGTTTAACCTTGGAGTAACTCGCAATGAAAAAATCCCTGATTGCCCTGGCTGTGCTGGCTGCTTCCGGCGCTGCAATGGCTCAATCTTCCGTGACCCTGTTCGGCGTGGTTGACGCAACCTACGCTTACGGTTCCGGCAGCGTCTCTAACAAGTCGCAACTGACGAACTCCGGCTATAACAGCAGCCGTCTGGGTTTCCGCGGCGTTGAAGACCTGGGTGGCGGCATGTCCGCTTCGTTCTGGCTCGAAGCTGGTCTGAACAACGACAACGGCACCGGCGGCGTTACCAACACCAACAACCAAGCAGCTACCAGCACTGGCGGCGGCCTGACTTTCAACCGTCGTTCGACGGTTAGCCTGAACGGCGGCTTCGGTGAAGTGCGTCTGGGCCGTGACTACACGCCCCAATACTGGAACCTGGTCGTGTTCGATCCGTTCGGCAATGTCGGTGTTGGCGCGAGCCAAACCCTGATGTCCAGCCTGGGCGGCCCAACCACCGTGCGCGCTTCGAACTCCATCGGCTACTTCCTGCCAGGCAACTTGGGCGGTTTCTACGGTCAAGCCCAGTACTACATGGGTGAGAACAACAGCAACGCTGCCAACAAGAAGGACGGCAACGGCCTGGCACTGCGCGCTGGTTACGCTAACGGCCCCATCAACGCCGCTATCGCCTTCTCCGAAACCAAGTTCCTGAAGGGCAACATCAAGGCTGTGAACCTGGGCGGTCAATACGACCTGGGCGTGGCCAAGATCATGGCTCACTACAACCAAGACAAGATCAGCGGCGGCAACGACGGCAAGGGCTTCCTGATCGGTGGTCTGGTTCCCGTGGGCGCTGGCGAAGTTCGTCTGGCTTACTCGACCTACAAGATCGACACCGTTGGTGCTGATCCCCGTACGAACAAGCTGGCTCTGGGCTACGTGCACAACCTGTCCAAGCGCACGGCTCTGTACGCAACGTACGCTCACCTGACCAACAAGAACGGCGCTGCACAAGCTCTGAACGGCGCTGTGACTGGTGTGAACAGCAACTCCAACGGTTACGACTTCGGTATCCGTCACAGCTTCTAATATCG
>NZ_JADHVT010000200.1 GCF_016783915.1 Acidovorax sp.
TGCAGGCCGGTGTGGTGGGCCCCAAGTCGGATGACGCGTGGAGCCTGGACGACTTCTACAACCTCTCGCGCCTCACGCTGGTCAAGGACGAGAAGCACTACGACAAGTTCGACCGGGCCTTCGGCGCCTACTTCAAGGGCGTGGAGATGGTGGCCGACTTCACCAAGGAGATCCCTGCCGACTGGCTGCGCAAGATCCTGGAGAACGAGCTCACCCCCGAGCAGAAGGCTGCCATCGAGAAGATGGGCTGGGACGAGCTGATGGAGACGCTCAAGAAGCGGCTCGAAGAACAGAAAGAACGCCACGAGGGCGGCAACAAGTGGATCGGCACGGGCGGCACCAGCCCGTTTGGCCACGGCGGCTACAACCCGCAGGGCGTGCGCATTGGCGGCGCGGGCAAGAACAAGAGCGCGGTGAAGGTGTGGGAGCAGCGCGCTTACAAAGACTACGACGACCAGCAGGAGCTGGGCACGCGCAACATCAAGGTGGCGCTGCGCCGCCTGCGCAAGTTTGCACGCGAAGGGCATGAGCTGGAGCTGGACTTGCCCGACACCATCCGCAGTACGGCCGCCAACGCAGGCTACCTGGACATCAAGATGGTGCCCGAGCGGCACAACAACGTGAAGGTGCTGCTGCTGATGGACGTGGGCGGCACGATGGACGAACACATCCAGCGCGTGGAAGAGCTCTTCAGTGCGGTCAAGAGCGAGTTCAAGCACCTGGAGTTCTATTACTTCCACAACTGCGTGTACGACTTCATGTGGAAGAACAACCGCCGCCGCTTTGCCGAGAAATTCCCCACCTGGGACATCATCCGCAAGTACAACAAGGACTACAAGCTGATCTTTGTGGGCGACGCGACGATGAGCCCGTACGAGATCCTGCAGCCCGGCGGCAGTGTGGAATACAACAACGAGGAGCCGGGTGCCGAGTGGATCCAGCGCCTCACCCACGCCTTCCCCAAGTTTGCGTGGATCAACCCCGAGCCACAGGGCGTTTGGCAGTACCGCCAGAGCATCAGCATCATCCAGCAGCTGGTGGGCAACCGCATGTACCCGCTGTCGCTCAAGGGGCTGGAAGAAACCATGCGGCTGCTGTCCAAATAGGCGCGGTACCGGAGTCAGATGCCTTGTGAGCATCTGTCCGACAGGGAGCGCTTCCGTTTCAGGGCATAGTCGGGGATGAATGGGACAGGCTGGCAGGCTTGTCCGCCACCCCCATAAGACCTCCCTGACATATCCTTCCGCGCCGTGCCTCTCCGCGTTTTGCGCTCCGCCACCGCTACCACCCCAACGCCGGCCCTGTGGTCGGCGTTGCTGCTTTCCGGCGCACTGTGCCTGAGCGGCTGCAGCCTGCTGCCACGGGCCGACGAGCCCACGACCGGCGACACGGGCAGCGACGTTGCCAGCACCGCAGCCAGCAATGGCGCCGCGTCGTTTGACGTGGTGGTGCGCGCCCCCGACGCGGTGCGCGAGACGCTGGAGCGCCACCTGGAGCTGCAGCGCTTTCGCCAGCTGCCCGATCTGCAGGCCAACGAGCTGCAGCGCCTGCTGGGCGCTACCGACGCGAATGCGCGGGAACTGCTGGGCACCCTGGGCTACTTTGCGCCCACCATAACCGTGGAGTTGACGGAGGCGCAGGAAACCGCCGGTACCCGCAAGGGCGCGCCCCGCACCGTCACCGTCACCGTGGAGCCCGGCCCCCAAACCCGCATTGCCCGTGCCGACATCACTGTGGCGGGCACCGACGATGCCGACAAAGACGACCTGGCGCGACGGCAGCAGCGCCTGCAGCGCAACTGGTCTCTCTCCCCCGGGCAGCCCTTCACCCAGTCGGCCTGGGACAACGCCAAGGCCGACGGGCTGCGCCAGCTGCAGGCCCGGCGCTACCCCACGGCCCGCATCGCCAACAGCCGGGCAGAGATCGATGCCGACCGGCACGAAGCCCAGCTGGGAGTGAGCTACGACCCCGGCCCCGCTTACCGCTTCGGCCCCTTGCGCGTGCAGGGCAGCCAGCGCTACGACAGCGACGGTGCGCGGCGCCTGGCGCGCCTGCCCACCGGTGCGGTGTATGACGAGGCCGACATGCTGGACGCCCAGCTGCGCCTGGCCAGCAGCGGTTACTACGACGCCGTGTTCCTCACGCTCGACACCGAAGGCACCGACCCGCAGGCCGCCCCAGTGGTGGCCCAGGTGCGCGAGGCCCCGATGCAGAAGCTGGTGTTCGGCCCGGGCTTTTCGACCGACAGCGGTGCTCGTCTGTCGCTGGAGCACATTCACAACCAGATGCCTGTGCTGGGCTGGCGCGCGGTGACCAAACTCGCCCTCGACCGCGAAACCAAGCTCGCCAGTACCGAATGGACCGACCTGCCCAACAACAACGGCTGGCGCTGGTTTGCGGGTGGCCAGGTGCTGCGCGAGGCCACGGGTGACTACGACGTGAACAGCGGCCGCTTGCGCACGGGCCGCAGCAAAAGCACCAAAACCATCGACCGCAACTACTTTCTGCAGTACGACTACGCCAACAGCCAGGGGCTGACCGACAACATGCGATCGCCCTCCGACACCAGCACGGCCCTGAGCGTGAACTACGGTTGGACCGGGCGCTACTTCAACAGCCTCACCGCCCCCACGCGGGGCCATGGCGTGGCGGTGGAGCTGGGTCTGGGCACCACGCTGCGGCCAGAGCGCGACCCGTTTGTGCGCACCCTGGTGCGATGGCAGTCTTTACTCCCCGCAGGCCGCGTGCTGGACGAGGCGGGCATCGGCCGAAATGCCCGTGTGGCACTGCGGGCCGAGGCGGGCGCGGTGCTGGCGCGTGAGGGTGCGCAGATCCCCGTCACGCAGCTGTTTGTGACCGGCGGCGACACCACGGTGCGCGGTTACGGCTACCGCAGCATCGGCGCGCGCACCGACAACGGTCAGCTCTATGGTGGCCGCTACCTGGCCGTGGGCAGCGTGGAGTGGCAACGCCCCATCGTCTACAAAGGCGCCATGACCGACTGGGAAAGCACGCTGTTTGTAGATGCGGGCGCCGTGGCCGACAAGGTCGGTGACCTGAGCCCGCGTGTGGGCGTAGGCGCCGGTGTGCGCTGGCGCAGCCCCGTGGGCCCGCTGCAGGCCGATCTGGCCTACGGCGTCAAGACCAAGGCGGTGCGGCTGCACCTGCGCCTGGGGTTCAGCTTCTGATGGCGATGAACACCCCGCACCATCCCACACCCCGCTCCCGCGCGTCGGACTTCAGCGCCGGGTCTTCGTCGGCACAGCGCCCTCGCCCACCGCGCCCATCCGGTGCCCACCGTGTACTGCGTGCACTGGGCTGGCTGCTGGTGGCCCTGGTGGCCTTGCTGCTGGCGGCCAGCGCGCTGCTGTGGTGGTGGGCAGGCAGCGGCACATCGCTGGCCACCACGCTGGCCCGCGCCGCACAATACCTGCCCGCCGACCAGCAACTGGAAAGCCGCGAGGTCAGCGGCTCGCTGCGCAGCGGAGGGCGCATTGGCTGGTTGCGCTGGAGCAGTCCCACCCTGGCGGTGGAAGTGACCGACATCCGCCTGGGCTGGCAGCTGGCCCCCTTGCTGCAACGCCGCCTGGAGCTGGGCGAGGTGCATGCCACCCGCGTGCTGATCACGCCCCAGCCCCGGCCCGCCGACGTGCCCGAGCCACCGCCCACGCCCCTCACTGACCTGGTGCTGCCGCTGCAGCTGGGCGTGCCTTTCCGTGTGGACCAGTTGTTGTGGGCCGGGTCGCCCGCCGTGGAGGCCGTGGGCCTGGTGGGCGACTACCGGTTTGACGGCCGCCAGCACCGCCTGAACATCGGCGCGGTAGAGCTGGCCCAGGGCCAGTACAGCGCACGCGCCACGCTGGACGCACAAGCCCCCATGGCGCTGGACGCCACCGTGGACGGCACCGTGCACACCGCCGTACCCGGGGGCGGCGCGGCGCTGCAGGTGGGAGCCCACGCCACGCTGCAGGGCACGCTGGCCACCGCCGCAGCTCAACTGCAGCTGCAGGCACGCCTGAACCCCGCGCCGCCCAGCGAAGCCGCAACACCGCCTGCAGCCGCGCCTGCCAGCAAACCGGCTGCACCACCACACCCTCCCCCACGCACAACCCCTGCACCCGCTACACAACCCATGCAGGCCGACCTGGCCGCCACGCTGGCACCATGGGCGCAGCAACCCCTGCAGTCCGCCAACGCCACCTTACGTGCCGTCAATCTGGCGGCCCTGTGGCCACTGGCACCTGTCACGCAGCTGCACGGCACTGTGCAAGCCGGGCCGACATCCGGTGGTTCAGGCACGGCTGGCGACCCCGCAGGCTGGAGCCTGCAGGCCCAGCTGCGCAACGACCTGCCCGGGCCGTGGGACCAAACCCGCCTGCCACTGACCGCATTGGACGCCAGCGCAAACTACGACGGTACCCGCTGGACCGTGCCCAGCGCCACCTTGCAGGCAGGCGCGGGCAGCATCACCGCTCAGGGCCACTACACCCCCGCCACCCACGCCCTGGAAGGCCAGGCCACCCTGCGCGCGCTGCGCCCCGACGCCCTGCACACGCTGCTGGCCGCCGCCCCGCTCTCCGGCCGCGTCACCGCGCAAACCCAGGGCGACGCCGTGCGCTTCAGCGCCGATGTGCGGGCCGACCCAGGCACGGCTGCGCGCGCTGCCACGACAAAGACAACAGCGGTGGCAGGCACACCGCTTCGCATCAACACCTTGAGCACACAAGGCACGTGGCAGGCCGCCGCTGGCGGCACGGTGCGGCTGGACCGCCTGTTGCTGGACGCATTGCAGGCCCGTGTGGAAGCTACCGACCTGCGCGTAGCGCTGGCCGCACAGTCTGCCCAAGGCAAGGTCACCTTGGCGGTGCCCGGCGCCACGGCGCAGGCACAAGGCACGCTGGCTGCCCAAAGCGGCGCCGGCGACCTGCAGGTGCAGTGGACCGACACCGACCGCACACAGCGCTGGCTGATCAGCCTGCCGCTGGTGGGCCCCACCGTGCAACGCACGCTGCAAGGGGCCAGTGCCAAGGGTGCGGCACAACTCACCGCCCGCTGGAAGGGGGGCTGGCAGACGCTGGCCCAGCAGCTTCAGGCTGCCACCGCCACCAGCGCGCCGCCCCGCAACCAGGACCGCTTTGAGCTACAGGCCACGCTGAATGCCCCCCAACTGGACCTGACGCTGCCCGCCACCAACAACGCAGGCGGCGGCACAGCAGCCGGGCAAGTCCTGCAACTGCGCGCCATCCAGGCAGAACTGGGTGGCCACCTGGCACAAGCCACCCTGTCGTTGCGTGGCGAGGTCCGCACGCCAGCCCCCCAGGCCCTGCAGACGGCGGTGCAGACCCGCGTCTCCAGCACCTTGGTGGGTGCAGGGCAATGGCAGGTGCAGGTCAGCGAACTGCGCCTGCAAGCGCAAGCGGCGCAGCACCCCGGGCCCTGGGCCCTGCAGCTGTCGGAGCCTTTGGGCCTGACCATGCGCACCGGCCTCCACACGCCCAGCGCACCCGCGTCAGGAGCCAGCGGGCGTGCCACACCATCGCCCGCCACCAGCGCCACCCTCAGCCTGCAGGCAGCAGCCGGGCAAGCCCGCGTGACGGGCCCCTTGCCAGGCACCGTGACGCTGCGCTGGTCGCCCGTTCAATGGTCCACAGCCACGGCACCCGGCGCCCCCATGCGGTTGCAAACGCAGGGCACGCTGCAGGGCCTGCCCATGGCCTGGCTGGATGCGCTGGGCCTGGGCGAGACACCGGCCGCTGCAGGCCGGCCTGCGCAGCCGCTGCTTGAGCGCATGGGGCTGGCCAGCAGCATCGTGCTCGACGGGCAATGGAGTGTGGACACCACGGGCAACGCCCTGCGAGCCAGCGCCAGCCTGCGCCGTGCCAGTGGCGACCTGCGCATCCTGGCGGGCGATGCCACCGCCGTCACGGCGGTGCAAAGCAGCGGCCAAGGCACCGGTGCCGGAGCCACCACCGTGCTGGCAACTGCGGCCACGCCGCCTGCAGGTGCATCCAGCGCATCGAGCGCCCCAGGCACTCCAGCCGGTGTACGCCAGGCAGAAATCACGGTCACCGCCGAAGGCGACACGCTGCGCGCGCGCCTGCTCTGGGCCAGCGACCGCGCGGGCGAAATCGACGCCATCGCCAGCACGCGCCTGGCCGTAGCCAACGCCGATGCCCCCGTCACCTGGCCTGCCGATGCGCCGCTGGCCGGCACCCTGCGTGCGCGCCTGCCCGACGTGGGCGTGTGGTCGGCCCTGGCACCGCCCGGCTGGCGCGTGCGCGGCACGCTGGATGCCAGCGCCACCTTGTCGGGCACGCGCGATGCCCCGCGCTGGGCAGGCACTCTGGGGGCCGACGACATGGCGGTGCGGTCGGTAGTCGATGGAGTGGACCTGCAAGGCGGCCGACTTCGCGCCACGCTGCAGGGCAACCAGCTCAATATCACCGAGTTCCGCCTGCAAGGCGGGCGGGGCAGCAGCGCGCGCATCGCAGGCTTCAGCGGCAACCGCACAGCCGCCGCGCAAGACGGCGGCACGTTGACCGCCACCGGCCGCGTGGCCTGGGGCGACAGCGCCACTGCAGGCACTGGCATGTCAGGCATCACCATGTCCCTGCAGGCCGAGGCCAAGGCCCTGCAGGTGCTGGTGCGTGCCGACCGGCAGGTCAGCGTGTCGGGCCAGTTGCAGGCCCAGTTGCAGCAGGGCCAGATCAGCCTGCGCGGCAAGCTCACCACCGACCGCGCCACCATCATCCTGCCGGATGAATCTGCGCCGCGCCTGGGCTCGGACGTGGTCGTGCGCTCCGCCGCCAAGGACCGCGAAGACCAGGCCAAGGCCCAGGCCGCCGCCAAGGCCAACCAGGTGGCCGCGCAGGCAGAGACCGCCAAGCCGCCCGACATCGCCGTCACCCTCAACCTCGGGCGCGACTTTGCGCTGCAGGGCCAGGGCAT
>NZ_JADHVT010000050.1 GCF_016783915.1 Acidovorax sp.
GCACCCGCTACGGATCGGGCTGCACCAGCGGCCATGGCGTGTGCGGACTCTCGCGCATGTCGCCCCGGTCCCTGGTGGCCACCCTGGCCTTCATGGGGGCAGGGTTCGTCACCGTCTTTCTCATCCGGCACGCGCTGGCCTGACCCTCCACGCATCGGAGCATTGATCGCTATGAAAAATCGTATTTCGGAGTTTGTGGTGGGCCTTATCTTTGGACTGGGCCTGATCGTCTCGGGCATGACCGACCCCAGCAAGGTGCTCGGATTTCTGGATCTGGCTGGCTTGTGGGACCCATCGCTGGCGTTTGTGATGGGCGGAGCCATTGCGGTGGGCGTCTTTGCGTTCGCCGTGGCAAAGAAGCGCACCACCAGTTTCTTGGGAGGCGCGATGCACTTGCCCACGTCGCGCGACATTGATCGCCGACTGGTGGTCGGAAGCCTCATCTTTGGCGCAGGTTGGGGCATTGCAGGTTTTTGTCCAGGTCCGGCCATCGTATCGGCGGGCGCAGGCCAGCCCAAAGCCATCGTGTTTGTGATCGCCATGCTGGCGGGTATGTGGCTGTTCGAATTGGCTGAACGCATGTCCCGTCGCCATACCTCCACCCAAGTCGGAGTCCGCTGACATGCCGCTGCAGATCATTGCCCTTACCCCCGATTTCGCAGTGTCGCCCCAGCTGGCCACTACTGACTTTGCCCCTTTGGCCCAGCAGGGCTTCAAGACCGTCATCAACAACCGGCCCGACGGGGAGGGCGGTGGCGCACAACCCACCAGCCCTGAAATGGAGCGCGCCGCCACGGTGGCCGGGCTGCACTACGTGTACCTGCCCGTGGTGAGCGGTTCCATCACTCCGGAACAGGTACAGGCCATGCACAAGGTCCTGATCTCGGCACCCAAGCCCACATTGGCGTTTTGCCGTTCGGGCGCCAGGTCTGCGCAGATGTTTGGGCTAGCGCAGGCCTTGGGCGTCGAGGCTTCCTGATCTCCCAGGAATCGCCATGAACTTAGTGCCCGGCTGGATCCGCACTTATCAGAAGTCTTGGCTCTCTGGGGACCTTATCGCCGGTGTGATCGTTACGGTGATGTTGATCCCGCAGAGCCTGGCGTATGCCCTGTTGGCGGGCCTGCCGCCCGAGGTGGGCTTGTACGCCAGCATCCTGCCCATCATTGCTTATGCCATGCTGGGCTCCAGCATGACGCTGGCCGTGGGACCAGTGGCGGTGGCTTCGCTCATGACGGCGAGTGCGCTGCAGCCACTGGCAACGGCAGGCTCGCCCGACTACGTCGCCCTGGCCATGGTGCTCTCGCTGTTGTCGGGCGGCATGTTGCTGCTGTTTGGCGTGTTGCGGCTGGGTTTTCTGGCCCATTTTCTGAGCCATCCGGTCATCAGCGGGTTCATCTCCGGCTCTGCCGTACTCATCGCAGTCGGGCAGGTCAAGCACCTGCTGGGGGTAAAAGCGGGCGGTAGTGATGTTCTCGACACCCTGGTGCAACTGGTACATGCGCTGCCTGGAACCAACCTGGTGACGCTGGGCATCGGTGCGGGGAGCGTGCTGTTCCTGGTACTGGCCCGCCGGTCACTATCGCCCTGGCTGGTCCGCCTGGGCACCCCCCCCCGGCTGGCAGATATTGCGGCCAAGCTCGCTCCCATGCTGGCTGTGGTGGTGTCCACTGCATTGGTGGCCGCCGTGCGGTGGGACCAGTCTGCGGGCGTCAGCATTGTGGGGGCAGTCCCTCAAGGCCTGCCACAGCTCGGGTTGCCATCGGTGTCGTTGGTGGCGGTCGGCTCCTTGTGGCTGCCCGCGTTGCTTATTTCCCTGGTGGGGTTTGTGGAGAGCGTGTCGGTGGCGCAGTCCTTGGCACTCAAGCGACATCAGCGCATCCAGCCCAACCGGGAACTGCTCGGCCTGGGCGCTGCCAATGTCGCTAGTGCGTTGTCGGGTGGGTTTCCTGTCACTGGAGGTTTTGCGCGGTCGGTGGTCAACTTTGCGGCGGGTGCCAACACGCCCCTGGCTGGCGTGATTTCTGCCGGGCTGATGGGCGTGGTGATCGCCGTACTGACTGGCCTCTTCCATTATTTGCCCCATGCTGTGCTTGCGGCCACCATCATCGTGGCGGTGGTATCTCTGATCGACATACAGACCCTGCGTGAGGCCTGGCGCTACGACAAGGCCGACGCCATGTCGCTGCTGGCCACCGCGGGTGGGGTGATCGCGTTTGGTGTGGAGGTCGGTATCTTGATGGGGGTGGCGTTGTCGCTGGGCACTTTGGTCTGGCGCAGCAGCCATCCACACATTGCGGTGGTAGGGCGCGTGCCTGGCACCGAGCACTTTCGTAACGTGGCCCGCCACGCGGTGACCACAGAGCCGGGCCTGATCGCCGTTCGGGTGGATGAAAGCCTGTACTTCGCCAACTCGGATGCACTGCTCGACACGGTTGAATCGCTGGTGGCGGCACAGCCCGATACGCACTATGTGCTGTTGGTGTGCTCGGCCATCAACCAGATCGACACCACCGCCCTGGGTGTGCTGTCCGACCTGGAACGCAGCCTGGCCCAGCGCGGTATGGCGCTGCTGCTGGCCGAAGTCAAGGGACCTGTGCTGGACCGCCTGCAGAACACGCCGCTGGGGCAGCGTTTGGAGGGCAGGGTGTTTCTGAGCACGCATGCGGCGTTTGACTTTGCACACCGCAGGGCGACTGCCCCGTCAAATCCATCACCATCGTTGGCCCGATAGCTCAGCTGCTGGTATTGGGCGACCGGCCGCATTGGTTCTTTGAAAGACCTCGACGGTCCCATTGCACTTGGGCGTTGCTTGTGTTCGCCATCGAACAGACCGAGCCCGACCCGCTGCTTACATTCCGTCTCACATCCCTGCAGGGTGTGACGTAACGGGTTCCCAAGACGCCGCCACCCCATCCTCTGCGCAGGGTCCTGCGATGGTCGGAGCAAAAGGCGTTCTATGCACTTGAATCGAGAGAGCCGGCGGCTTGGTGCCGCTGAGCGCAGCGGTGCAACCCATACCCGCCCAGGAATGTGGCGCTGTTGCGCGACGGCATTTGCCACCCTGGTGGGAGGCTCCAATACATGGGCGACCGTGTTAGCGCAGCCGCTCAACTCCACGGAAGCGCTGGCACAACGGTGGGTGCCAGGGCCAGTGGCTTACGCTGCACTGTCCGCGATGGCGGCGCTGCTGGCCATGATCATCGTGGTGATGATGGTGTACGCCGCACGGCACGGTGTGCTCACACTCAACCGCCTGCTGGGACACCAGCGCCATCCGTACCTCGACATCGACCAGGCGGACTGGCCGCTGATCACGGTGTTCATTGCCGCCCACAACGAGGAACAGGTGATCGCTGGGTGCCTGCAGGCCCTGCTGGACACCAATTACCCGCTCGACCGGCTGAAGGTGGTGCCGGTCAACGACCGCTCTACCGATGGCACGCGCGCCATCATCGACGACTGGGTAGGCCGCTACCCGGGGCGCATCGAGCCGTTTCACCGTACCAAGGGCAAGCCAGGCAAGGCCGCAGCGCTCAAGGATGCCCTTCAACACGCGCAGGGCGACATTGTGATCATCTTTGACGCCGACTATGTGCCCGGCCGTGGGCTGCTCAAGCAGTTGGTGGCACCGTTTTTTGACCCCGAGGTGGGGGCTGTGATGGGCCGCGTGGTGCCGGTCAACACGGGGGTGAACCTGCTCACACGCATGCTGGATCTCGAGCGCAGCGGCGGCTACCAAGTGGACCAGCAGGCCCGCATGAATCTGCGCCTGGTGCCACAGTACGGCGGCACCGTGGGCGGCGTGCGCTGTTCTGCCGTGGCTGCTGTGGGCGGCTGGCACGACGATACGCTGGCCGAAGACACGGACATCACCTACCGCCTGTTGCTCAACGGCTGGAAGACTGTGTACACCAACCGGTCCGAGTGCTACGAGGAGGTACCACAGGACTGGCAAGTGCGCATCAAGCAGATCAAGCGCTGGGCCAAGGGACACAACCAGGTGATGGTGCGCTATGGCTTGCGCTTTGCATTCAGTCCTTACCTGAGCTGGCGCGAACGCCTGGACGGGCTGCTGCTTTTGTTTGTTTTTGCGCTGCCACCCCTGCTGCTGGTGGGCTGGTTGCTGGCTCTGGGCCTTTACTTCTTCAATGCGGGAGACATGCTGACGGGGCTGATCTCCTTGTTTGCGCTGATGGCCTACGGCACGCTGGGCAACTTTGCAGCGTTCTTCGAGATCGCCGTGGCGGTTCTGCTAGACGGCAAGCGCAGGCGGTTGCGCCTGCTGCCACTCAGCTTGCTGGGCTTTGTAATCAGCCTGTTTGCCATTTCGTCATCGGTATGGGGGCAGTTGATGGACAAACTGCTGCGCCGCGACATGGTGTGGGACAAGACGGTGCGGTACCGCCAACCGAGCGTCGAGCAATGAACACTGCCTTGTTCTACCTGGCCTTTGTGCTGGTCAGCATGGGATTGATGGTGATTGCCTTTGGCCCCACCTGGCGCGAGTGGCGACACCCCACCGATACCGAGGCTTTGCAGGTGTTACCGCAATACACCACTGACATCGACCATTTCGCCGACCGGTTTCGCGCACTGGTGCAGGCACACCAGGCGCAGGTGCCTGGCCCCTATGCCAACGAGTTTGATTTTGCGCCCGTGTCACTCGATAGTGTGAACTGGGCCGGCATGCTGCGGCCGATGGTTTGCCTGGGCTCGGTCAAGCCACAGGCGGCCATCCAGTGCGCTGCGCCGCTGTTCGTGCATGGCGACTTTGAAGCACCGGCGCACAGCCGCTTTGCGGGCCTGTTGGCGCAGGGGCGTATCCGGTTGGGTACGGGTTGTGATGTGGGGAAATGGGCGCATGCAGACGCGTCCCTGCACCTGGCCCAGGGCTGCTCGGGGCTGCGGCGCCTGTCTTCATCCACCGCCGTGGAGCTGGAGGCCGACTGCTGCTTTGAACGGATCCAGGCGCCACACATTCGCTTTGGTGGTGATGCGGCAGTGCAATCTGAACGCGAGCAGGCCCCGTTGATTGGGGCCAGTTTTGACCGGTTGGAGGGCGCTCTGCGCCAGAGCGAGCATGTGACACTGGTGCGGGGCGACTGCAAACTGCCGCGCATGCACCGATATCACGGCTCACTGGTGGTCACGGGGCGTCTGCTCATTGGGGCTGGCACTGTGATTGAAGGCGACGTGAAAGCCCGTGGCGGCATCGTCATGGGCGACCACGCGCGTGTGCAGGGCTCTCTGTGTAGTGAAAAGCAGATCCAGCTCCTGGACCATGCCCAGGTGACCGGCCCCGTGGTGTCTGAGTCGGGCATCTTGCTTGGCGCTGGAGTACAGGTGGGCTCGCCGCAGGCTCTCACCACGGTCAGCGCAGAAACCATCATGGCCGAGGCCGGCGCCCGCGCGCATGGCACGGTGTGGGCCCGCCAACTGGGCATCGTGTGGTCAGCCTGAATGCGGCGCACCCGCTGTGCACGGCTGATCGGCGGCCAGCATCCTCGTCTTGTTCTATCCGCTGAACCGCCACAGAGGGCTTCTCCTTGCCACATCCCACCGTCACTCCCCACAGCCGCCAAGACCGCGAGCTGGCCTTCAACGCCGCGCGCGGCCTGCTGGCGAAGGCCCAACAGGCCCACAGGCACCAGTTGCCCCACCGGGCACTCAGTCGCATCCGGCTCAACCCATGGCTGCTGTTGCAGATCGTGGGACTGCCGGTGGTGTGGGTGTCTCTGATCTACGGATTGCGAGAACCGCTGTATGCGTTTTGGCGCAGCTACCTGCTCACCTGGGCGCAGTGGTTACATTTGCCGCTGCAGTCGGCGTCAGCGTCATCGCGCCAAGACCTGCTGGGCCTCAGCTGGTTGCCAGGCGCTGGCGACCAGGGGTTGTCCATCACTACCGGTGCTGCACTGGCTGCAGTGTTGACTGTTGTGGCCTGGTGCCTGGCACTGCGCCTACGGGGGCGGTGGCTGCCCGCGCAGTATCTGGTGCGGGTGCTGTGCGTGGTGCAGGCACTGGCGCTGCTGTACTTCTGGTTTGCGCCGATGCCATTCCCGCACCTGATGCTGAACCATGTGATGGACCTGTTGGATGCAGGCTACCTGCTTATTCTGGCCAGACCTGTGCTGATGGCGTTGGGCTACTACCCGCTGCAGATCAGCTGGCAGGCCAAGGTCGTGCATACCTTGCTCATCTTGTTGTTTTTTGGGGTGATGGTGCCGCAGCAGGCCCTGGTGCATATGCTGATCCTGCAGCACCTGTCGGTGGTGTTCATGCCTGTGCTGTACCTGTGCTTTGGGGCGCTGTTCGACATGATGGTGTTTGTGGCTCTGTATGCTTGGGCGGCCAGCACGGCCCCCTTGTCCGCCACACACTGAGGCGCCGCGCCCGCCCGTTGCGTATGTCCGCTGCCGGACAATCCCCGGCACCGTCCATTTCACTTGTCTGTACGCCTGCGTACGCAGTGAAGAAAACGAAGGCAATCTCTGCAGAATGGACTCGCCATCCTTTTCCCGGGGGTGTCGGCCTTCCTGGCAGTGCGCTCCTTTTTGCGCTGTTGCTCTCCAGATGTTGAAAGCGGTGTCCGGGCTTGCCTTCGGAGATCGTGCACATGCGACGTCGTTCATTGTTAGAAAAGGTGCCTGCCTTGGGTGCCGGTTGGCTTCTGGGTCCGGCCAGTTGGGCCGCAGACGCTCCGGTTCCCATCGACACCGTGGCGGAGATCAAGGCGTTGCGCATCCCGTCGGGCCCCTACGCAGGTGGCTATGAGCTGGCGCCCAATGGCCGCCTCAACTGGTACTTTGCCAACCTGGGGTTGTTGCCCTTGGTCCCGCTGCTCGGGACTGCCGATTTGCAAACCTATATCCTGCCGTACCTGAACCTTTATCTGGCCAGCACTGACCCGGTCACCAGCACCATTGCGGACATTGACTTCCCCTATGGCCAGGCCAACACCTCGGTGGTCAAGAGGGTGTTGTCTGACTCGGACGACGCCTACGCGTCCACATTTCTGTCGCTGGCGTCGCGCTATGTGATATCCAGTGGCAACTGGGCCTGGTGGGAGGCGCACAAGGCGGCACTCAAAAACATCGCTTACCGCAACCTGGCTTTGACGGCCAAGCCTTCGGGTCTGACTGCCGTGTTCCAGGCGCCACGCAGCCAGACCAACGCCAGCGGCTACCTCATGGACAACTGCGAAGGCTACCGAGGCCTGCGCGACTTTGCGGCGGTGTTGCGGTCCCGCAGTGAACTGTCCGAAGCCAACTACTACGACCTGCTGGCAACCAATACCGCCGACGGCATCGCGCGCCAGCTTTTCAAGGGCTCCGCACAGGCATTTTTGGCCAGTGACGCCACGCCCGCACCCAGCTCCGACTTTTACCCCGGCACCACCTGTCAGGTGTACCCGCAAGCCTTTGGGCTGCGCGAGCTGACGGCGCAGTTTTCTACAGGGTGGAACTACCTGAACACCCAGTCACCAGGCTGGGAAACCGGGCGTCACGATCCTTTCCCCTGGGCCATCCTGGGGTACGTCGCTGCGTTGCGCGGGCAAAGCAGCGCGGCGCGTACGCAACTGGCGGCCATGGACAAAACCTTTGCCGCCAACCGCAGCCTGGTCACCATCAATGAACTGGGTTTTTACCTCCGCACCAAATCCGTTTTGAACGGCAGCACTACGGCATGAAGGGAAATTTTCGCAAGTGCAATGTTCGACAACAGACAGATAGAGACGGCATGCCCCTCCAGAATTCAAAGCTTCCCCGTCCCGATCTCAAGAAGCCACACATCGACCAATCCCTTGCCAACCGATTCTTGTCCCTGTTGCGGCCTGCAGAGCGGTCACGCCTGCTGTCGGTAGCCGATTGGGTGGAGCTGGAGAGCCAACAAACGCTCGGGCGCGCCGGCGAACGGTTGAGCCATGTGTACTTTCCCACCAACAGCATGATCTCGCTGCTCTCCAATCTGGAGGGTGCGCGCCACTTCGAGGCTGGGCAGATCGGCTTTGAGGGCATGCTGGGCGCCAGTGCAGGGCTGGGGGTGACGGCCTCGGCCTTCGATGCGGTGGTCTCGGGGGCAGGGCAGGCATGGCGGATCAAGCTGGATGCGTGGCGCAGCCATTGTTTGGCCAGTCGATCGCTGAGCCTGCTGACCACCCGCTATATGTATGTCGAGCTGTCGCAAATGGGCACGATGGTGGCCTGCGGACACTTTCACTCCCTGGAGCAGCGTCTTGCTCGGTTTCTGCTGATGTGCGAAACCCGCTTGCGCGCTCCCGACATTCAGATGACCCACGAAACACTGGCGCATCTGCTGGGGGTGCGCCGGGCGGGCGTGACGCTGGCGGCGGGCAAGCTGCAAGACAGCGGAGTGATCCAGTACGCGCGCGGGCATATCCTGGTGCTGAACCGGGATGCGTTGCTGGCGCATAGCTGTGCGTGCTTTGACCAGGACCTAGAGATCTATGAGCGGGTGATGTCGGCAGCCGGGAGCTAGCGCCTGCAGACGATCTCACAGCCCCTTGGAGGCACCGCTACTACCGACCTATGGCAGCTCCCAAAACAGCGACAGCTTGGCGCCGTTGCGGGAATAGTAGGGGTTGCTGTAACGCTCTACGCCTGCCGTAAAACCCCACTGTGGGCCCAGCCACTGGCGCAGCGTGAGCTGTGACTGCCGACTGTCAAAGTTGACGAGAGACACCCCGTTGCCAATCGCTTGGTAGCCCTCAGCCCCCCAGCCATGGCGGGCAATGATCTGGGTCTGGTGCGCTCGCCCCCAAGTGGCCGCTACAAACTGCTGGTGGGTTCGAACCCCTCCGGGGGAGCTGTTGTTGAAGCGTATTTCTGCCTGTACTACCCACGGCGACTCGAAATAGTAGGTGGACCCGAGGCTGATGTTGCGGTCGACGTGGCCGTCCGGCGCCCGGTAGTAGCCTGCGCCCAGGGTGGCCACCCACTGGCGCGTCGGGAGCAGCTTGCGGTTGATAAAAGCGTCCACACGGTAGCGTGGCAAGTAGGCCGCCCCGTCTCCTGCGCCCACCGACAGCGCGGTGAACCAGTCTTCGTTCCAGGTCACGGTGTCTGACAGCCCGATGAACTGGCCCGACTCTCCAAACCGCCGCATGGTGGCCAACTCCATGCCCAGCAGCTGGTTGTTCACTCCCCATTGGCCACGCACGCCCGTTTCATGCCAGTTCCCATACCCGTTGGTGAGGGTATGGCGGCTGGTGTAAGCCTCAATGCCCCGGACCGGGGCGGGCAGGTCTGTGGCCTCTTGCGCATGCGCTGCGGGCAAGCCGTTGGCCAACAAGCCCAGGGCCAGAACAAGGGCGGGGGCAGGGCAGATGATGTGTTGGGCGTTCATGGCGACTGGGTGAGGGAGTGACGAGGACTGGTACAGGCAGTTGTTTCCTGGGCTGCAGTGATGGCTTTGGACTCCAGGATTTGTGCGGCGACTTCGTCGGTCACCGTCCAGTGGGCGCTGTGCCGGTGGGGCAGGGCGGTTTGCAGCCAGCAGCGGGCAGAGAGGATGTCGCCCTGCTGCAGTGCCACCACAGCTACCAGACCCCAGGCAAAGTCGTCCTTCACCTGGGCCAGCCACTCGTCGCGGTGCTCAGCCATCCAGCGGCGGTAGTGCGCGGGTGCCCCTCCAGGGATCAACGGAAAACGCACCAGCAGCGGAAAGATCTGCGCCACGGCGTCGGGGTAGAAGGCATGTACTGTGTCACGCTGGCCGGGCTGGGTGGAAACCAGATAGCGCTTGCGCTGATCGTCCCAGAACACGGCCGCCAGAGTTTTGGTGAAGTTGGGGTGGCGCGTGTTTTGGGCGGCCTTGTGGGTGAAGGTGTAGGCCCACAGCTCCAGGTTGTCCATGAACAGCCCATGTTGGTACACAGGCGATACCAGGTAGATACCCTGATTGGGGTCTACCAGCTTGGCCAGCGCCGTACTGGTGGCAGTGCGGCTGCGCACCCAGCTGGCTTGGCCGCGTTGTGTGGCAGGCATGGAATCCATGAAAGCCAGCCACAGGCCCAGCACCGAATCGTCGGCATCGGCTGTTTTGCAGGGGGCCCACACCGGGCCATTGCGGCAAAAACGGTCAAAGGTCGCGTCGGGCTTTTGGCGTTGTACCAACCAAGCGCCCCAGGCCTTGGCAGGCTTCGAAACATCCAGCCCATGGCTGTGGGCCAGGAGAAGCGCCTGCAAGGCAAAGTAGGGGTCTACCGTGTCGCCCTGGCGCTGCACCGAGATAGCCCCCGAGGCATCGGCATACCCTTCTAGATCCAGTACAGCCGCCAAAGCAGAAAGTGGTGTTGCGAGGACAGCGCATGCCAGAGCACAGCTTATCCAGCGTGGCAGGCAGGAGCGGGTACGCGACCAGCAAGGGCGCGGTGGCTTTGGAGAGTCTGGGTTCAATGGATGGTCCGTGGCATGGGAAGCCATGGTCGGCGTGAGCGCATAGCGCCGTCTGTTCGCTACCGAACACAGCGTGGCGGGTTCGATAGCGCACAGACCGTATCTACGCGTGGCCCCTACCGTCGGCGTTCGCCTTGACCTGGGGTGCAGGTTATCTGGCGAATCTCATTCAACGAGGACTACCCATGACTACGCAAAAAATGTTCGGAACCGACGGGGTGCGCGCCCAGGTGGGCATGGAGCCCATGACCCCACAGACGATCATGAGGCTGGCACATGCCTGCGGACAGCTGCTCAGCCGCAGGCACACGGGACTGAACCCACGGCCGGTGGTGGCGGTGGGCACCGACACGCGCGGGTCGGCCCCGATGTTCGAGGCGGCGCTGCAGGCTGGCTTTTCTGCGGCCGGAGTGGACACGGTGATGTGCGGCGAGCTGCCCACACCCGGCGTAGCCTACCTGACGCGCTTACGCGGCTACCAGGCGGGTGTGGTGGTGAGTGCATCGCACAACCCTTGTGAGGACAACGGGGTGAAGTTCTTTTCGGCCACGGGCGACAAACTGCCGGATGGGATGGAGGCCGAGATCGAGCGCACCATGGACCAGCCCATGGTCTGTCTGCCATCGTCCCTCTTGGGCCGCGTGTCGCAGCTGCCAGAGGCCTCCGATCTGTACATCCAGTTTTGCAGGCAGGCATTACCTTCAGATTTGCACCTAAAGGGCATGAAGATCGTCATCGACGCTGCCCATGGCGCCTGCCATCGCATTGCCCCCGAGGTGTTCCGACAGCTGGGCGCCCAGGTCATTGCCGTGGGCGCCTCACCCGATGGGCAGAACATCAACAACAACGTGGGCGCCACATCGCCCAAGCACCTGAGCGAGGCCGTGCTGGCCCACCAGGCGGATGTCGGTGTGGCACTGGATGGCGATGGAGACCGGTTGGTAATGGTGGACAGCGAGGGCCGCATCTATGCGGGGGACGAACTGCTGTACGTGCTGGCAGTGGATGCCCAGACCAACGACGGCCTGCAGGGTGGGGTGGTGGGCACGGTGATGAGTAACCAGGGGCTGGAGCAAGCGCTGCTGCGCCGTGGGCTTGGTTTTGCGCGGTCTGCCGTGGGTGACCGGCACGTGCTGGAGCTGCTAAAGCAGCGGGGGTGGCGCTTGGGCGGCGAGGGCTCCGGCCACCTGATTGGGCTGGACTGGCACAGCACCGGCGATGGCGTGATGTCTGCCTTGCGGGTGGTTGCTGCCATGAAGCGCTCGCAGCGCAGCCTGTCGCAGCTGTGCAGCGACCTGCGCATGAATGCTCAGTGCCTGGTCAACGTGCCGGTGATCCGCGGCGCCGGAATGGCTGACAACACCTGGATGCCCCATTTCCAGCTGCGGGCCGAGAAGTTGCTGGGTGACGATGGTCGGGTGCTGCTGCGCGCCTCGGGCACCGAGCCCGTCGTGCGGGTACTGGTGGAGTGCCGTACAGCGCTCAGGGCGCAGCAGATGGCCATCCGGTTTGCCAAAGAGGTGAGCCAACTGCTGACGGCACCCGCAGCGCTGGACGCTGTCACCGCCTGAACAGCCTCCGACGCCACACCATCCAGGCCCACGGACCAGGATGGTTGTAGGCCGGAAAGCCTGTCAATCCACTGCGCAGAGCCGGTCTGCAATGTACTGGGCCGTGTGGCCATCGCCAAACGGGCTAGTCTCCAGCTGCATGCTGCGGTATGCCCCATCGTCGCGCAGCAAGCGTGCCGCCTCTGTCACGATGCGGCTGATGTCTGTGCCCACCAGCACTGCACCGCCTGCTTCCACCAGTTCCTGTCGCTCCGTACTGTCGCGCGCAATCAGCACTGGCCGCTTCAGCGCTGAGGCCTCTTCCTGAATGCCGCCCGAGTCTGTCAGCGTGAAGTAGCAGCGTTCCAGCAGGCTGATGAGGGCAGGGTAGTCCACGGGCTCGGTCAGGCACACCCGCTGGCGCAGGTCGTCCGGCAGTGCGTCGATGACAGGCCTCACCGCTAGACTGACCGCCGGGTTGGGGTGCAGCGGCCAAACCACAACCAGATCGCCATGGGCCGCCAGCAACTGCCCGATAGCAGCGGCAATGTTGCGAATGGGTTCGCCCCAGCTCTCGCGGCGGTGTGCGGTCACCAGCAGCAGCCGCTGGCTTGTTTGCAGGCCCAGAAACTCTGCGACCAAGGCTGGCACAACGGAAGACAAGGCGGAAGGCGAGGACGATGCGTGGGCTTGCAGGCGCTGCTGCGTCCAGCGCGCGGCATCGATCACCGTGTTGCCCACCACGGAGATGCACGCGTCTGCAATCCCCTCGCGCAACAGGTTGTCCCGGGTCCGGGCTGTAGGGGCGAAGTGCCAATGGGCGAGCCGTGCAATCAGCTCCCGGTTCTTTTCCTCTGGAAATGGCTCGCGTGTGCCTGTGCGCAACCCCGCCTCGATGTGCGCGACCGGCTTGTTGTTGTAGTAACCACTGAGGGCACCGACCAGTGCAGACGTCGTGTCACCTTGCACCAGTACCACGTCAGGTTGGGTCTCGGCCACCACCCTGTCCACCCCCTCCAGCAACAACGCCGTGAGGTCTCCCAGCCTCGGTGTGCGCCGCTCCAGTACCAAGCGCAGGTCTGGCCCCATGTCAAAGAACTGGTAAAGCACCTCGGCCACTTCCGCATGCTGCCCGGTGTGGAGCACCACCACGCGATGCCCACGTAGCTTCAGCTCGCGATGCAACGGAGCCATCTTTATGATTTCAGGGCGCGTGCCCAAACAGGCAAGGTAAGTGGTCATGGGATCTTTCGGCGCGTCGGCGCACGCGTTCGGTATGGGGCGTTGGAAACAGTCCAGACGGACTGTTTGAAGGAGAAATCCAGGAGAGCGCCGCGCACGGCAAGTGCCCCCAAGGGCGGACGCATGGTGCGGTTGAGCGCCTCGGGGTGTCTGTTCGACACCGTACGGAGTGCGTACTGGGTGCTAATCCCGGAGCGAGTGCGCGGATAGTCCAGGCGACCATTTGGGCGGCCGCAGCTTTGAGGAGACCTGGTTTAGTTCAACGCCGCAGCAGACGCGAATGCGGCGGCGACAATATGCGGTGTTCTTTGCGCCAGGGGTGGTGCAGCCGCGACAACTGAGCTCGCCATGGAATCGACGTATTCAGCGGGCAAGGGCGACATAAGACAGCTGACTCATCAATCTCCGGAGAATCTTCGTTTGACGGTTAACATAATATACATCGTATCTAGTAATGGTATTGCCACAACACTGACGTACCAGTGCCCAGTCTGGACACTATCGGCTCTGCCCGTTGCTCAAGCCGCTACCATCACCGGCCATGACCCTTTACACACAAGCACCCTCCACTTCTTCCATCCACTTCGGTCACCAGGGCCGTGTCTGCATCGTCACTGGTGGCGCACAAGGCATTGGTGAGGCCTGTGTGCGCCGTTTCGCGGCTGAAGGAGCCAAACCGGTGATCGTCGATGTGGACGATGCGCGCGGCCAGGCGCTGGCGCAGAAACTGGGGGCGCTGTATGTGCGATGCGATGTGGGCGACAAATCTCAGGTAGATGCGCTGGTGGCGCAGACCCTGGCAGCCCATGGGCGTATCGACGTGCTGGTAAACAACGCGGGCATCTTCCGCGCAGCAGACTTTTTGGAAGTGACCGAGGCCGACTTTGACGCGGTGCTACGGGTCAACCTCAAGGGCTCGTTCCTGGTCGGGCAGGCGGTAGCGCGGGCCATGGTTGCCTCGGGCGGCGGCTCCATTGTCAATATGAGTTCGGTCAACGGTGTGCTGACCATTCCCAATATCTCCAGCTACAACGTGAGCAAAGGCGGCGTGAACCAGCTCACGCGGGTGATGGCGTTGGCATTGGCCGACAAGAACATCCGCGTGAACGCGGTGGCGCCGGGCACCATCGCCACCGAGCTGGCCGCCAAGGCCGTGCTGACCAGCGATGAGGCCAAGAACAAGATCATGAGCCGCACGCCCATGAAGCGGCTGGGCGAGCCGTCCGAGATTGCCGATGTGGTGGCCTGGCTGGCCAGCGATGCGGCCAGCTATGTGACCGGCGAGATCGTGACTGTGGACGGCGGGCGCATGACGCTCAACTACACCGTGCCGGTCTGACGCACTTCTGACCGCTCCTTTTTTGATAGCTACCAACGCATGATTCACTAGCGCTAGCAGCTGTTTTCATCACTTTCAGGCCTGTGGCATGCGCTGCAACAGCCGGGTGGTGCTGCGCGGCCAGCCCACCGGACCGAACCAGGCGCCGCCAGCTATCGCCCAGGCGTTGACCAAGCCGTAAAGCACCAGCGCCGCCCCCTGCGCTGCAAACACGGCGGCCAGTCCACCGCCCCAGCGCAGCGCCAGCCAGCCGCCGGTGACGGCCAACGCCAGGCGCACGATGTTGCCGATCACCGGCCAGAGCAGGCGCCCTGCCCCTTGCGAGGCAAAGTACAGCACCAGGCCCAGGCCGAAAAATCCGTACACGGGGCCGACGGTGCGCAGATACAGCGCACCCGCGTCGAGCATGGCGGGGTCTCTGTTGAACAGGGACAGCCACGCGTTGGGAAACGCCGCTGCCCACAGGCCAATCGCCTCGGCCATCACAAACGCCATGGCCGCGCCGATCCAGGTGGCGCGCAAGGCACGTTCGCGCTGGCCAGCGCCGATGCATGTGCCCACCATGGCCACCAGTGGTGCGCCAAGGCCAAACACCAGCGGCACCAGCAGGTACTCCAGGCGCGATGCGGTGCCGTAGCCCGCAATGGCCGCCGTGCCAAAACCACCCACCAATGCGGTGGTGACGCCAATCGCCAGATTGGTGGCGACGGTAGAAACCGTACCCACCAGCCCCACCCGCAGGATGTCCTTGAACAACACCCAGCGAAACCGGATGTGTGCCAGCGACGGCCTCAGCAGGCTGCGCGGCGACCACAGGTATGTGGCCAGCACTGCGCTGCCGATCAGGTAATACGCCATCAGCGCAACGGCCCCCCCGGCAATGCCCAGGCCCGGCATGGGGCCCCAGCCAAAGATGAACAGCGGCGACAGCGGCACCAGCACAAACGCCCCCAGCACCGTGACATACGCCGGCACGGCCATGTTGCCCGTGCCCCGGATGACGGCCGACAGCGTGTTGAACAGCCAGACCAGAAACGCGCCCGCAAACACCCAGTTGGAGTAGACCAGCGCTGCATCCAGCGCGCCGCCCGTGCCGCCCATGCGGGTGTAGAGCCAGCGCCCTCCTCCCACCAAGCCCACGGTAAAGATCAGCGAAAACACCGCCGCAATGGCCAGCGCATGCAGCACCAGCGCGTCGGCATCGTCCCGCCGCCGTGCGCCGAGAGCGCGAGCGATGGCCGAGGCAATGCCGCCGCCCATGGCGCCCGCCGAGGTCATCTGCATCAGCATGACCACCGGAAACACCAGCGCCATGCCCGCCAGCGCATCGGTGCCCAGCTGGCCGACAAAGTAGGTCTCGATCAGCCCGACGCCCGCTTGCGCCAGCATCACCAGCACGTTGGGCGCGGCCAGCCGCAGCAAGGTGGGCGCAATGGGCGCCTCCAGCAGCATGCGGGTGCGCGGGTTCAGGGCCTCGGTCACATCAGGCCCCTGCCCCACCGGCCGCAGGCCTGCGCGGCACCACGATGCGCACGGTAGACAGCTGCAGCACATCGCCGTGCTGGTTGCGGGTTTCACTGCGCACCGTAACCATGCCCCGGTCTGGCTTGGATTTGGAGGGCTGAATCTGCACGACTTCGCTCACCACATGCAGCACATCGGTGGCGCGTGTGGGCCGGGGCCAGCTCAGCTCGCCGCCCGCACCGACAATTCCGCCCGCAATGGGCAGCCCGCTCGTCACCTGCAGCCGCATGGTCACGGCCGCCGTGTGCCAGCCGCTGGCGGCCAGACCGCCAAACAGGCTGTCACGTGCTGCGGCGTCATCCAGATGAAAAGATTGCGGGTCGAACTGCGCAGCAAAGCTGGTGATCTGCGCTTCATCCATGGCGTGCTCGCCACTTTTGAACTGGTCGCCCACGGACAGGTCGTCCAGGTAAATCGGGGACTTGGGGGTTGTCGAAGCGCGGCTGGCAGGGGTCTGCGTCATGTCGTGGCTTTCGTGGAGAGAAGGTGGTTGGTCAGGCCGCCTTGGCGGCGGGGCGCGCCACGCGCGCTTCCCGGATCGGCAGGTTGACCAGCGCTGCGCCTACGGCCAGCACGATGTCGATGTACCAGACCCAGTCATAGCTGCCGGTGGCCTGGAACACGCTGCCGCCCAGGTAGGCGCCCAGGAATCCGCCAATCTGGTGCGACAGCATCACGATGCCGAACAGCATTGCCATGTTGGCCGTGCCAAACATCTTGGCGACCAGTCCGGCCGTGGGTGGTACGGTGGACAGGAAGGTGATGCCCATGACGGCGGCAAAGACCAGCACCACGGCCGGCGTCTTGGGAGCAAACAGGAAAATCAGCACCGCCAGACCTCGCGTGGCGTACAGCAGCGACAGCAGCGACTTCATGCGCCAGCGCCCTACTGCCCAGCCCATGGCCAGGCTTCCCACAATGTTGAACAGCCCGATCACCGCCAGCGACCAGCCCCCTACCTCGGGCGCCAGCCCGCAGGCCGCGATCACGCCAGGCAAGTGCGTGGCTAAAAACGCGACGTGAAAGCCACACACCAAAAAGCCTGCCGCCAGATACCGGTAGCTGGGTGTGGCCAGCGCTTGGGCAATGGCCTCGCGCGCCGTCAGTGCCTTTTGGCCGGATGCGGCGGCAGCTTGCGCGGCCAAGGCATTTGAATTGCCCCGAAGTACCCACACTGCAGGCAGCGCCAGCAGCACCAGCACACCCAGCCACTGCATCGCACTGGCCCAGCCCACGGCTGCTGTGAGGCTGATGGCAATGGGTGCCATCACAAACTGGCCGAACGAGCCACCCGCGTTCACCACGCCGCTGGCCAGGCCGCGCTTTTGCAAGGGCACCAGCCGCGCGGTGGCCGCCATCAGCACCGACGGCCCAGCCATGCCTGCGCCACCCGCTGCCAACACGCCAATCGCAAAAATCAACCCGGCCGTAGTGGTCATGTACGGCGTGATGAAGGTGCCCAGCGCCACCAGCGCCACACCGATCAGGATCACACGGCCCGTACCGATGCGGTCGGCCACAGCCCCGGCAAACGGCTGCGTCAGCCCCCACCACAGTTGGCCAAACGCAAACGCCAGGCTGATGCTGCCAATGCCCAGACCGGTGGATGTGTTGAGCGCCGACAGGAACAGGCCCATAGTCTGGCGCGTGCCCATGGTCAGCGCAAAGGCGCCTGCTGCGGCGAGCAACACGAGCCACAGAGCCAGCGGCGTCGTAGACGTGGTGTTGGCTTGAGAGGCGTTGTTATTCGTCATGACCGGCCTCCTGCGCTGGCAGCGCCGCCAGCAAATCCATGGATTCATCCACCAGCGCATGCAGTGCCGCCACCCGCTGCACGCCCAATGTGTCGTTCAGCGCCAATTGCGCAGCCTTCCAGTGGCGCTGAGCCTCGGCGCGCTTGTCGCGGCCGGTGTCGGTGATGTGCACAAGGCGGCTGCGTGCGTCAGCGCCTGCTTCCAGCGTCACCCACCCTGCATCCACCAGGGGGCGCAGATTGCGCGTCAGCGTAGAGGCATCCATCTTCATCTCCGTGGCCAGGTCGCCAGGTCGGATTGGGCCCAGTTTGAGCACATGCGACAGCAGCGAATACTGCGTGGTCTTGAGCCCGCATTTCGCCATCTCGGCGTCGTAGTGGCTGGCCACGCGGCGCATCAACTGACGCAGCTTGAAGTTGGTGCAGCCCTGCGGCAGCAAGGGTGCCAGGGACGGTAGTTCGGCTTGCATGGATTTAATTGTATCTGCAATAATTGCATATGCAACTTATGCATGCAAACCCTACCCACAACCCGGACAACCCATGACCCAACACAACCACCTTGAACATTGGCTGGCGCAGGAGCGCGACATCCTGGCCACGCTGGATGCAGGCCCCGGCCCGGGCGTGGCCCGCCGTGAGCAGATTGCCCACCTCAACGGACTGCAGCAGATGCAGGCCATGCTGCGTGGGGAGCTGCCCTATGCAGCCATCGCCAAGACACTTGATTTCTTGATTGTCGAGGTGGGCGAAGGCACAGCCATCTTCCAGGGCACGCCCCGCGCTGAGCACCTCAACCCCATGGGCACCGTGCACGGCGGCTGGTTTGCCACCCTGCTCGACTCTGCCCTGGGTTGCGCGGTGCACACGCGCATGGAGCCCGGGCGTGGCTACACCACCGCCGAGCTGGGCATCAACCTGGTCAAGGCCATCACGCCCAAAGTGCAACGCGTGCGCGCGGAGGGCCGGGTGATCCACAGCGGGCGCCAGCTGGCCACCGCCGAGGCGCGCCTGGTGGGGCCGGACGGCACGCTGTATGCCCACGCCACCACCACCTGCCTGGTTTTTGATCTGCCTGCACAATCGAAGGGATGAAATTCCTCCACACGATGCTGCGCGTTGGCAACCTTCAACGCTCGATTGATTTCTACACCCAGGTGCTGGGCATGCAACTGCTGCGCCAGTCCGAGAACCCCGAGTACAAATACTCGCTGGCCTTTCTGGGCTTCGAGGGCGGCAACCCCGGCCAGGCCGAGATCGAACTGACCTACAACTGGGGCACCGAGAGCTACGACATGGGCACCGCCTACGGCCACATTGCGCTGGGCGTACCTGATGCGTATGCCGCGTGCGAGAAGATCAAGGCCTCGGGAGGCAACGTGACGCGCGAAGCAGGCCCGGTCAAAGGCGGCACCACGGTCATCGCGTTCGTGACGGACCCGGACGGCTACAAGATCGAGTTGATCCAGCGCGTCGAAGGTGCAGGTGGCCAGGGCCTGCGGTAGTTATTTGCTATCAAATATATAGCTGCTGGCACATGTTTCACTAGCGCAAGCGGCCATTTGAACCACAAAAAAACCCGGCAGTGCCGGGTTTTTTATTGGAGAAGCAGGCAGCGCTTACAGGGCACCCAGCGTCACTTCCACGCGGCGGGCTTCGGCGTTGGTGCCGGTGGCGGTGGTTTCTTCAGGCTTCTTCAGCTCCACCTTGTCTTCGGCAATGCCCAGGGCCTTGAGCGCATCGCGCACGGCAAAAGCACGTTGCTTGGCCAGTTCAGCGTTCAGGGCGGCATCGCCCGTCGCGTCGTGGAAGCCGGAAACGACGGCCTTCTTGCCTTCGGCCACGCCCTTGACCACGTCGGCCAGAGCTTCATTGGCACCTGCGGCCAATTCGGCCTTGGCAGTGGCAAAGTAGAACTTCACTACGCCGTTTTCAACGCGCACGCTGGCAATATCTTCTTCCACGGCTACGGCGGGTGCAGCGGGTGCATTGCTGGCTGCAACGGCGGCAGGCTGGACCGGTGCCTTGGCGCCCAAGCGCTTGACCACCACGGTGCCCACCACCACAGAAATCACCAACGCAATCAGTGCAAACAGAAAACCGAGGGCAAAACGTTGTTGGCTATCGTCGTCAGAGCTGGACATGGAAGATCCCCGTAGTAATGAATAAAGTGGTTGGGTGGCCAATGCAGGCTTTGTGAAAACAAGGCCCCGGCCATTTGCAGCAAAGCTTTCGATTGTAGAGTCAAGACATGACGAATCTGCCCGCCCCCCTGCGCGACCCGGCGCCGATGCTGGAGAGTGCCCTTCAGGAATGGGGTGGCCATGCGGACCTGTGGATCTTTGGCTACGGGTCGCTGATTTGGCGACCAGACTTTGACTATGCCGAGCGCCGCCCGGCCAAGGTACACGGCTGGCACCGCGCGCTCAAGATGTGGAGCCGCATCAACCGGGGCACGCCCGAGTGCCCGGGCCTGGTCTTTGGCATGTTGTCGGGTGGCAGCTGCCGGGGCATGGTGTTTCGCGTGGACAAGGCACATGCCCGGCAGGTGATGATCAACCTGTGGCAGCGCGAGATGGTCACCGCCGTGTACGACCCGCGCTGGCTGCTGTGCCACACGCCTCACGGCCCGGTGCGGGCGCTGGCCTTCACCCTGTCGCGCAAAAGCCCCAACCACACGGGCGAGCTGCCCGACCACGAGTACTGCCGCATTTTTGCGCAGGCGCGTGGACGCTACGGCACTACGCGCGACTACGCCCAGGCCACCTACGAAGAGTTGCGAAAGCACGGCATCCACGACAGGGCTCTGGCCCGGTTGATCGCATTGGCCCAAAAAGAGGCATAGTGCACTCTTTTGCTGGACGCATCGGCTGGTGACGGGCCGATGGCGCCCCGGCGACAAGTTCAATACTGTGTCTTTTCAACGTGCCAAGGAGTTTGAGTCATGAAGATCCGTTTTGCCTTTGTGCTTTCATCCGTCGCCGCGCTTGCCTTGGTAGGCTGTGCTTCGTATTCATCGGGCCCTACCGCGACCGCCAAGCTTGAGCCCACCCGTGGCAACAGTACCGCCGGGACGGTGTCTTTTGTTCAATCGGGCGATGTTGTGAAAGTATCAGGCACCGTCAGCGGCTTGAAGCCGGGAGCGGAACATGGCTTTCATGTGCATGAAAAAGGTGACTGCAGCAGTGGCGATGGCATGAGCACAGGCGGCCATTTCAACCCTGGTGGTAAGCCGCACGGCAGCCATGGTGCTGGTGAGCACCACACGGGAGACCTGCCCAGTCTGAAGGCCGATTCCAACGGTGTTGCCACCTTTAACTTCGAGTCGAAAACCATCCGCGTGGGTAGCACCGACAACAACATCGTCGGCAAGGGCCTGATCGTCCACCGCGACCCCGACGACTACAAGACCCAGCCCACTGGCAACGCCGGACCACGCCTGGCCTGCGCAGTGATTGCGGCCAAATAAAGCATCCTAAGCGGCGGCTACCCCCGCGCTGCGAGCAACTGCGCGGCGCGCTCCAAGTCTTGCACGGTGTCCACGTCGGTCACCGTGCCCTCGTCATCCACATCCACCCAGCGCACCCTGCCCTGCTGCACCTGCTCGCGCACCACGCTGGCGGCGCCCTGTTCGCCGCCTAGCGCCAGCAAACCCGGCAAACATTCCGCCCCAAACCCTACGGGGTGACCGCGCTCACCGTGGTGCACTGGCATGGCCACGGCGCAGTCGGCCAGTGCAGCGGCAATGGTGCGCAAGGTTTCTGGGCGAATCAGTGGCAAGTCCCCCGGCAAGACCAGCCAGCCAGGCGCACCGGCTGTGGCGCGCACAGCAGCGGCAATCGAGTCGCCCATGCCCGGGTGGCCGACATCTTCAAGGTGCCAGGGCAAGCCGCTGGCACGCACGGCGGCCAGAGTGTGTTCCAGCACAGTTGTGCTACCCAAGGGCGCACGCAGTTTGTGTACGGCTCCCCCTGACGCGGCAAATCGCTCGCCACGGCCAGAGGCCAGGACCAGCACAACGGGCGCCGAAAGGTGAGTGGGCATGGTGTTCCGCCTGAAATGCCCGAGCAGGGCCATGGGCCGCGACATGCAGCGGCCGCGATTCTAGTGCCGGGCCAGAGCAGTTGCTGCCCTCAGAACGCGCTGCTCGCCACCGTGAAATCCGCGTGCTGCGCCGCCAGGCCGTGGAGCGTGCTCACCAGCGGCCGCAGGTCGTCACGCCGGCTGTGCAGCGCATAGCCGAGCGACCCCAGCGGCACAGGGCTGGGCAACACCTGCACCACCCCCCTGGCGCACAGTGCCTGCGCCCAGCCCTCGGGCAGCAGGCCAATGCCACGGCCTTGCGCCAGCAAACCCACGATGGCGCCCCAGTGGTTGCACACCAGTCTTCGCGCAGGGCGGGCATCGGTCTGCCGCAGCCAGTCATCGATGAGATGAGTCACCCCCGAGCCCTGCGGCAGCGCCACCAGCCGGTGCGACTGGATTGCGTCGGCATCCATCTGGCGAAGGCCCTGCGCCACCTTCGGGCCTGCACACCAGGCAAAACGGGCGTTCGCCAATGGCACTGATGTCAGCGCACTGCGGCTGGCGGGGCCAGCAATCACGGCCACATCCAGTTCGCCTTTGTCCAGCCGCTCGGCAAGGGCCGCGCCCACATCCACGTGCACGGAAACCTCCAGCGCAGGATGGTCAACAGAAAGCGCCTCCACTAGGCGCGGCAACCAGGTAAGGGCCGTGAGTTCCCCCACGCCCAGGCGGCAGGGGCCCCGCAGGCCGGTGCTGCTGCCCATCTCTTGCTGCAGACGGTCTGCCTGTTGCAGCAACGCAGCGGCCAGAGGCAGCAGGCGCGTGCCTGCGTCTGTCAATGCGGCGCGGTGTCGGCCCCGGTCAAACAGCACCTGCCCCAGCGATGCCTCCAGCTCGGCAATGCGTTTGGACAGTGACGACACCGACAGGTGCACACGCTCGGCGGCCATGGCAAAGCTGTTGCAGGTGGCCGCCCAGTAGAAGGCTTCGAGCTGTTTGAGGGTCATGGTTCGTTGTTTCTATTTGGCGAACAAATAGATATGAATAAATTCGCTTTCTTGATTTTCTTCATTTACGGACACTGACTTCCTGTCCTTGTTTGTTTTTGCCCGGAATCGTCCATGTCCATGCCCTCCCTTCCTCAGGCCTCACCCGCAATCAACGCCTGGCAGGCGTTCGATGGCGCACGCCGCAGCGGACGCACCCGCCACCTGCTGTCGCTCGATGACTTTGAATCCGCAGCGCGCGGCGTTTTGCCACGCCCCATCTTTGGGTATGTGTCCGGAGCGGCAGAGGACAACCGGGCACTGGCCGACAACCGCCAGGCCTTCGACGAGCTGGCCCTGGTGCCCCGCGTGCTGCGCAACGTGGCCCAGCGCCAGCAAGGCATCACACTGTTTGGCACACGCTACGCCAGCCCTTTTGGCATTGCGCCCATGGGGATTGCAGCGCTATCGGCCTACCGCGGCGATGTGGTGCTGGCGCGGGCCGGAGTGGCGGCGCAGATTCCCGCCGTGCTCAGCGGCAGCTCGCTGATCCGGCTGGAAGAAGTGATGGACGCGGCCCCAGGCACCTGGTTCCAGGCCTACCTGCCGGGCACGCCCGAGCGCATTGACGCCCTTTTGCAGCGCGTGGAGGCCGCTGGTGTGCGGACCCTGGTGGTGACGGTGGACATCCCGGTAGCAGGCAACCGCGAGAACAACATCCGCGCGGGCTTCTCCACCCCGCTACGTCCCGGCCTGCGTCTGGCGTGGGACGGCATGGTGCGCCCGCGCTGGCTGGCAGGCACACTGCTGCGCACGCTGGTGCAGCACGGCATGCCGCATTTCGAGAACTCGTTCGCCGAGCGGGGGGCGCCCATCCTGTCCTCGCGTGTGCAGCGCGACTTTGCCGCACGCGACCACTTCGACTGGAGCCACATCGCCCACATCCGTCGCCAATGGCGCGGGCCGCTGGTCGTCAAGGGCATCCTCAGCCCGCAGGATGCCGCCCTCGCCCGCCAGCACGGCGTGGACGGCATCATCGTCAGCAACCACGGCGGTCGCCAGCTCGACGGTGCCGTGGCCCCGCTGCGCGTGCTACCCGCCATTGCCGAGCAGGCAGGCAGCAGCATGACAGTGATGTTGGACGGCGGCATCCGCCGGGGCACCGACGTGATCAAGGCCCTGGCGCTGGGCGCGCGGGCGGTGTTTGTGGGTCGCCCCTTCAACTACGCAGCAGCGGTGGATGGTGAAGCGGGCGTTGCAGCCGCCATTGCTCTGCTGCGGGCCGAGGTGGACCGCAACCTGGCCATGCTGGGCGCTACGTCTTGTTCCGAACTGGGCAAAGAGCACCTGATGCTCCGGCAGCCAGTCTGGGCAAGCGATGGGTGACGCGCAAACCGCAGCATGCTCAGCGGACCAAATACAAACAGGGGGCACCCCTCAAAGAAGTGCCCCCTGTGGGGGGGGGGAAACCGACGGCCAGCCGGTCTCTGTGCCTTCGTCAAGCCAGCTTGAACGGCAGCTGGCGCGGCGTTTTTCCTGTGATCTGGGCGATGGCGTTGGCAAACGCAGGCGCCAGCGGTGGCAACCCTGGCTCGCCCATGCCCTTCGGCGGATCGGCGCTGGGCACGATGTGCACCGTCACCTGTGGCATGTCGGTGATGCGGGGCACGGCGTAGTCGCCGAAGTTGCTCTGCTCCACCACACCATCCTTGAGCGTGATGGCGGCACCAGGCAGGCAGGTGCCCAGGCCCATCAGTGCGGCGCCTTGCACCTGGGCTTCGACGCTCTTGGGGTTGACCACCAGGTTGCAATGCACGCCTGCGGTGATGCTGTGCAGCTTGGGCGTGCCGTCTTTGACGGAGGCCTCGACCACATAGGCCACCACCGACTCGAACGACTCGTGCACCGCCACGCCCCAGGCACGGCCTGCGGCCAGCTTCTTCTTGCCATAGCCCGACTGGGCGACGGCCAGCTGCAGCGCCGCCTTGTGGCGCGGGTGCTTGTCGCCCATCAGGGCCAGACGGTAGGCCACCGGGTCTTGCTTTGTCGTGCGGGCCACTTCGTCGATCAGGGTCTCCATGGCGTAGGCCGTGTGGGTGGAACCCACGCTGCGCCACCACAGCACCGGAACGTTCACTTCCGGGTGGTGCACCGACAGCTTCATGGGCACGTCGTATGGCTCCTTCATGCCTTCGATGGCCGTGGCGTCAATGCCGTTCTTGACCATGAAGGCCTCGAACGGCGAGCCCTTGGTGATGGACTGGCCGACGATGGTGTGGTCCCACGCCAGGATCTTGCCCTGGGCGTCAAAACCGATTTCGGCGCGGTGCACATGCATGGGGCGGTAGTAGCCGCCCTTGATGTCGTCCTCGCGGCTCCACAGGGTGCGCACCGGCGCCGTGATGCCAGCGGTGCGCGCGGCCTTGGCCACGCCGCAGGCCTCCACCACGTAGTCGCTGGTGGGGATGGCACGGCGGCCAAAGCCGCCACCGGCCATCTGGGTGTGGACCTTGACGTTCTGCGGCTGCAGACCCAGCGTCTTGGCGGCGGCCATGGCATCGAGGCCGGGCATCTGGGTGCCCATCCACAGTTCCGCCTTGTCACTGTCCAGCTTCACGGTGCAGTTGAGCGGCTCCATGGGCGCGTGCGCCAGGTATGGGAACACGAACTCGGCACTGATCTTGTGGGGCGCCCCCGTCAGCGGCGCCATGTCGGCCTGCATGGCCACGTTGCCGGGCTTGGCGGCCAGCTCACGGTATTGCGCCAGCAGCGCCGTGGTGTCGGGCTTGGTCACCGCGCTGGTGTCCCATTCCACCTTCAGCGCGTCGCGCCCTTGCTTGGCGGGCCAATAGCCATCGGCCACGATGGCAACGCCCTCGCCGCCCCGGTCGGTGGGCACGCGCAGCACGGCCTTCACGCCCTTGATGGCTTTGGCGGCGCTGTCGTCCAGCGACTTCACCTTGGCGCCAAACACGGGCGGGCGGGCCACCACGGCCGTCAACATGCCGGGTAGGCGCACGTCAATGCCGTAGTCCTGCTGGCCGCTCGACTTGGCCTTGGCATCGAGCCGCCCGGTGGGTTTACCGATGAGGCGGAACTGCTTGGGGTCCTTGAGGGTGACCTTTTCGGGCACGGGCTGCTTCATGGCGGCTTCGGCCAGTGCGCCGTAGCCCAGCTTCTTGCCGCCGGGGCCGACCACAAAGCCGTTGCTGGTGCGCAGGGCCGATGCGTCCACTCCCCACTGGGCGGCAGCCGCCGACACCAGCATGGCCCGCGTGCGGGCGCCCAGTTCGCGGTACTGTGTGTAGGAGTTCTTGATGGAGTTGGAGCCACCGGTGAGGTGCATTCCAAACGCGGGGTCGGCATAGGCCGGGTTGGCGTCGCCGTGCACGCTGCGCACCTTGCTCCAGTCGGCATCCAGCTCCTCGGCCAGGATCATGGGCAGGCCGGTTTGCACGCCCTGGCCAAAGTCCAGCCGGTTGATGGTGACGGTGACGATGCCATCGGCATCGATGCGCACAAAGGCCGAGGGCTGCTCGTGCGGCTTGAGGCCTGCAGGCGCCGCAGCCGCTGCGCCCTGCGCAGCGGACACCAGCGGAAAGGCGCCCAGCGCAAAGCCCGAGGCCGCAGACACCTTCAGGAAGGTGCGGCGCGCCACACCTTCCGATGCGCCAAGCGCTCCTGAATCCATAGCGCCTTGTGCTTTATGTACTAGCGCTTGGAGGTGTTTTGGCATGAAATGCTCTGCCTGGCCCTGCAGGGCTTGGGGTTCGAAGTGCATGGTGGTCTCCTTCAATCAGGCCAGGGTTTTGGCGGCGTCGTGGATGGCGGCGCGGATGCGCACGTAGGTGCCGCAGCGGCACACGTTGCCTGCCATGGCGGCGTCAATGTCGGCGTCGCTGGGTTTCTTCTTGCCTTTGAGCAGCGCGGTGGCGCTCATGATCTGGCCGCTCTGACAGTAGCCACACTGGGCCACGTCGTGCTTCACCCAGGCGGCGTGCACGGCCTTGCCCACCTTGTCATTGGCCGTGACGGCCTCGATGGTGGTGATCTTCTGGCCTGCTGCCGCCGAGATGGGCGTGATGCAGGACCGCACTGGTGCGCCATTCAGGTGCACGGTGCACGCACCGCACAACGCCTGGCCGCAGCCAAACTTGGTGCCGGTCATGCCCAGCGTGTCGCGCAGGGCCCAGAGGATGGGGGTGGATTCGTCGGCATCCACGGCCGTGTCTTTGCCGTTGATATTGAGGTTGGGCATCGTGGGACTCCTTGGGATGAAGGTCAGCGCTCAAAAGCACAGCGCAAGCAGGGGGCGGCGCGGGCAGGCATCGAGCCGCGTTGTTG
>NZ_JADHVT010000051.1 GCF_016783915.1 Acidovorax sp.
TGATGATCTGCACCGGCACCGGCAGCGCTCCCATGCGCGCCATGACCGAGTGGCGACGCAGGCTACGCAACAGCGGCAAGTTTGAGGGCGGCAAGCTCCTGCTGTTCTTCGGCGCACGCACGGAGCAGGAACTGCCCTACTTCGGCCCCCTACAAAGCCTGCCCAAGGATTTCATCGACATCAACCTGGCTTTCTCCCGCACGCCCGGGCAGCCTAAGCGCTATGTGCAAGACCTGATGCGTGAGCGCGCCGCCGACCTGCTGGCCCTGCTGCGCGATGACAACAGCCACTTCTACGTCTGCGGCCTCAAGGGCATGGAAGAAGGCGTGGTGATGGCGCTGCGTGACATCGCCCAGGAGGCGGGGCTGAGCTGGGACGCCCTGGGTGGGACGCTTCAGCTCGAAGGGCGACTGCATCTGGAGACGTACTGAGGCTGGAGCGTGAATCGCACCGGCTAGATGCCCCCGGCGTCTTTTTGGCTTGAAATTTCGGCGTTGGCGACTGCGGTCAACCCAAATGACCTATGTGAGACGCGAAATCCTGTTGAGCCTCACCCAATTAGCAATAGATGGGGCCCTTGTGGGCAGCCGTTCCGCACGCTTCTCATGTGTAACAGCTGCAACGCCGGGCGCTGACCAACGGACCGGTCTTTCGTTCCTGCGAAAATAGCGGGCTTTGCCTACGGGGGACCCGTTCCCCCTTGCATGCGCCGCCGGACAACCCAGCGCGGCGATGCCCACCCAGTGCATGGCCTCCACGGGATGACCCAACACCACCGACTCAACAGCGCACCTCTTGTGGTCCTGCTCCAGCAATGGACGCGGGAGGCCAGCGAGCGAGCGGCACATCCCGTATCAGCACCCAAGCCACCCGACGTGGCGGAGCAGCTGAGCCAATGGCTGGGCACCGTGGATGCTGTCCAGCTCAGCCGGGCGCTGCACGCGATCGAGTCCCTGCCATCGCAGGCGGCTGCGGCAAAACGCCCAGCGTTGGCTCTGAACGTGGCCGCGTTGACCGGACTTGTACAGCAGACCCGTGCAGATCTCGAAGCGCTGATGACCACCAAGCCAGCAGCGCCCAAGCCGCTGCGGGCCCGGGCTGACAACACGCCCGTGGAGCTGCCCGACCCGATGCTGGATACAGATTTCGCCACACATGCACCGCGCTATCTGGACCTGCAAAAGCAAATGGACCTGCGATTGCAGACCCTGAGGGCGCAGGTGCGCCAGGCCATCGCACAAGGCACCGCCACATTGCGCCAAATCGCAGCGCTGGACGCAGTCATGGAGCGCATGCTGGCATCGCGCGAACAGCGGCTGTGGGCCTTGCTTCCTGCGCACCTGGAGCGCCGTCTGGCACACCGCCAACGGCAACACCAGCACAGGCTGATGGCACAGGCGCTGGCAGATGAGCCGGCGCGCTGGCGACAGGCTGGTGGCTGGCTGTGGGCCTTTGAGCGCGACATGCAGGCCCTGCTGATGGCAGAGCTGCAAGCGCGCGTGGAACCGATCACAGGGCTGCTGGAAGCAGCCCAGAACGACACAACAGGACAACAAGAATGAACAAGAGTGTGATGGCAGCCATCTTCGCTGCAGGCCTGGCGGCCGTAGGCTGGGTGGGCTGGGGTTTTATGGGCACAAGCCCGTTGGCGCTGGTGATGACGGTAGTGATCGCCGTCACCTACCTGCTGGGGGCCTGGGAGCTGATGCGCTATCGCGCTGCCACCGCTTCGCTGGCTCTTGCACTGGAGGCACACACCGAGCCCCCCGCACTGGACGCCTGGCTGGAACGCCTGAACCCCGCCCTGCGTCACCCAGTTCGCCAACGCATCGAAGGCGAACGAGTCGCCTTGCCCGGCCCCGCGCTCACGCCCTACTTGGTGGGACTACTGGTCATGCTGGGCATGCTCGGGACGTTTTTAGGCATGGTGGTGACATTCCACGGTGCCGTGTTCGCCCTGGAGGCCTCAGGCAACCTGGAGTCCATTCGCAACGCGCTGGCCGCGCCCATCAAGGGGCTGGGCCTGTCATTCGGCACGTCCGTCGCGGGTGTCGCCACATCCGCTGCGCTGGGGTTGTTGTCGGCCCTGAGCCGCAGAGAACGTCTGCAGGCAGTACGCCAGCTGGATGCACGCATACCCACGCTGTTCCGTGCGTTCTCGTCGGTCCAACGACGCGAGGACACCTTGCTGGCCCTGCAAGCGCAGGCCCAGGCCCTGCCACTGATTGCCGACCGCCTGCAAGCCATGATGGACGGGCTGGAGCGCCGCCACAGCCAGCTCAACGACCAACTTCTGGCGCAACAGCAGGGCTTTCACAACGAGGCCTCTGCTGCATACACCCGATTGGCGCAGGCCGTGGGCACATCGCTGCAAGACAGTCTGAGCACCAGTGCCCAGCAAGCCACTGCCGCTCTGCGCCCGGTGGTGGAGCAGGCCATGGCGACGCTGGCACAAGAGTCCCAGCGCACCCACGAGCGGCTGCGAGAGCAGACCGGCAACCAGCTGCAAGCCCTCAGTGCCCAATGGGAGGGCACGGCGCGCAAGGTGGGCGACACATGGACCCAGGCGCTCGATCAGCAGGCGCACGCACAGGGCGCACTGGCAACCCGGTTTGAAGGGGCGTTGCAACAGCTCACGCAGGCTTTCGACGAACGCTCGACAACCCTGGTGGACTCGCTGCACGCTTCGGCGGCACAGCAACAGGCCGCCCAGGCCGAGTTCGACCAGCGGCGACTGCAAGGCTGGGGGCACTCCATGCAAGACATGGCCCGCAACCTGGCCGCAGAATGGCAGCGCATGGGCACCCACACGCTGACCCAACAGCAGGAGGTGGGCCAGGCCCTGGAGCGCTCCGCACAGCAGATGGACCAGCAACTGCAAGCGACCACCCTGGCATTTGCACAACAGGCTCAAGCCCTGGTCACCACGCTACAAGCAACGGTGGCCGAAGCCCACGGTGCGCAACGAACCGCTGACGAACAGCGGCTGGCAGGCTGGACGCAATCCATGCACGAGATGGCCCAGAAGCTCAGCGCCGAATGGCAAAGCCTAGGGACACAGACCGCCGCACAGCAACAGGCAACCGGCGCTGCACTGGCAAGTGCTGCCCAGCAGATCGAGCACCGCCTTCAGTCTGCGAACAACGCCTTTGAAGAACGCTCCAGCGCATTACTGGCTGCATTGCAACGCACCGTGGCCGAGGCCCACCAGGCGCAACGAGAGGCTGACGCGCAGCGGCTGACAGGCTGGAGCCAGTCCATGGAGGGCCTGGCTCACACGCTCAGCGCTGAATGGCAGCGCGCAGCCACACAGACCGTGGAACAACAGCGCTCCATGGTGCAAGCCCTGGAAGACACCGCCACGCAGGTGAGCCAGCGACTGAACGCCCAGGTGGAACGCACGTTGAGCAGCACCACTGCGCTGATGGAGCAATCCGACGCGTTGCTGCGCACGCGCATCGACACCGAAGCCCAGTGGGTGCAAGCCCAGGGCCAACGCATGGAGGCACTGACCCAGGTGTGGCGCGATGAACTGGTCGCCCTGCGCGATGCCGAAGCCACACGCGGACAGGCGGCCGTGGACCGCCTGGATACCCTGCAAGCCGCCGTGGCAGAGCACCTGGCCACCCTGGGCGCTGCGCTGGAAGCGCCACTCACGCGCCTGCTGCAGACCGCCTCCGATGTGCCGCAGGCTGCGGCCGAAGTCATCATTCAGCTGCGACAGGAAATGACACGCCTGGGCGAACGCGACAACCTAGCATTGGCTGAGCGCACGGCCATGACACAGCAACTGGGCACCCTGCTGCAATCCGTGAACGAAGCCGCCGCTCAGCAACGCACAGCCATCGATGCCCTTGTGGGTTCCGCCGCCCAGGTGCTGGAACAAGCCGGCCAGCAATTTGCCCAGGCCCTGGGCGCGCAGGCGGGCAAGGTGGACGAAGTGGCGGCACAGGTGGCGGCCAGTGCCATCGAGTTGTCCAGCCTGGGCGAATCCTTTCACCACGGCGTGGGCCTGTTCAGCGCCAGCAACGACAAGCTCATGGAGAGCCTGCACGGTATGGAGGGCGCCCTTCGCGAGTCCATGGGCCGCAGCGACGAACAGCTGGCCTACTACGTGGCGCAGGCTCGCGAGGTGATTGACCTGAGCATCAGCGCACAACAAGGCATCGTGGAAGACCTGCGCCGGCTGCATGGCAGGGCCACGGCAGAACAAGGGGTGCCCGCGTGACCGGCATGGATGACACCCTGGACGATGCCACCGACCAGACAGCTCCGGTATGGGCTGTCTTCGGCGATCTGATGGCGGGACTGCTGGGTGCGTTTGTGCTGATCCTGGTGGGCGTGCTGGTGGTGCAGATTGATCTGGTGGCCAGCCTGCAGCAGGAAGTGCAAAAGCGCCAGATGGAAGAGCAGCGGCGCATGGCGCTCGAAAAGGCCCTGGCCATTCCGCTGGCCAGCGGGCGCGTGACGGTGAACAACGGGCGCATTGGCATCAGCGGTAGCGTGTTGTTTGCCACCGGCTCGGACGAACTGCGTACAGAGGGGCGGCAGCTGCTCAAAAGCCTGGTCCAGCCGTTAGGCGTCTACTTGCGCGAGCGCGATGAAATGCTCATGGTCAGCGGCTTCACCGACAACACCGCGCTGCTGCGCGGCAGCCAGAAACGTTTTGCGGACAACCTGGAGCTGTCAGCCCAGCGTGCACTCACCGTGACCCGGGCGCTGATTGACGAAGGTATGCCCTCGTCCCAAGTGTTTGCGGCCGCCTTTGGCGCCGAACAACCCGTAGCCGACAACAGCGACGAAAAAGGCCGCGCACAAAACCGGCGGGTGGAGATGGCGCCTGTCCCCAAGGCAGCACCACCCCGGCCTGCCGAGCCCCCGCGCGCGCCATGACCGATCCCCGCCTGGAGGCCTTGCGTGCAGCAGGCGCGCACCATCACGACCCCGCGCGTTTCCACTATCTGGAGGTGCTGGCGCGCCGCCTGCCTGGCCAGCCGCCCGCCGTGCAGCGGCTGTTGGCGCACAAGCTGGAGTCCGCACTGGCACGCTACACCCAGAACCCGCCCCGCACAAAACCATCGATCGGCCACCAAAGCCATGCCAACCCAAACTCTCCGCTGGCGCGGCTGAATCAGTCGTTGGGCATCCCCCAGCCCAGTACCGCAGGGGGCGACCCTTTTGTGGTGGATAGCGCTCCATTGCCCGCGCTCAAAAGCGCGCACCAGTTCAGCAAGGCTTGGTCACATATTGCTGCGGAGCAACAGGTGGTGCAGGCCCTGCACCGGGGCCCTGAGAACGCAGGACCGCTCAACGCGCACAAGCTGGTGCTGCGTTCACTCAGCCTGATGCGCTCCCTGTCTCCGGACTATCTGCGCCACTTCATGGCGCAAATGGACACCTTGCTGTGGCTGGATCAGGCGAGCCACAAGGCACCCAGCCCCGCTGCCCGCGCGGCACGCAAGGCGCGCAGCAAGCCCTAGCCATTCGCGGCCGCAGCAGTGCTGGAGCGGCTCGAACCCCAACTCGGTCGGATCGCGTCCTCAGATTATTCTCAATACCCGAATAGTCAATTCGCTACCAACTAGTTTTTTATTGAACACCATCGGCGTACAGTTCATCCCATCGATGAGCCGAACCCGTCAGGCGACTCACCGAACCCGGAGTGAAGCAGTTTTAAGCCTGCGCTTTGTGCTCTTCGCCCCGGCTTTTTTTGAGACGCTTTTTTCATTCAAGGATTTGCATCATGAACAAGACCGTACGTTTCCTCTCCATCGCTGCTGTTGCCGCTTTCGCCTCGTTGGGCGCTCACGCTGATGAAGCCGATGCTTCGCAATTTGCGACCCAGTTCGAAACCCAACGCACCCGCGCCGAAGTCCGCGCAGAGGCCGTGGTAGAAGCCAAAACTCACAGCATGGAACCCGCCGGCTCGCGTGTTGCCACCTACCAATCCACGGCCGACCGTGCAGCCGTTCGTGCCCAGGCCGCAGAAGCCGTTCGCACAGGTCAGATCTCCCACGGCGAAATCGGCAACGCCATGTGATTGAAGGTGATGCGGGCGTCCCGGACGCCACCGCCCGGCGTATTCGCTGCTGCCGGGCAAGGGTTTTCCCCGCGCAACGCACCACATCGCCCATCAAGGAGCTCCCCTCGCGGGAGCTTTTTTATGAGCGCACTTTCTGGCGATTCCATACAAGGGCTGTCAGGGCGTACCAATGCGGCCTGATGAACGATCCAGCAGGGTTTCCAGCACCTCGATGCGGTGCCGATGACGGGTGGTGATGGCGTAGAAATGCTCCTGCAGCCCGGCGGAGTAGCCCACCTTGACCAGGATGCCAGCGCGCAGCTCGTCCTGAACCACCACCTCGGGCAATACGGTCAGCCAACCACTGTCACGGGCGATCAGGCGCAACATGGCCATGTCATCGACCTCAGCCCGCAAACGAGGCGTCACTCCGGCCGATGCGCACAGGGCGTCAAACTGCGCACGCAGTGCATGGCGGGGGCCGGGCAGCGCTACCTCCATCCCTTCCAGATCTTCGGGTATCCGCAATGAGCGCGACTGCCATACGCTCGCGGGGCCGACCAGCGATATGGACTGGCTCCCGAGAAACTGGCAATGCAAGGGACGCTCGGAGTCGGAAGGCACCGTTTCATTGGCCAGCACCACGTCCAGTTGGTGGTGCACCAAGCGGGAAATGAGCCCCTCCAGCAGCCCTGACTCGAGTGTCAAAACCACGGACGAATCCGCCAACAAGGGGCGGATCCAGTTCTCCTGGTAGTTGCGGGACAACGTCGCCACGCTGCCTACGCGCAGCCGAGTGACCCCAGAAGCGCTGCCCTGCAGGCGCCCCAGCATTTCCTGGCCCAGCCCGAAGATGTTCTCGGCATATGCCAGCACCAGCTGCCCGGTGTCGGTCAGCAACAAGCGACGGCCTTCGCGCAGAAACAGCTCCTCACCCAGGCGCTCTTCCAGTTGCCGGATCTGGGTGGACACCGCGGACTGAGAGGTGTGCAGTTCTTGCGCTGCCTGGGTGAGATGCCCGAGCTTGGCCACTCGCCAAAAGTAGAACAGGTGGTTGAAGTTGAGTTGATCGAGCCTCATTGTTCTATTTTTAATATTATTTTGTTCTTTTCAATGTATTTTACAGAACAGTAACCCCACAGCATCATCGCCCCCAGTCTTGTTTCTGGAGGTTGAGTGATGCCATTTCTTCATGTTTTGTCCCAGGCCAGCGCATGGGTACCGGGCATGCTCATGCTGGCCGCGATGGCACTGGCGCTGTGCCATAAAGGCTCGGTCGCCGCGTTGTGGCGCTGGATGCTGTTCCTGTCTGGTGCTGCCTTGGCGGGTTCTGTCATGGCGGCTATCGCTGCCATGGCTGGCATCGGCAATCCGGATCTCCCAGGCTGGCTCAAGGCATCGTCGATGGGCTTGTGCATGGGGGTCTTGGTGCAACTGCTGGGTACCGTCATCGCAGGATTTTCTGCACGGTATCTGGAAGGAGAGCATCGCCAGCAGCGCTATATGGCGGCGCTGGCTGGCGTGCTGGCTGCCGTGCATGTCCTGCTGCTGGCAGACCATTGGATCGTCCTGGCCATCGCCTGGGCTCTGGTGGGAATCGCACTACAACACCTGCTGTGCTTCTACCCCGACCGGGCATTTGCCAGCCTGGCAGCCCACAAAAAACAGATTGCTGACCGGGTGGCCGACGTATTGCTGGTCAGCGCGGCGGCACTAGCCTGGCTGGAAGTCGGCAGCGGATCTTTGTCCGCACTGTGGGCGCACATCGCGCGCGAGGGCATGTCCCCGTTGTTGCACACCAGCGCCGTGCTGCTGACCCTGGGCGTGATTTTGCGGACGGCCTTGTTGCCTGTGCATGGCTGGCTGATCCAGGTGATGGAGGCGCCCACACCGGTGTCTGCTCTGCTGCACGCAGGCGTTGTCAACCTTGGCGGTTTCGTCCTGATACGGTTTGCCCCTCTGCTTGAAAACGCAGCCGCTGCCCGCGTTGTGCTGGTCGTTTTCGGGCTGGGAACAGCAGTGCTCGCTGGCATAGTGATGCTGACACGCATCAGCATCAAGGTGCGACTGGCCTGGTCCACCGTGGCGCAGATGGGGTTCATGCTGCTCGAATGCGGGCTGGGCCTATACACGCTGGCTGCGCTGCACCTTGTGGGGCACTCGCTGTACAAGGCCCATGTGTTTCTGTCGGCATCCAACGCTGTTCGGCAAACCCGGCTGCAAGCCATGCACAGCGCAACACCCCCCACTGCGATCAGCCTGGCGCTTGCACCGGTCGCCGCGACGGCCACCGTGCTGCTGGTGCTGAACCTGGCAGCGGATGCACCCTGGCCCGCCTGGTGGTCCGCCGTGCTGGGGCTGGCCTGGGCACCGTTGCTCTGGTCGCCTCAGGGCCAAGCATCCGTAAAGACTGCGGCTTTGCACAGCCTTGCCGGGCTGGTGATGGTGGCGGGCCTCACAGGAGCTGCCGTTGCCATTCACCATCTGCCTCTGGGCTTGCGCGATGCTCCTTCACACGTTCTGGGGTGGCTGGCACTGATCGGGCTTTCAGGGCTTTACCTCTTTCTGGCGCTGCTGCAAAGACAACCCCACATGCTGCGGGCGTGGCGCCGCTGGAGTTATGCGGGGTTCTACATCGACGAGGCCTATACCCGGCTGGCACTGTACATCTGGCCCACGGCCTGGACACCACCTGCCGCGCGCGACGCCGCCCCACGTGTACCGGGCCCCGCTCTGCAAAGAGCCGCCCACTGAACTGCCCTGCACCCGGAGAACCCCATGATGGAATCATTGACCGACTGCCCCACCGAGGAGCTCGCGGCGCAAGCGCCCACGCAGGCTGAGTCGCACCCGGCATCGCACAACGACATCGACACAGCCTGCGCACAAGCATGCCAAGCCATCGCACCGGCCTGGCCCCTGGACCGTGCCATTGCAGTCAACCCGCACTGGGCGCGCATCGGCATGCCGGTGCGCCGGGTGGCTGCGCGCATGGCAGCGCTGGGAGGCATCCAGGTCTTTCCCGGTCGCGACCGGCAGCTGCAGGCGTGGACGGAAGGACGCATCAGCCCGCTGGACCTGGACCAAGCCCTCCGCCTGGTGCCTCAGGCACAAGCCTGCGGCTTGACAGCTGCAGCCTGTGTGCAGGCGCTGCACAGCACTCAGCCGGTGGAGCAATTGCCCCTGCTGATCGATGTGCTGGACAACGACCCCCACCGCCACACCCGCTTGTCCTGGCGCCAGGCCATCACCCACCAGGTGAGCCAGACCTGCGCGGCGTATTTCGACCAGAAACAGGCCGACTGGCAGCCCCAGCGCTCCGAGGGCCTCTACGCGTTCTGGCGCGAGAGTCTGCAGCACGACCACTCCATCGGCCTGTTGATGGGCTTGCCACAACTGGCCGAGGCATTGGAAGCCCTACCCGACACCCGCGAAGACGCCGAACGCTGGGTGCTGCACAGGCTGCGCCTTCCAAAGGCGGTGTGGCCAGACTATCTGGAGTCGGTGCTGCTGACGGTGAATGGCTGGGCTTCCTGGTGCGCCTATCTGGGCTGGCAAGCCCACTTAAACCAGGCCACCGACCCGCACCTGCGGGAGTTGCTGGCAATCCGACTGGCATGGGGCGCCGTTCTGTTGCATTGCAAGGACGACGCCGCAGGCACCCATGCCTTCCAGGCGCTGCAACAGGCCTGGGGCCAGGCACCCGCCTTGTTGCAACGGGCAGAGCAGGCATTGCTGGTCGATGAAGTGTGGCAAGTGGCCCTGGAAATCGGCTACCAGCGCCAGCTGGCCCAGCGGCTGCATGGCGCAGGCAGTGCTCCGCCCAATCCGCACGAGATCGAGGTGCAAGCCGCCTTTTGTATTGATGTGCGCAGTGAGCCGCTGCGGCGGTCCCTGGAGGCCGTCTGGCCTGCCGTGCAGACCATCGGCTTTGCGGGCTTCTTTGGCCTGCCACTCGCCTACACCCCGCTAGGCACCAGCGCTCGCACTCCGCATCTGCCAGGCCTGCTGGCTCCCGCAGTGGAAGCCACCGACTGCTTTGTGCCGTCCGCCACTGGCGCTTCACAGACCAATACTACGCTGCAGACAGCGGCCACCAGTGCGCGCGCCAAGCGTTTCGCGCTGGCCGACCAATGGCTGTCCGCCAGCCGCTGGCCCGGTGCGGCTTTCTCGTTTGTCGAGGCGGCTGGCGTGGGTTACGCAGGCAAGCTGGGCCGGTGGCTGCTGCCATCCCGGCAAGCCAGAGCCCGCGACGCGCTGGAAGGCCTGCCAGCTCGGTATCGCCCCCTGTGCCGGCCTCAATTGACGGGGCTGGATATCGACGCCAAGGTGTCACTGGCTGCGCGGGTGCTGCGCTCCATGGGGCTGGACGGTTATCTGGCCCCTCTGGTGCTGCTGGTGGGGCATGGCAGCCAATCGGCCAATAACGCCCATGCGGCAGCGCTGGACTGCGGCGCATGCTGCGGCCAGACCGGCGAAGTCAGCGCCCGCAGCCTGGCGCAACTACTGAACGAGCCTGCCGTGCGCACGGGCCTGAGCAAACAGGGACTCACCATTCCGGAATCCACAACCTTTGTGGCGACCCTGCACAACACCACAACCGATGAGATCGAGGGCTTTGACCTGGACCTGCTGCCCCCAGCCGCCCGCCAACTGTGGGACAGCCTACAACCAGTGCTGCACCATGCCAGTGACCAGGTCCGCAGAGAACGGGCGCCGCACCTGCACATCGACCCACGGGCGCCCCACGACGACTTGCTGAAGCAGTTGCGCAGGCGCGCCAACGACGGGGCCCAGACACGCCCTGAGTGGGGTCTGGCAGGCAACGCAGCCTTCGTCATCGCGCCCCGGCACAGGACTCTGGGCGCTGCACTGCAAGGACGCAGCTTTCTGCACGACTATGACGCCCAGAGAGACCCTGACGGCAGCCTGCTGGAGGCGCTCATGACCGCGCCTATGCTGGTCACTCACTGGATCAACTGGCAGTACCACGCATCCACCTGCGACCCCACACGCCTGGGGAGTGGCAACAAGGTGCTGCACAACGTGATGGGCGGAAACATCGGCGTCTTTGAAGGCAACGGCGGCGATCTGCGCATCGGCCTGTCGCAGCAATCGGTGCACGACGGCAAGCGCTGGGTCCACGAACCGCTGAGGCTGACCGTGGTGATTGATGCGCCCCGCCAATCCATCGACGCAGTGATCGATCAACATGCCGTCGTCAAGCAACTGGTGGACCATGGGTGGCTGCATCTCTGGCGGTGGGAAGGCGCCGACCTGACGCGCTATGACCAGGGTCTCTGGGAGCCGCTGCACACGGAGAACTGGTGATGCACAACAGTGCGCTCCCCTATGCTGACCGTCGCATCGCCTTGCTGACCCAGCATGGCAAGGAGCAGGTCATCGCGCCCACGCTGGAGCCTGGCCTGGGTTGCACGATTGAACATGTCAGCGGGTTCGATACCGACCTGCTGGGCACTTTCACCCGCGAAACGGCACGTGCGGGCTCGCAGCTGGAGGCAGCACGGCGCAAAGCTCGAAAGGGCATGGAGCTCTCCGGCCTCGATGCCGGCCTGGCCAGCGAGGGCAGCTTTGGTCCCGATCCGTTCACAGGAATGGCGCCCTGGAACGTGGAGCTGATCGCCTGGCTGGACGACCGCATGGGCATCGAGGTGGTCGGCATGGCACAAGGCCCCGCACGCAGTGGGCATCTGCTGAACGATGACTGGAGTGCCGTGGAGGCGTTCGCTCAGCGCAAGGGCTTCCCGGAACACCAGCTGGTGCTGCGTCCGGAGAGCCAGGACGACATCCGTATGCACAAAGGTATCGCGGACTGGGAGCAGCTGCGGCACTGGTTCGACGCATGCCAAGCCCAGTCCACCAACCGCCAAGTCTTTGTAGAGACCGACCTGAGGGCCTTTGCCAACCCCACCCGCATGCACCTCATCGAGGAAGCTGCACAGGATTTGCTTCAGCGGCTGCAGTCCTGCTGCCCCACATGCGACGCCCCTGGCTACTGGATTGCCGAGCGTGTACCAGGGCTGGCCTGCTCTGCGTGCGGACTGCCTACAGCGTCCTGCCGCGCAGAGGTCTGGTCATGCCCACGCTGCGAATACCAATCCAGGATCAACAAGGCCACACGGGCACTGGCAGATCCGCGCCACTGCGCGCGGTGCAATCCTTGAGCTGCGTTAACAACCGTCAAGCATCAATCGCACTGGTGTAGACGCTGACCTGAGAGACTTCACAACCCGAGCAGCAGATAGCAAATCGATCAGTCAGGTTATGAAAAACGGCCTGTTCACCAAGTCACTCCACGGTGACGCTCTTTGCCAAATTCCTTGGCTTGTCCACATCCGTCCCCCGCGCACATGCCGTGTGATACGCCAGCAGCTGCAGCGGCACGACATGCAGCAGCGGGCTCAAGGGGCCATAGTGCTCGGGCATGCGGATGACGTGGATGCCTTCGCTGCTTTCGATGCGGGTGTCAGCGTCGGCCAGTACGTAGAGCACTCCGCCGCGGGCGCGCACCTCCTGCATGTTGCTCTTGAGCTTCTCGAGCAAGGTGTCGTTGGGTGCCACGGTGACCACGGGCATGGCGCTGGTGACCAGGGCCAGGGGGCCGTGCTTGAGTTCACCGGCCGGGTAGGCCTCGGCGTGGATGTAGCTGATTTCCTTGAGCTTCAAGGCGCCTTCGAGTGCGATGGGGTAGTGCAGCCCCCGGCCCAGAAAGAGCGCGTTTTCCATGCGCGCAAAGTCTTCGGCCCAGCTGATGATTTGAGGCTCCAGCGCCAGCACGGCCTGCAAGGCCACGGGCAAGTGGCGCATGGCCTTGAGGTGGGCTGATTCCTGCTCGTCGCTCAAACGTCCCTTGGATTGGGCCAGCGCCAGCGTCAATAAGAAAAGGCCCGCCAGCTGTGTGGTGAAGGCCTTGGTGCTGGCCACGCCAATCTCCACCCCGGCGCGCGTGATGTAGGCCAGCTTGCATTCGCGCACCATGGCGCTGGTGGCCACGTTGCAGATGGTGAGGGTGTGTTGCATGCCCAAGGACTGCGCGTGGCGCAGCGCGGCCAGCGTGTCGGCGGTTTCGCCGCTTTGGCTGATGGTGACAACCAGGGTACGGGGGTTGGGCACGCTGGTGCGGTAGCGGTATTCACTGGCCACTTCCACCTGCGTGGGGATGCCTGCAATGTCTTCCAGCCAGTATTTGGCGGTGCAGCCGCTGTAGTAGCTGGTGCCGCAGGCCAGGATCAACACGTTGTCGATCTCCTTGAACACGCGCCAGGCGGCGGCGCCAGGCTCGCCGTACTGGCCCGCGCCATCGAACAGTTCGGGCACGATGCCGGCCAGGCCTTCCAGCGTGTCGGCGATGGCGCGCGGCTGCTCGAAGATTTCCTTTTGCATGTAGTGGCGGTAAGGGCCCAGCTCGGCCGCGCCACTGTGGGCCAGCACGGTGCGCACGGGGCGCTGGGCGGGGGTCAGCGCGGCGCCGTCTTTGCCCACGATCCAGTAGCGGCCCAGTTGCAGGTCCACCAGGTCACCTTCTTCCAGGTAGATGATCTGGTCGGTAACGCCCGCCAAAGCCATGGCGTCGCTGGCCAGAAAGTGCTCGCGTGACGCTGAAGCCCCGGCGACAGCGTCCTTGCCCACCCCCAGGATCAGTGGCGACCCGGCGCGTGCGCCTACCACGCGGTGGGGTTCGTCCTTGTGCATGACGGCGATGGCATACGCACCATGCAGCTCGGCCACGGTGGCCTGTACGGCTTCGAACAAGTCACCGCTGTAGTGGCTGTCCACCAGGTGGGCAATGACCTCGGTGTCGGTCTGGCTCGCAAACACGTAGCCGCGCGCCTGCAATGCCTTTCTCAGTTCTTCGTGGTTTTCAATGATGCCGTTGTGCACCAGGGCCACGCGGCCCGCGCTTTGGACCTGCGCGTCTGCGCCTGTACCGTGGCTGAAATGTGGGTGGGCGTTGTGCACGGCGGGCGCGCCATGCGTGGCCCAGCGGGTGTGGGCGATGCCGGTGGCACCGTCGATGTGCTCGGTGCTCACCTGCTCCAGCAGCTCGGCCACGCGGGCGGTGCTGCGGGCGCGCTGCAAGCCAGCGGGGCGGGTGGCGTCCAGGCTGGACGCATGCACTGCCACGCCGCAGGAGTCATAGCCCCGGTATTCAAGCCGTTGCAGGCCTTGCACGAGGATGGGAACGATGTTGCGCGTGGAGACCGCGCCGACGATACCGCACATGGTGGTTGCCTCTGGGTTGGATTCGATGGGGCGATCGTAGGCATCACCGAGAAAAATTATCGATTGATATTCATATATTTTTGAACTTTAATTTCACCAATCTTCACGAATGAAATTTTCAGTCAAATTTCCTCTGACAATGGAATCCATATCCCTCGACACGATCGACCTCCAGCTGCTCAACCTGCTGCAAATCGATGCCGCACAGAGCAATCAGTCCCTGGCCGAGCAGGTGCATGTGTCCCCACCCACCTGCCTGCGCCGCATCAAGCGCCTGCACGATGTGGGATTGATCGAGCGCCAAGTGGCCATCCTGCAGCCCGACCGGCTGGCCGCGTTGCAAGGCCATGGGCTGGCGTGCATCGTGGAGGTGTCGCTGGACCGCCAGGGCGCCGAACAGCTCGACGCCTTTGAGGCCCGCGCCGTGCAGGAGGCCGCCGTGCAACAGTGCTGGCGCGTGTCGCCCGGGCCGGACTTTGTGCTGGTGGTGCACACACGGGACATGCCGGGTTATTTGGCGCTGTCGCAGCGCCTGTTCACAGGCGATGCCAACGTGCGCAACGTGAAAGCATTTTTTGCGACCCGCCGTGCGAAATTTGAGACCAAAGTACCTGTAGCGCTGGATTGATATGCCCCAATAGCTATCAATACAATAGCAATTTGCATTCATTGCAGTTTCGTCTGCGCCGGGTGGTCGCGTTGTCCTCGCGTTGTCCTATTGCCTTCGGGCCGCATCGGCATAGAGTGTTCCGATACACAGGGTGTGCGCCGCGCATGTCGCCAACGCTCCTTGTGCAGGAGCCTGCTGCATGGAGTTCAAGGACTACTACCAGACCCTGGGCGTGAGCCCCACGGCCACGGCCGACGAGATCAAAAAGGCCTACCGCAAGCTGGCGCGCAAATACCACCCCGACGTGAGCAAAGAGCCCGACGCCGTTGCCCGCATGACGGCGCTGAATGAGGCCAACGCCGTGCTGTCAGATCCCGAAAAACGCGCCGCTTACGACCGCCTGGCACAGGAGCCCCACGCACGGCCCGGCCAGGAGTTTCGCCCGCCGCCCCACTGGGATGCCGGTTTCGAATTCTCCGACGGCGCAGGCAGCCATGGCGGCACCCACGGGCCCGGCGGTGCGTCGGGCGACTACAGCGACTTTTTTGAGCAGCTGTTTGGCCGAGCCGCGCGGGCACGTGGCACATCAGGCCGCGCCGAGCGGGGTGATGGACCGCAGGGCCCGCAAGCCCACGCACAGCGCGGCACCGACCACCATGCCCGCATCGAACTCGACCTGGCAGACGCCTACCGGGGCGCCGAGCGCACCCTCACACTGCAAAGCGCACACCAGGCCGACGACGGATCGCTGGTGCGCGACGAGCGCCAGCTGGCCGTCAAGATTCCCCAGGGCGTGCGCGAGGGCCAGCTCATCCGCCTGGCTGGGCAGGGCAGCCCGGGCTGGGGCGGCGCACCAGCGGGCGATTTGTTTCTGGAGGTGCTGTTCAAGCCCGACCCGCGCTGGCGCGCCGAAGGGCGCGATGTGTACCAGCCACTGGCCGTGACCCCGTGGGAGGCCGCACTGGGCGCGTCCGTCGAGGTCACCACGCCCGGCGGATCGGTGATCGAAGTGAGCGTGCCCGCAGGCTGGAAGTCCGGGCGCAAGCTGCGCCTGAAGGGCCGTGGCATTCCAGGCCACCCCCCGGGCGACCTGTACCTGGAGCTGCACCTGGCCTTGCCCCCAGCCACCAACGACGCCGAGCGAGCCGCCTACGCCGCACTGGCGCAAGCCTTTGCCCACTACCAACCGCGCCCCACCTCCACGGCGCAGCCAGGAGCCCAGCCATGAGCCCAACCATGAGCCAGCCCACGCCCACCACCCCGCTCGCCGAGCTGCTGGACGATACCGACCACGCTACTGACCACACTACAGCCACCCCGCCCAACGGCGCGGCCCTGACGCTGGACGCCTTGGCCCGCGCCTGCCGCATGGACGCCGACTGGGTTATGGCCCGGCTGCAGGACGGCCTGCTCCAGCCGGGCGCCGTAGGGGTTGACGACCCCAGCACCTGGCGCTTCAGCGGCGCCACCGTGGTGCGCGCGCGGCGCATCGCTCACCTCGAAGTCACCTTTGACGCCGACCCCCACCTGGCCGCACTCACGGCCGACCTGATCGAGGAAGTGGCGGCACTGCGCCAGCAACTGCGGCACCTGCGGGCGCATTGAAAGAGCCATAGCCCCCAGCAGCGCGCTGCGGTAGCCGCGTGCGCGTGGGTGGTCATTTCGTGCTGGTATCGCTTCGCAGCGCGTTGTAAGCTCCGTCGCACTTTCTACCCATGGCCGGTGGACGCCCCGGTGGCGCCCCTGGCTCCCTTTCACATCCATGCCCACACCCCGCCGCCAGATGCCCCGCCGCATCTACCCCTTGCGCATCCTGGGCATGGGGCTGGGCGGCATGGTGGTGGCGATGGTGCTATGGGAGCGCCAGGCATCCGCCATGGCCTGGGCGGCGCTGCTGCTGCCAACGCTGGTGTGGCCGCATGTGGCCTACCTGCTCACACGCCGATCCGCCGATCCCTATGCCGCCGAGGTGCGCAACCTGCTCATCGACTCGGCCCTGGTCGCCACGCTGGTGCCGCTGATGCACTTCAACCTGTTGCCCAGCGTGCTGCTGCTCACCCTGACCATGGTGGACAAGATCACCACCGGCATCCGGGGGCTGTGGGCGCGCGCCCTGTGGGTGATGCTGGCGGCCGGCATCGCCAGCACCGCCGTCATGGGACTGCACTGGTCGCCAGAGACCTCCATGCGCGTGATGGTGGCGTGCCTGCCGGTGATGTCGCTGCATACGCTGTCGGTCAGCATCGTCAGCTACCAGCTTATCCGGCAGTCTGCGCGCCATAACCAGATGCTGGACGAATTGCGGCGGGTGGACGCGCTGACCGGCCTGTTCGGGCGCGGCCACTGGCAAGAACAGGCCGAGGCCGCACTGCGCCGCCACCACACCACCGACGAGCCCGCCTGCATGCTGATGCTGGACATCGACCACTTCAAGGAGATCAACGACGCCTACGGCCACACCGTGGGTGACGAGGTGATCCGCGCCCTCGCCCATGTGGTGCGGGGCAACGTGCGCGCGGGCGACTGCGCGGGGCGCTACGGCGGGGATGAATTTGCCATCGTGCTGCCCGGCATGCAGGCACGGGATGCGCTGGCCATTGCCCAGCGCATCCGCGAGCAGACCGAAGGCGTGCGCTTGCGCAGTCTGCCCGAGCTGCGCATCACCAGCAGCATCGGCGTAGCCCCGGCCGACCACCGCCACAGCAGCCTGCGTGCGTGGATCGACGCGGCCGACGCAGCGCTGTATGCGGCCAAGAATGGTGGGCGCAATCAGGTGGCCGGGTGCATGGAGCCAGCGCTGGTGCCGGCGGTGTAAAGGCCACCACTGCGGGCAGCTTCAGATCTCGTTGGCGGCTGCAGGACTCACCGGCCACTGCACCCTTACCGTGCAGCCTGCCCCCGGCACTGCCGTCGCACTGATCTGTGCGCCGTGGCGCTGCGCAATGGCACGGCACAGCGCCAGGCCTGTGCCCACACCCTCGAACTCCGTCTCGCGGTGCAGGCGCTGGAACACGCCAAACAAGCTGCCCGCGCGTGCCGGGTCGAACCCCACACCGTTGTCCTGCACGGTGAAGGCGACCTCGCCTGCCGGTGCCGCGTCCGCCGACACCGTGATGCACGCTTGCGCCACGGGGCGGGTGAACTTGAGGGCATTGCCCAGCAGCTGCACCAACAGCTTCTGCAGCAGCGTGGGGTCGGCCTGCAGCGTGGGGAGGTCCGCGCCTATGCGCCACTCCACAGCTCGCCCTGCTTCGGCAGCGTCCAAGGTGATGCGTGCCTGCGCGATGGCATCGGCCAGCGGCACGGGCTGCAGCCGCAGAGGCGCGCGTGTGGCACGCACCAGGGCTTGCAGGCCGTCGATCATGAGCCCCATGCGCCGGGCCGACTGGTCCATGGTGGCGAGGAAGCCCAGTGCCTCTTGCACCTCAGCGCCCTGCACCACCTCGGGCGGCAGGTCGCACAGCACCTCGCGCACCAGCGTGCCGTACGAGGTCATATGCCGCAGCGGCGCACGCAGGTCGTGCGACACCGCGCGCAAGAACTCCTCTTGCGCAGCCGCCATGTCGGCCACCTGCCGCTGGCTGCGGGCCAGTTCGGCGCGCAACCCTTCCATGGTCCGCCTGTCCCGTTCTTCATCCATGCCAATTTTCCTCATCCCGCAGCATGGCGCGGCCCAGGCCAGGAGCCGCCGCGCAAGGGCCGCCGAGACACCATGGGGTCGCTGCGCCTGCGTGCGCTGGCGGCGTCCCCCTGGAGGGGGAAGGCGCGAAGCGACTCTGGGGGTGTTTCATTTTTTCGGGCGCGACCAGTTGGCAATGCTGACCTGCTTGCCCCGCGCCACGCTCAGCGCGCCGGGCGCCGTGCTCTTGGTGATAGTGCTGCCGCCGCCCACCGTGCCGCCAGCGCCAATGGTCACAGGCGCCACCAGCACGCAGTTGCTGCCCACGTGTACGTCGGCCTCGATCACCGTGCGGTGCTTGTTGGCGCCGTCGTAGTTGGCGGTGATGCTGCCTGCGCCATAGTTCACGCGTTCGCCCACGGTGGCGTCGCCCAGATAGGCCAGGTGGTTGGCTTTCGCACCATCGGCCAGGGTGCTGTTTTTCACTTCCACAAAGTTGCCGATGTGCACCTCGCGGCCCAGCTGCGCGCCGGGGCGCAGGCGGGCAAAGGGACCGATCAACGCACCTTCGCCCACCGTGACGCCAGCCTTTTCGCCATCGATATGGGTGTAGGGGTGAATCACGGCGCCGGCCGCGATGCGCGCATTGGCAATGCAGCAGTTCGCGCCGATGCTCACGCCCTCGCCCAGCTCCACGCGGCCGGTGAAGACGCAGTTCACGTCGATCTCCACGTCCTGCGCGCAGACCAGCTCGCCGCGCACGCCGGTGCGGGTGTCGTCGCGCAGGTCAAAGCGTGCTGGGTCGGCCAGTCGCACGCCCTGCTCCATCAGGCTGCGCGCGGTGCGCAGCTGGTGCGCACGCTCCAGCTCGGCCAGTTGCAGCGGGCTGTTGACGCCCGCCACCTGCAGTGCGTCGGTGATGCGGTGGGCCACCACGGGCACACCATCGGCTACAGCCATGGCGACGATGTCGGTGAGGTAGTACTCGCCCTGGGCGTTGTCATTCTTCAGCCGCGCCAGCCAGGGCGTGAGCAGCCGCGCAGGTACGGCCATGATGCCGCTGTAAACCTCGGTGATGGCTCGCTGGGCCTCGGTCGCATCCTTGTGTTCGACGATGCCTTGCACGGCGCCTTCTGCATTGCGCACGATGCGGCCGTAGCCCGCGGGGTCGGGCAGGGTCACGGTGAGCAGCGCCAATTGCTCGCCTGCACTCGCAGCCACCAGCGCGCGCAAGGTGTCGGCCTGGGTCAGCGGCACATCGCCTGACAGCACCACCGCCGTGCCGTCGTCACGCAGGTGAGGCACGGCCTGCAACACGGCGTGGCCCGTGCCCAGCTGGGGCTCCTGGCGCACAAATTTCAGGTCAAAAGTGCCGGTAGCGCCGATCGCACCTGCGGTAGCTGCTTCTACTTCTGTAGCACCGTGGCCCGTGATGACGATGGCGCTGCGGGCCTGCAGGTGCGCGGCCTGGTCCAGCACATGGTGCAGCAGCGGGCGCCCGGCCAGGCGCTGCAGCACTTTGGGGGTGCGGCTTTTCATGCGCGTGCCCTTGCCGGCCGCCATGATGAGGATGTCGAGTGGGGTCATAAACAGATCGGTGTGGTGAGCGCGATCAGGGCACGCCGCGCGGGCATGGCGAGGATTATCGTGCTGCCACCTGCAGGGCACCCAGCGCTATTTATTTGATAGCTGCTGGCGCTTTCACTATAGGCGCGTTCGCCCCCTGGCACACGAACTTTGTCGCGTCCAGGAGTCTGCGTGGCCTACAGCAGCGGCATCAACCGTGGCGGGGTGTCGTAATACTCGGCGATGCGCGCCAGCGCGCGGGTGTTGAGCAGGCGCAGCCGCCCGTTTTTCAGCTCGTGCAGGCCCAGCATGGCCAGGCGCCGAAGCGTCTTGTTGGTATGCACCAGCGACAACCCGAGCGCATCGGCAATGTGCTGCTGGTTGAGCGGGAACGCCACCGAGCCCTCTTCCACCAACCCGATGCGATCCAGCCGGCGGTACAGGTGCATGAGCAGCATGGCCACACGCTCAGTGGCGTTGCGGCGGCCAGCGGTGAGCAGGTTGTCGTCCACATGACCCTCTTCGTGCGCGGACAGCCAGGTGATGTCGTAGCCCAGACGCGGATGCTCGCGAAACAGCGCCCACAGGCTGTCGTTCTGGAACACGCACAGCGAACAGTCGGTCAGCGCCTCGATGCCATGTGCCGATACCTCGCCAAACTCCTGCTGCAGGCCTACCAGGTCGCCGGGCAGCAGGAAGTTGAGGATCTGGCGGCGCCCGTCGCTCAGCGTCTTGTAGCGAAACGCCCAGCCCGAATACAGCGTGAACAACTTGGCGTTGGTCTGGTTCTCGCGCACCAGCGCACCGCCCGCTTCCACGGCGAGGCTGTCGGTACGAAAGCCTTCAATGAAATCCAGCACCTCCGGTTTCACGGCCGTGAAGGCACCCGTTTTGCGCAAGCGGCATTGCTGGCAGGCAGGCGGACACGCGTGGGGCGGCAGGGAGACGTTCATGGTGGCGCCATTCTAGGGACCCGGGCCGTGACCGCGAAGCAGTGCAGCGGCCCCGCAACGCCTGCCGTACCTCTATGTCTTTTGACATTGCACCGCGCAGGCGGCCCTCCTACATTGGGCGCTACTTATGAAAATCAGCTCCGCCCTCTACGAAGTTCTCTACGTCAGCACGCTGGCGCCCGACCAGCCGACCGCCGTCGTGGCAGAGATTGCCGCGAAGGCGCGCCAGGTCAACGCCGAGCTGGACGTCACGGGCCTGCTGATCTTTGACGGCCAGCGCTTTTGCCAGCAGCTCGAAGGCCCGCAAAAATCGGTGCTCAAGCTCATCGAACGCATCCGCAACGACCCGCGGCATGTGAATGTGGAGGTGGTGCACAACGGCCCGTTGGCGGGGCGGCGGTTTCAGCAGTTCAGCCTGGCGTTCAGCACGGTGGAAGACGCCGACGCGCTGTCCCGCATGGAGCGGCTCGATGGCGAAGCGGCACTGGCCGCGTTTGAAGCCATGCGCGGCGAACTCGTGATCTGAACAGGCGCTGCACTGCGCCCGTTGCGCACCGTGCGGCACATGCGCCCACGTGGGCAGTCTCAAGCCGTTGGCAACCAGCGCCGCAGGATCAGCGTGGCATTCACGCCACCGAAACCAAACCCGTTGAGCATGGCGTGCGTGACCGCCATGGGCCGGGGCAGCAGCGCCACCAGGTCCAGCCCCTCGGCCAACGCATCGGGCGTGTGCAGGTTCAGCGTGCCCGGCACCACCTGGTCGCGCAGCGCCAGCGTGGTGAAGATGGCGGCCACCGCGCCCGCCGCTCCCAGCAGGTGGCCGGTGGCCGACTTGGTGGAGCTGATGGCCACCTGTGCCCCCGCGCCAAACACACGGCGGATGGCGGCCAGCTCACCCCGGTCGCCCACACCCGTGGAGGTGGCGTGTGCGTTCAGATGCTGCATGTCCTGCGCCGTGAGGCCCGCCTGCGCCAGCGCGGCCAACATGCTGCGCGCGGCGCCGTCACCATCTTCGGGGCCTGAGGTGATGTGGTACGCGTCGGCCGACGTGCCGTAACCCACCAGCTCTGCGAGTGGCGTGGCGCCGCGCGCGAGGGCGTGGTCCACCGCCTCGATCACCAGCATGCCCGCGCCCTCGCCCATCACAAAACCGTCGCGCTGCGCATCGAACGGGCGCGATGCCTGCTCGGGGGTGTCATTGAACGCCGTGCCGAGCGCCTTGGCCGCCGCAAAACCGCCCAGGCTCACACGGTCGATAGCGGCCTCGCTGCCGCCGCACACGGCCACATCGGCCTCGCCGCTGCGGATCAGGCGTGCGGCATCGCCAATCGCCTGCACGCTGGCGGCGCACGCGGTGACCGGCGCTCCCAGCGGTCCCTTGAGCCCGTAGCGAATCGACACCTGCCCCGCCGCCAGATTGACCAGGAACGACGGCACCGTGAACGGCGACAGCCGCTGCGGCCCGCGCGTGTCGGTGGTGCGCACCGCCTCGGCAATGGCGCCAAAGCCACCGATGCCCGAGGCGATCACCGTGGCCGTGCGCTCGCGCGCCAGCTCATCGGCAGGCGGCCAGCCGGCCTGCGCCAGCGCCTGCTGCGCGGCGCCCAGCGCGAAGGGGATGAAGCGGTCCATCTTGCGCTGGTCTTTGGACGAGACGATGGCGTCCACATCCCAGCCGCCCTCGGGGTCTTGCGCTATGCCGGGAACCTGCCCGGCGACCTTGGCGGCAATGCCTTCCGTCACCGCGTCCGGCAAGCGCGAGAGGCCGGAGCGCCCAGCCAGCAAGCGCTGCCACGCCAGTTCCACGCCGCAGCCCAGCGGCGACACCAGGCCCATGCCCGTGACCACCACGCGGCGCATCAGGCCACGCCCTCGTTGCTACACACGCCACTCGCTTTTTTCATGGATTCACCTCGTCAGACAGTTGCGGCACAGAGGTTCTGCGCCTTTATGATTGCAATCGTCATCATAAACCGCGAACCCATTTTTTGCGTACGACCGCAATCAATAAGAGGCTTTCATGAGGGTTTCCAAAGCACAGGCCGCAGAAAACCGGCAGGGCATCCTGGACGCAGCATCCCGCCTGTACCGCGAGCGGGGGCTGACCGGCGTGGGGGTGGCCGACATCACGCGCGATGCCGGGCTTACGCATGGCGGGCTGTACCGGCATTTCGCGTCCAAGGATGCGCTGGTGCAGGAGGCGTGTACACGAGCGTTTGACTGGTCGATGACCCCGCTGGAAGGCGCAACACCCCACACCACCCTGGGCGAGCGCATCCAGCGCTACCTCTCGCCCCAGCACCGCGACGCGCCGGGCACAGGTTGCCCCGTCGCTGCGCTGGCGGTGGACGCAGCACGGGCGGGCGGCGGGCTGTCGGAAGTGTTTGCCCAGGGCATCGAGCGCAACATCCAGCGGTTTGCCCAGTTGCTGGCAGACGGCAGGGCCGAGGCAGGCAGCGCTACGGTGCAGCCACAAGACCGGGAGCGCGCGATACAAGTGCTGGCCACCATGGTGGGCGGGCTGGTGCTGGCCCGGGCCACCGCTGCGGCGCAGCCCGCGTTGTCGGATGAATTGCTGGCGACGCTGCAGACCCAGTTGATCGGGCTGTTGGGCGAAGACCCGCAGACGGCCTAGCGCTTGCCCCAATGCTATCAAAAAAAGAGCTGCTACCGCTTGACGGACAAGCGCTAGCAGCTCTTTTGGACTCTGACTCCACACCCCCACCGAGGCACCCAAGCCCCTCAGACCAGGTCAGGCGCAGCAGGCGTCGCCCCAGGCGGGAGCCCCATTGCCCACAGACGCACGGCGCCACCACGATGCAGGGCGGGCACTGGCGGCATCGCCGCGCACCCAGCGGTATTGCAGGCGGCGCCCGTTCAGGGGCTCAACCACCACCGACTGGCCTGCCGCCACAGGCAGCGACTGGCCGGCACACAGAAACACGTCGCTGCTATCGCACAGGCCCTTACCCAGCGTAACCCAGGCCTGGCCTTCGGAGATGCGCAAGGTCATCGCGGCCCTGGGGGCCAGAGTGACGGCGGCGCCAGCGGCCACGCTGCCAGCCTCACCGGAGGCAGCGCCCATGGCGCGGGAAGATGCGAACAGATGCAGAGCGTGAGAGGTTGTCATGATTTTCTCCGGGTTAACCCTAATAAGACCGTATGGTGCGCGGGTTGCAGAACAACGTCCAATGAAAAGCACGGCACCGATTGATGCTTTTCCTGCATGTCGTCGTCAAGCAGCCCTGCGCTGCCACTGGGGCGCTATCCGATTGAGAGCAAACCGGGCCAGGCCAGCGGCAAACCGCCCGCCTGCGCCCGTCACATCGGCCAGTGCCGCACCCAGGGCGCGTCCGCCTTGGGCGAGCGCCTGCACCAGGTCGCGCAGCGGCTGCACCACGCCACATTCCCAATCTCGGGCGGCCAGGCTGGCAGGAGGCACCAGGGCGGGGGATGCCATGACGTCCCAGCGGAAAGCCACAGCCTCGGCGCTGCCCCGGGGGTTCCAGGCCTCCATCACCACATGCTGGCCCGGCGCAATGGTCAATTGCTCGCCAGCCCGCAGCACATGGTCGGCCGCCGCACCCGGCAAATCCGCCAAAGACCCGCTCAAAGTGAGCCAGACCTGCCCCTGGGCAATCTGCAACACACCATGGGTGTGCGGGCGCAGCGACAAGGCCCGGCCTGTGGCAAGTTTCCAGCAGCCGGCCGCACGACGGCCAGCCGTGGCGGCGTGGACGGATTGTTGCGATTCCAGAACGTTGCGGGGGGACATGACAGGCTCCTTGGCTTCAGTAAAACGTGTTGAGGAGCCTGGATAGTGCGCTTTACACCGTACACAGTCCAATGAAAACAAGGTACGCTATTCATTCCGTCAACGCATGAATCGCACTCAGGATCACTGCCATGGCCTCTGCCGAATACTCTCCCGCCGTCTTGCGCACCCGGCCCGTGGCCACAGGGCACTGGCGCGCCTTCCTGACTGTGGCCAAACACCTGAACTTTCGCGCGGCCGCCGACGAGCTGGCCCTCACCCAGTCGGCCGTGAGCCGCCAGATCCAGGCGCTGGAAGAAGAAGTGGGCGTGCCCCTGTTCCTGCGTCACACCCGTGCTGTAGAGCTGACCAGCGCGGGCGCACAGTTGCAGCGCGCCGTGGGCCCGGCGCTGGAGCGCATGGACGCCGCCGTGCGCCTGGTGCGCCAGACGGCTGGGCGCCGCAGCGTGGCCATCACCACCTGGGCCAGCTTTGCATCGATGTGGCTGATCCCACGCATGGAGGAGTTTCAGCGCGACAATCCGGGCATCGACATCCGCATTGATGCGAGCGACGTGCAGGTGGACCTGGAAACCTCGGACGTGGACCTGGCCCTGCGCTATGCCATGCCGGCCGGTGCCACCCAGGGCGGCATCCGCCTGTTTGGCGAGCAACTGGCCGTGGTGGCAAGCCCCTGGCTGCTCAAGAGCGGCAAACCGCTGCGCACCCCCGCCGATGTGGCGCAGTTCACCCTGATCGAGGCGGGCGACGCCCACCGCACGCACTACCTGGAATACCTGAGTTGGCGCCGCTGGTTCGACACCCGCGACCTGACCAAGCTCCAGCCCCAGCGCTGGCTGTACTTCAACTACGCCCACCAGATCGTGCAGGCCGCGCTGGCCGGCCAGGGCCTGGCACTGGCGCGCATGCCACTGATTGCCGATGCCCTGGCCGCGGGCGACCTGGTGGAGGTGCTGCCCGGCCACCGCATCGACTCGCCCCTGGCCTACTGGCTCATGGTGGGGCCGCGCAGCGCGCAACGGCCGGAGATCAAGGCCTTCTGCGCCTGGTTGCAGGTGCAGGCCGAGGCCACCCGCCAGGCGATTGGCGATGTGCCCGACCCGGACCTGAACGACAACCTGGACGGGTCATGAAAAAAAAGCGCTGGGCCCTGCGGCCTCAGCGCTTTCATTTTGATAGCTATCAGCGCTTATTCTTCTAGCGCTTGCGGCTGTTTTGACCCCAAATCAGGCCAGAGTCACCCGTGCAAACTTGCGCTTGCCCACCTGCACCACGTAGGTGCCGGCGTCCAGCTTCAGGCCCTTGTCACTGACCACGCTGCCTTCCACGCGCACGCCGCCGCCGTCGATCAGGCGGTTGGCCTCGCTGGTCGAGGGGGCCAGGTTGGCCTGCTTGAGCAGCGCACCGATGCCCAGCGGCGCGCCAGACACGCTCACCTCGGGGATCTCGTCCGGCACGCCGCCCTTGCTGCGGTTGATGAAGTCCTGCTCCGCGGCATCGGCCGCAGCCGCGCTGTGAAAGCGCGTGGTGATCTCCTTGGCCAGCATCACCTTGGCGTCCTTGGGGTTGCGCCCGCCAGCGATCTCCGCCTTGAGCGCGGCGATGTCGGCCAGGCTCTTGAACGACAGCAGCGTGTACCAGTCCCACATCAGGGTGTCGCTGATCGACAGCACCTTGGCAAACATGGTGTTGGCGTCCTCGGCAATGCCGATGTAGTTGTTCTTGGACTTGGACATCTTGTCCACGCCGTCCAGCCCCACCAGCAGCGGCATGGTGAGCACACACTGCGGCTCCTGGCCATATTCCTGCTGCAGATGACGGCCCATGAGCAGGTTGAACTTCTGATCGGTGCCACCCAGCTCCAGGTCGCTCTTCAAGGCTACCGAGTCGTAGCCCTGCATCAGCGGGTACAGGAACTCATGCACCGAAATGGACTGGCCGGTGGTGAAGCGTTTGTGGAAGTCGTCGCGCTCCATCATGCGCGCCACGGTGTACTTGGCGGCCAGCTGGATCATCCCGGTAGCGCCCAAGGGTTCGCTCCATTCGCTGTTGTAGCGGATCTCGGTGCGGGCCGGGTCCAGCACCAGGCTGGCCTGCTTGTAGTAGGTCTCGGCATTCACCTTGATCTGCTCGGGCGTGAGCGGCGGGCGGGTGCTGTTGCGGCCCGAGGGGTCGCCGATCAGGCTGGTGAAGTCGCCGATCAAGAAGATG
>NZ_JADHVT010000052.1 GCF_016783915.1 Acidovorax sp.
GGGTAGCCGTACAGCTGCTCGGACGCCTGGTTCCAGTAGCTAGTGGTGCCGTCCTGCAGGTAGCCTTGCACCGAGATGGACGGGATGTTGCGCAGCAGCGAGCGAAAGCGCAGCTCGGACTCGCGCAGCGCACTTTCAGCCTGCTTGCGCTCGGTGATGTCGCGGGCCAGGAACACCACGGCTGCCTGGCCGCCCACCTGCACGCCCAGGGGCTGGGTGCGCCCTTCAAACTGGCGCAGTCCAGACAGGGTCTGCATCTCGTATTCCACGCTGTGGGTCTGGCCAGACTGCAGCGTTTCCTGGATGAGCGCCATGAACCGTTCGGCCTGCTCGGCGGGCAGCACATCCTGCAACCGCTTGCCCACAAGCACCGGGGCGCTGGCGACCAGCGCGGCGTCGTTGGGGGAGAGCACCTCTACATACCGGCCTTGGGCGTCGAGCACCAGCAGCACATCGGGAATGGCCTTCGTGATGGCATGCAGGCGTGCTGCCGTGCCAGTCAGCGCGTGCTCGGTGGCCATGCGCTGCTCCACGTCGTGCAGCAGCAAACCCAGCACCACGGTAGCGGGGGTGAAGGTCAGCAGATAGGGCAGGGCCAGCGTCTGGTTGATGCGCTGCACGGCCTCGGCAGGCAGCAGCTGAAACAGGGCGATCACAGCCATGTGCAGCAGCAGCCCGAACAGCGCAAGGGGGATGGGCTCTACCCCCAGCCGCCCACGGGCGCGGCCTTCGCGGTACACCAGCCCCAGCGCGGTGCACAGCACGATCACCATCAGCCCCACCTCGGCGCCCGCGCCACCCAGCCACAGACGGCCGGTGGCTGCCATCAGCGCAGCAATGCCCGCCACCAGCGGGCCGCCGAACAGGCCCGCCATGCTGAGCACCACCGAGCGTGCGTCGAAGATCACGCCCGGCATCAGCACCACCGGGGTGAGCATGCCCACCACGCAGATGCCGCCGAAGATCAGCCCCGAAAAGACCTGGCCCACCCACGGGTGCTTGCGCCAGACGCGGATGTTGAACCCGTGCAGAAAGCACAGCGCCAGCAGCAGCGCAACGCCTTTGACCAGCTCAATGAACATGGGCCTCCGTGCAATTCCAGGGGAAAGCCCATGATGGGGGAAACGTTGCGATTCGTAAACGTGTAAATGGCCCCGGATGGGGCCATTGCTCGGTGGGTGCAGGGCCGAAGCCTGCCCGATCAGCTCAGCAACGCCTGAGCGAACTCGCGGGCATTGAAGGTTTCCAGGTCTTCGAGCTTTTCACCCACGCCGATGAAATACACCGGAATGGGGCGCTCCTGTGCAATGGCGGCCAGCACGCCGCCCTTGGCCGTGCCGTCAAGTTTGGTGACGATCAGGCCGGTGAGCTGCAGTGCATCGTCAAACGCGCGCACCTGGGCCAGCGCGTTCTGGCCGGTGTTGCCGTCGATCACCAGCAGCACCTCGTGCGGGGCGGTGGCGTCGGCCTTGGTCACCACGCGGCGGATCTTTTTCAGCTCTTCCATCAGGTGCAGCTGCGTTGGCAGGCGCCCGGCCGTGTCTACCAGCACCACATCCTTGCCACGCGCCTTGCCTGCGGTCACGGCATCAAAGCTCACGGCGGCGGGGTCGCCGCCTTCCTGGCTCACGATCTCGACCGTGTTGCGGTCGGCCCACACACCCAGCTGCTCGCGCGCAGCGGCCCGGAAGGTGTCGGCCGCCGCCAGCAGCACGGCGGCGCCTTCACCCGCGAGGTGCTTGGTGAGCTTGCCGATGGAGGTGGTCTTGCCCGCGCCGTTCACGCCGGCCACCATGATCACGGTGGGGGTGTGCTCGCCAATCACCAGGGCTTTTTCGAGCGGGCGCAGCAGTTCTGCCAGCGCATCGGCCAGCAGGCCCTTAACGGCGGCGGGGTCGGTGGTCTTGCTGTCCTTGACGCGGCGCTTGAGTTCGGCCAGCAGGTGCGTGGTGGCCTTCACGCCGGTGTCGGCCATCAGCAGGGCCTCTTCCAGCTCCTCATACAGCGCGTCATCAATCTGTGTGCCGGTAAAGACGGTGGCAATGCTGCTGCCAGTCTTGCGCAGGCCGGCTTTCAGGCGATCCAGCCAGCCTTTGCGCTCAGGCGCCGGGGCAGGGGGCGCAGCCGAGGTTGCGGGTGCTGTCACTGGCGCAGGCGGTGGTGTGACGGGCGTGGGTGGCGCAACCGGCGCAGGTGCAGCAACGGAAATCGGGGGCGCCACGGAGGGCAATGCAGGGTTTGTAACCACTGGAGCAGCGGCGGGCGCTGTGGCTGCCGGTGCCGCAGGGGGCGGTGGGGTGACAACCGGTGCTATCGGTGGCATCGCCACGGGCGCTGGTGGGGTCAAAGTGACGGGCGCTGGTGCTGCGGGGGGCGGCGCAGTGGGCTCAGGGGCTTTGTTGCCAAACGGGTTGCGCAGCCAGCCAAAGCCTGCCGGGGCGGGCGCCGCCACGGGAGCCGGTGTAGCGGGCGCTGGCGGGTTGAGGGTAGCCGCGGGCGGCGTGGCGGGCAGGGGGGGCGCTGCGGGCGCAACCACGGTGGGCGACGGTGCGCCTACCGGCTGGGCCTGGGCGGGCGCATCGGCGGGGGCTGGCGAAGGAGCGGGCTTTTTCTTGAAAAAACTGAACATTGGCGGGTTCTTAGAATCACCCCATTCTATGAAACGCGCTTTCACCCTACTGGGCCTGCTGGCCTGCCTCTCGTCCGGGGCTGCCTTTGCGGCCACCACCCCGGTGTCTCAACCCTCCACCACGCCGTCCACCACGGCCTCTGGCGCGCAGCAGTTCACGCTCAAAAACGGCATGCAGCTCATCGTGCAGCCCGACCGCCGCGCCCCGACGGCGGTGCACATGGTCTGGGTGCGTGTGGGCTCCATGGACGAGGTGGATGGCACCTCGGGTGTGGCCCATGTGCTGGAGCACATGATGTTCAAGGGCACCAAAACCCTGCCACCGGGCGAGTTCTCGCGCCGCGTGGCAGCGCTGGGCGGCCGGGAGAACGCCTTCACCAGCCGCGACTACACCGGCTACTACCAGCAGATCCCGTCCAACCGGCTCGAAGATGTGATGAAGCTCGAATCGGACCGGTTTGCCCACAACCACTGGCCGGACGAGGAGTTCAAGAAAGAGATCGAGGTCGTCAAGGAAGAGCGCCGCCTGCGCACCGAGGACCAGCCCCGGGCCATGCTGGCCGAGCAGCTGTTTGCCGCCACCTTCAATGCATCGCCCTACCGCCGCCCCATCGTGGGCTGGATGAGCGACCTGGACGCGATGACGCCCGATGACGTGCGCGCCTTCCACCGCCAGTGGTACACCCCCACCAACGCCGCCGTGGTGGTGGCGGGCGATGTGGACGTGGCCCAGGTGCGTGCGCTGGCCGAGAAGTACTACGGCAGCCTGCCCGTGCATGCGCTGCCCGCGCGCAAGCCCCGCACCGAGCCCGAGCAAAAGGGCCTGCGCCGCATCGCCGTCAAGGCCCCGGCAGAACAGGCTTATGTGGCTCTGGCCTTCCGAGCGCCCAGCCTGGACCGCGTGGACAACCTCACCGACGAAGATCGCGATGCCCTCGCGCTGATGGTGCTGTCGGCCGTGTTCAACGGCTACGACGGTGCTCGGCTGGACCGCGCGTTGACCCAGGGCCCCAACCGCGTGGCCGACAGCGCCAGCAGCTCCGCCATGGTCACCGGGCGCGGCCCCAGCCTGTTCATGCTCAGCGGCGTGCCCGCTGCGGGCAAGACCGCCCAGCAGGTCGAAGACGCGCTGCGCGCCGAGGTGACCCGGGTGGCCAAGGAGGGGGTGAGCGAGGCTGAGCTGAACCGCGTGAAGACGCAGTGGATCGCCTCCACGGTGTACGAGCGCGATTCGGTGATGAGCCAGGCGCAGGAGCTGGGTGGCAACTGGGTGCAGGACTTTCCGCTGGATGCCAACGAGCGCCTGCTGGCCCTGCTGCGCACTGTGACTCCTGCGCAGGTGCAGGCCGTGGCCTCCAAGTATTTTGGCGACGACCAGCTCACCGTGGCCACGCTGCTGCCCCAGCCCCTGGACGCCCCCCGCGCCCGTCCCCAGCTGCCTGCCGGCGCTGCCATCCGCTGAACCCGCCCTGCGGAAACTGCCCATGATTACTATCAAAAACATAGCTGTCCGTGCTTTATGCACTAGCGCTATCGCCCTTTTTTCTTCCAATTCGGCGTGGGCGCTGCTGCCCATCCAGCACTGGACCGAACCCAACGGCGCCAAGGTCTATCTGGTCGAAAGCCCGGTCATCCCCATGGTGGACGTGCAGATCGACTTTGACGCCGGCACGCGCCGCGACCCGGCGGGCCAGTCCGGCTTGGCCAACGCCGTGGCGGCCATGGCCAGCAAAGGCGTGAAGGCCGGGCGCGACGCGAGCGCCGAGCCTGCGCTGGACGAAAACGGCCTGGGCGAGGCCTGGGCCGACTTGGGCGCCAGTTTTGAAGCCAATGCCGACAACGACACGCTGCACTACGTGCTGCGCTCGCTGACCGACGCGCCGCTGCTGGAACGCGCCGCGCGGCTGGCGGCCCGCCAGATTGCCGAGCCCACGACGACCGAAGACGTCTGGCAACGCGACCGTGCCCGCTGGAGCGCCAGCCTGAAAGAGGCCAACACGCGCCCCGCCACCGTGGCCAACCATGCGTTTGCCGCTGCGGTGTATGGCAACCACCCCTATGGCGTGCGCACCACCGAAGAGACGCTGGCGCGCATCGGCGTGGCCGACATGCAGGACTTTCACGCGCAGTACGTGGCCGCCTGCCGCGCCAAGGTCAGCATCGTGGGCGCCGTATCGCGCGCCCAGGCGCAGACGCTGGTGGCCACGCTGCTGTCGCGCCTGCCTGCCAGCACAGGCTGCGCCCCGCTGCCGCCTGTGGGCGAAGTGGCGGCGCTGACGGCACCTGCCGAGAAGACCATCCCGTTTGCATCGGCTCAGGCCCATGTGCTGATTGGCCAGCCGGGATTCCAGCGCCGCGACCCGGACTTTCTGGCGCTGCTGGTGGGCAACCATATCCTGGGCGGTGGCGGATTTGTCTCGCGGCTGACCAACGAGGTGCGTGAAAAGCGCGGGCTTTCCTACAGCGTGTACAGCTACTTCGCCTCCGGCCTGCATGCGGGCGCGTTCACTGTGGGCCTGCAGACCCGACCCGACCAGGCGGCCCAGGCCGTCAAGGTGTCGCGCGACGTGATTGCCCGCTTTGTGGCCGAAGGCCCTACCGAGGCCGAGCTGCGCGCCGCCAAGGACAACCTCATCGGCGGCTTTGCGCTGCGCATCGACAGCAACAAGAAGCTGCTGGGCAATGTGGCCAACATCGCCTGGAACGACTTGCCGCTGGATTACCTGGACCAGTGGGCGAAGAAGGTGGAAGCCTTGACCGTAGCCGACGTGCGCACCGCCATGGCACAGAAGCTGCAGCCCGAGCGCATGGTCACCGTGGTGGTGGGAGGCAAACAGCCATGAGCCGATCTACCCTGCGCGGCAGCGCCATCACTGCCGAAATCCGCAAGGCCCAGGCCGCCGCAGCCGCAGTGCCGGTGGACCCCAAGGCCTCCAAGAAAAACGCCAAGGACAAAGCTGCGGCGGCTGCCGCCCCCAAGGGCGCAGGCGAAATCCGCATCATCGGCGGGCTATGGAAGCGCACCCGCCTGCCCGTGGCCCAGCGCCCCGGCCTGCGCCCCACGCCCGACCGCGTGCGCGAAACCCTGTTCAACTGGCTGGGCCAGGACCTCTCTGGCTGGCGCTGTCTGGACGCGTTTGCAGGCACGGGTGCGCTGGGGCTCGAAGCCGCTTCGCGCGGCGCCGCGTCGGTGCAACTGGTGGAGAGTGACGCGGCGCTGGTGGCACAGCTGCAGGTGCTGCAGGCCAAGCTGCAGGCCAGCGCCGTGCGCGTGCAGCGCGGCGACGGCGTGGCCGCCCTCAAGCAGGCCGCGCCCGCCAGTGTGGACCTGGTGCTGCTGGACCCGCCGTTTGACAGCGACCTGTTTGCGCCCGCTCTCCGGGCCGCAGCCAAGGCCGTGGCCGCAGAGGGCTTCATCTACCTCGAAGCCCCCCGCGCCTGGACGGACGACGAACTGGCCCCCAGCGGCCTGGCCGTGTACCGGCACCTGAAGGCAGGCGCCGTGCATGCGCATCTGCTGCGCCCTGTGGCCGTCACCACCGGCTGAGCGAACGCCGGTTCATGTTGCACTGCACTGCATAATGCGCGCACGCGGCCCGAAGGCCCTGCGGAACGGGTGGTTTGCCCGTTCCCAGGGCCCGGGCCAACGTCCATACAGCCAGACAGGAGACAACCAGCCATGGCCCAGAACGTGCTCGCCGTGTACCCCGGAACCTTTGACCCCATCACACTGGGTCATGAAGACGTGGTGCGCAGGGCCACCCAGTTGTTTGAACGTGTGATCGTGGCTGTGGCGGCGGGCCACCACAAGAAGACCCTGTTTTCGCTGGAAGAGCGGATCGAGATGGTGCGGGATGCCGTGAAGATGTATCCCCAGGTGCAGGTCGAGCCCTTCTCGGGCCTGCTGCGCGACTTTGTGGTGTCGCGCGGCGGCAAGGCCATGGTGCGCGGCCTGCGCGCCGTGACCGACTTTGACTACGAGTTCCAGCTGGCGGGCATGAACCGCAGCCTGATGCCGCAGGTGGAGACGGTGTTCCTCACGCCCAGCGACAAGTACCAGTTCATCAGCAGCACCTTTGTGCGCGAGATCGCCGTGCTGGGCGGCGAGGTGACCAAGTTCGTGTCGCCCTCGGTCGAGGAGCGGCTGGCGGTCAAGGTGCGCAGCCTGGCGGCGCCGGGCGGCTGAAGACTGTGGCCAGAATGCACAAGGAGCCACGGTGAAGGCTCTTTTGTGCCGATAGCGCTAGTGCAATCTGCCCATGCTGCTATCAAAATAATAGTTTCATGGTTCTTGCTGCCTCAGCCCCTGCCGGGCGGCAGCCGGGCTGCAATGGCCTGGGCCTGCGCGCGCAGGGCCTCCAGCATGGGCGCCACCTCGGGCAGGGGCGGGCGGTACAGTGGCAGCAGCGCCGTCACGCTGAACGGGATGGAAAACGCCAGGCGCCGCAGCACCAGCCGCTCGCTGGCTGCTGCCAGGGCGGTGACCGGGTTGACAATGGCAACGCCCAGGCCCTGCTCGACCATGGCGCACACCGCTGCGGCGCTGTGGGTTTCCACGCGCAGCGTGCGCTCCACGCCCCCCTCGGCAAACCGGGCGTCGATCAGGCGGCGGTAGGGGTCGTCTGCCGAGAGGCTCACAAAAAACTCGCCTCCAAAATCGGTCAGATCGAGCACGGTCTTGTGGGCCAGCGCGTGGCCTGCGGGCAGCACGGCCACCTCGTCCAGGGTCAGCAGCACCTCGGCGCGGGTGCCGGGCGGGGCGCTGGTCTGCTCGCACAGGCCCAGGTCAAACCGCTGGGCGCTCATCCATTCTTCGAGCAGGGGCGATTCCTGCGGTGTGACGGACAGGCGCGCCTCAGGCTGCGCCTGCATCAGCCGTGCCGCCGCACCCGGCAGCAGTGCATGGGCCAGCGCGGGCAGGCACAGCACCGATAGCTGCACGGCCCCCGACCGGCCCAGGGCTACGGCCCGGTCCACCACACGCTCCAGCCCCTGCCAGGACCGTTGTACCTCGTCCCACAGCGCCAGCGCCCGTGCGTTGGGGCGCAGGCGGCCTTGCGCGCGCTCGAACAGCGCATAGCCCAGCAGCGACTCCAGCCGCGCCAGCTCGCGGCTCACGGTGGGTTGCGAGCTGTGCAGCAGGTCGGCCGCGCCGGTGGCGCTGCCGGCGGTCATCACGGCGCGGAAGACCTCGATGTGCCGGTGGGTGATCCGGTGGGCCAGGGGCGAGTCGGTCAGTCCAGTCATGGGTAGAGCATATCCATATTGAATGGATGGCGTAAATCAAAGCATTCGACCAAATACTTCGCGGCGGGCATGATGCGGGCCATCGTTCACGTTGTGCCGCACCTGTTGCTGGCTTTGGAGCCTTTGCATGTCCAACCCCTTTTCTCCCGCCCAGCTCTGGGCGCTGGCCGACCAGTTTGGCACCCCGCTGTGGGTGTATGACGCGGCCACCATCCGCCAGCGCATTGCGCAGGTGTCCAATTTCGAGACCATCCGCTTTGCGCAGAAGGCCTGCTCCAACATCCACATCCTCAAGCTCATGCGCGAGCAGGGCGTGAAGGTGGATGCCGTCTCGCGCGGCGAGATCCTGCGTGCGCTGGCGGCGGGGTATGTGGCGGGCGGTGAGTCTTCCGAGATCGTCTTCACCGCCGACCTGTTCGACGCCGCCACGCTCGACTGCGTGGTGGAACACGGCGTGCCCGTCAACGCTGGCTCGATCGACATGCTGCACCAGCTGGGCGCGCGTTCGCCCCGCCACGCGGTGTGGCTGCGCATCAACCCTGGCTTTGGCCACGGCCACAGCAACAAGACGAACACGGGTGGCGAGCACAGCAAACACGGCATCTGGCACACGGACCTGCCTGCGGCGCTGGCCGCGATCAAGCAGCATGGTTTGACACTGGTGGGCCTGCACATGCACATCGGCTCGGGCGTGGATTACAGCCACCTGCAGGAAGTGTGCGGTGCCATGGTCAACCTGGTGCGCACGGCGCATGCGGCCGGGCATGACCTGCATGCCATCTCGGCCGGTGGTGGCCTGTCCATCCCCTACCGCAGCGGCGACCCCGTGGTCGACACCCAGCACTACCACGGCCTGTGGGACGCCGCGCGGCAGCAGGCCGAGGCCATCGTGGGCCACCAACTGGGCCTGGAGATCGAGCCCGGCCGCTTCCTGGTGGCCGAATCCGGCGTGCTGCTGGGCCAGGTGCGCGCCACCAAGAACGCGGGCAACAACCACTTTGTGCTGGTCGATACCGGCTTTAACGAACTCATGCGCCCGTCCATGTACGGCAGCTACCACGCCATGAGCGTGCTGCGCCGCGATGGGTCCACGGCGGCAGAGCACCCCACGGTGGTGGCGGGTCCGCTGTGCGAGTCTGGCGACGTGTTCACCCAGGGCGACGGCGGCGTGGTGCTGCCGCGCGACCTGCCTGCCGCGCAGGTGGGCGACCTGCTGGTGATCCACGACACGGGTGCGTATGGCGCCAGCATGTCCTCCAACTACAACACGCGGCCTTTGATTGCCGAGGTGCTGGTGGATGGCGGCCAGGCCCGCCTGATCCGCCGTCGCCAGACGGTGGACGAGCTGCTGGCGCTGGAGCTGGGGCTGTAAGCCCGGCTGGGGGCTGCGCGCGTGGTGCGTGGCTGCCAGTCGAAGTCGGCGGGGTAGGTGGGGGCCTACGGGCAGGCGCTGCAAAGCCGGACAACGGCGCCGCGGGGTGAGAAATACAGTGAAAACACCTGACCTTCTCACCCTTTCAAGGAGATTCTCATGCCTCTCATTGCCTGGCTACTTGGCGTCCCACTGTCGGTTGTTTTGCTGCTGATGTTGTTCGGAGTGTTTTGAACACAGTCCGCTGACAGTACCGCACTGGCAGCGCCAATACAAAAGGCCGCTGCGGCATGCCGCAGGGGCCTTTTTTCTTTCGCGCTTCTTTGGTTCAGGTCAGCTCGGACGCAGGCCCGCGCCCCATGAGCGTGACCACCGCATCGGCCGGGGTGAGCTGGCCATCGAGCAGCGCAACCACCGCACGGGTGATGGGCATGTCCACCCCCAGCGCAGCCGCCCGCTGCGCCACGGTGCGGGCGCTGTAAACGCCCTCCGCCACGTGGCCCAGCGACTCGACGGCCTGCTGAAGGGTTTTGCCCTCGGCCAGCAGCATGCCCACGCGCCGGTTGCGCGACAGGTCGCCGGTGGCGGTCAGCACCAGGTCGCCCAGTCCCGACAGGCCCATGAAGGTGTCGGGCCGCGCGCCCAGCGCCAGGCCCAGCCGCGTCATCTCGGCCAGACCGCGCGTGATGAGTGCGGCGCGGGCGTTCAGCCCCAGCGCCAGCCCGTCGCACAGGCCGGTGGCAATGGCCAGCACGTTCTTCACCGCGCCGCCCACTTCCACGCCCACGATGTCTTCGTTGGCGTATACGCGCACGCTGGGGCTGTGGAAGGCGCTCACCAGTGCATCGCGCACCTGGGCATGGGCGCTGGCCGCCACCAGGGCGGTGGGCTGGCCGAGTGCCACCTCTTGCGCAAAGCTGGGGCCGCTGAATACGCCTGCTATCAAATCAGGAGCTACTTGTGCTTGTATTTCGTGCGCCAGCAATCCAAAAGATGATGAATCGACACCAAGAGGTGCCGCCTCGAACCCCTTGCACAGCCAGGCCACAGGTGCAGCGCAGCCATGCAAGGCCTGCAGCATGCCGCGCAAAGCCGCCATGGGCGTGGCCACGATGACGAGGTCGGCCCCGGTCCACAGCGCAGCAAAGTCGCCATGGGCCAGAGTGATGGAGGGGGGGAGGGTGATGCCGGGCAGGTAACGCGCGTTCTGCCGCTGCGTCTGCATCTGGGCCGCCTGGGCGGCATCGCGCGCCCACAAGGTGACGGCATGGCCTGCGGGGTGCTGGGCGGCACTCATGGCCACCGCTGTCCCCCAGGCTCCAGCGCCCAATACTATGATTTTCATAGCTGTATGCGCTTATTCATCCAGCACTACAGGCAAAAATGCCTGTAAATGCTTATTGCGTGATGATGGGCGAGGCCTGGCCGGCAGCCTGGGCTTGCTGTTGCTCGTACATGGCTTGGAAGTTGATTTCGGCCAGGTGCACGGGCGGGAAGCCGGCGCGGTTGATGATGTCGGCCACGTTGCCACGCAGGTAGGGGTACACGATCTGCGGGCAGGCGATGCCCATGATGGGACCCATCTGGTCTTCAGGCACGTTGCGGATTTCGAAGATGCCGGCCTGCTTGGCTTCGACCAGGAACACGGTCTTGTCCTTGATCTTGGTCTGCACGGTGGCGGTCACAGCCACTTCAAAGATGCCTTCGGCCACGGGGGTGGCTTCCACGCCCAGCTGGATGTCCACGCTGGGTTGCTCTTGTTCGATCAGGATGGCGGGGGAGTTGGGTTGCTCCAGAGACATGTCCTTGAGGTAGACGCGCTGGATCTGGAACACGGGGTTTTCTTGGTCGGCCATGGTGAAGTCTCTTTGCTCTTACGAAATTGCTAGCAAAACAAAACCCGCCGGGGAGCAGCTCCCGCAGCGGGCACATGGGGCTGCATTATGCAGCGCCCAGACAGGGGGTCAGGCGCCGAGCAAGGGCATCAGCTCGCCACGGCTGTCCAGCGCCACCAGATCGTCGTGGCCACCGACATGGGTGTCGCCGATGTAGATCTGCGGCACCGTGCGGCGGCCGGTGATTTCCATCATGTGGCTGCGCGCGGCGGGGTCGGTGTCGATGCGGATCTCCTCGATCTGCTCCACGCCCTTGGACTTGAGGATCTGCTTGGCCCGGATGCAGTAGGGGCAGACGGCGGTGGTGTACATCTTCACGGGTTGCATGGCGGACCTTCCTCTTTCTTCCTGTGGGGCAAAAAACCAGTCAAGAGACTAGCGCTGACCGAATAACTGGGGGCGGGTCAGGCTTTTTCCACAGGCAGGCTGGCTTCGCGCCAGGCCTTGAGCCCACCGGCCAGTGCCTGGGCGTTTTCATAGCCCAGCTTCTTGGCGATACCGACAGCTCGGTTGGCGCGGGCGCCGCTGGCGCACACCAGCACCACGGGCAGGGCTTTGTTCTTGACCACGGTGGCCAAGCGCTCTTCGAGTTGGCCCAGCGGCACGTTCTTGGCGCCGTTCACGTGGCCTGCGGCAAATTCCTCGGTTTCGCAGACGTCGATGACCACCGCTTTTTCGCGGTTGATGAGCTGCACGGCGCGTGCTGGCGTCAGCGAGCCGCCACTGGCGTTCTTGAGGACCGGCCACAGCAACATGCTGCCCGAAGCCAGTGCAACGAGGAACAGATACCAGTTATCAATAATGAATTTCACGAAGCTTCCTTGGGTTGGCGAACAGCGTAATTCTAGAATGCTGGGTTTTGGCCCGCATTTTTTGACCTGCCTTTCCTGGGGAAACCATGTACAAGCTCGTTCTGATTCGCCACGGCGAATCCACCTGGAACCTTGAAAACCGCTTCACCGGCTGGACCGATGTGGACCTCACGCCGACCGGCGTCTCCCAGGCCATGTCGGCCGGCAAGCTGCTCAAGGCCGAGGGCTACGAGTTCGACCTGGCGTTCACCAGCGTGCTCAAGCGCGCCATCCACACCCTGTGGTACGCCCTCGACGAGATGGATTGCACCTGGTTGCCCGTGGTCAAGGACTGGCGCCTGAACGAGCGCCACTACGGCGCCCTGCAGGGCCTGAACAAGGCAGATATGGCCAAGCAGTACGGCGACGAGCAGGTGCTGGTGTGGCGCCGCAGCTATGACACGCCTCCGCCAGCACTGGAAGCCACCGACCCACGCAGCGAGCGCAGCGACCGCCGCTACACCGGTGTGGCGGCCGAGAACGTGCCCCTGACAGAGTGCCTGAAAGACACCGTGGCCCGCGTGTTGCCGTTCTGGAACGAGGCCATGGCGCCCGCCATCCGCTCGGGCAAACGGGTGGTGGTGGCTGCACATGGCAACTCCATCCGCGCGTTGGTGAAGTACCTGGACAACATCTCCGAGTCCGACATCGTGGGCCTGAACATTCCCAACGGGATTCCACTGGTATACGAGCTCGACGCCGACCTCAAGCCCATCCGTCACTACTATCTGGGCGATGCGGAAGCGGCGGCCAAGGCCGCAGCCGCCGTGGCATCGCAGGGCAAAGCGTAAATCGCAGGTAAAGAGCGGGGAAAACCCCGCTTATCCCCGCCAAAGTGAGCATCCATGCGGAACTGCGGCGGGTTTGGCCCTTCCAAGGTGTATATTGGTTTTGAAGCGGTAAAAGGTGTTGTATGGGCCACAAACTCAAGATTGCAGGATGGGTATCGGTAGGCGTGGTGGCGGGTGCGCTCACCACGGTGTCACTGCAAACGGTGGCGCGTGGCGCCATGACGCCGTTGCCGCTCGAAGAAATCCAGCAGTTGTCCGCCGTGTTCGGCTTGGTCAAGACCGATTACGTCGAGCCGGTGGATGACAAAAAGCTCATCACCGACGCCATCTCCGGCATGGTGTCCAGCCTGGATCCGCACTCCCAGTATTTCGACAAGAAGTCCTTCAAGGAATTCCGCGAGGGCACTTCGGGCCGTTTTGTGGGCGTGGGTATCGAGATCACACAGGAAGACGGTCTGATCAAGATCGTGTCGCCCATTGAGGGCTCGCCCGCCTTTCGTGCCGGCCTCAAGACCAATGACCTGATCACCAAGATCGACGAAACTGCCGTCAAGGGGCTGGCGCTCAACGACGCTGTCAAGCGCATGCGCGGCGAGCCCAGCACCAAGGTCACGCTCACCATCTTCCGCAAGGACGAGAACCGCACGTTCCCCGTCACCATCACGCGCGAAGAGATCAAGACCCAGTCCGTCAAGGGCAAGATGATCGAGCCTGGCTACGCCTGGATTCGCCTGTCGCAGTTCCAGGAACGCACGGTGGATGACTTCGTGCGCAAGGTGGAAGAGGTCTACAAGCAGGACCCTAACCTCAAGGGCCTGGTGCTGGACCTGCGCAACGACCCGGGTGGCCTGCTGGACGCAGCCGTGGCGATCTCTGCGGCCTTCCTGCCCGAGAACGTGACGGTGGTGACCACCAATGGGCAGCTGGCCGACAGCAAGGCTACTTATAAGGCTGCCCCTGACTATTACCAGCGCCGGGGTGGCGGTGACCCGCTCAAACGCCTGCCTGCGTCGCTCAAGTCGGTACCTCTGGTGGTGCTGGTCAACGAAGGCTCTGCCTCCGCCAGCGAAATCGTGGCCGGCGCGCTGCAAGACCACAAGCGTGCCACCATCATGGGCAGCCAGACCTTCGGCAAGGGATCGGTGCAGACCGTGCGCCCGCTGGGCCCTGACACGGGAATCAAGCTGACCACAGCCCGCTACTACACCCCCAGCGGCAAGTCGATCCAGGCCAAGGGCATCGTGCCCGACGTGATGATCGACGAGTCGGAAGAGGGCAACATCTTTGCCGCGTTGCGCATGCGCGAGGCCGACCTGGACAAGCACCTGAACAGCGGCCAGGGCGAAGAGAGGAAGGACGAAGCCCGCGAAAAGGCCCGCGAGGAAGCCCGCAAGCGAATGGAAGAAGAGGCCAAGAAGCCTGCGGCCGACCGCAAGGTGCCCGAGTTTGGCTCGGACAAGGACTTCCAGCTGGTGCAGGCCCTCAACCAACTCAAGGGCCGTCCTGTGCTGGTCAGCAAGACGCTGACAGAGCGCAAGGAAGAAAAGAAAGAGAATTGAGCCTTTCGCGCTCCGACCCAGGGCTGGATTTCGCGAGGAATCCAGCCTTTTTCATGTTGGCCTGTTTCACCGTTGTTTTATTGGCCGTTGCGGGCCAGCCCTCCCATGACCGATGACCAGCTCCTGCGCTATTCCCGCCACATCTTGCTCGACGAGGTGGGCATTGAGGGGCAGGAGCGGGTGCTTGCGGCCCATGCACTCATCATCGGCGCGGGTGGGTTGGGGTCGCCTGCCGCGCTGTACCTAGCGTCTGCTGGTGTGGGCCACATCACGATCGTCGATGACGATGTGGTGGACCTGACCAACCTGCAGCGCCAGATTGCACACACCACCGCGCGTGTGGGCAGCCCCAAGGTCGAGTCGGCGGCGCAGGCCATGGCCGATATCAACCCCGAGGTACGGGTCAAGGCACTGAAAACCCGGGTGGACGCAGCCGCTTTGGACAATCTGGTGCGCGATGCCACAGTGGTGCTCGACTGCAGCGACAACTATGCCACCCGCCAGGCGGTCAACGCTGCATGTGTGCGCCATACCAAGCCGTTGGTGGCGGGTGCGGTGATCCGGTTTGATGGCCAGATCACGGTGGTGGACCCGCACGATATGCAGTCGCCGTGCTATGCCTGCATCTTCCCGCCCGAAGCGGAGTTTGAAGAAGTGCGCTGCTCCACGATGGGTGTGTTTGCGCCGCTGGTAGGCGTGGTGGGGGCGATGCAGGCGACCGAGGCGCTCAAGCTGATTGCGGGCGTAGGGCAGTCGCTGGCTGGGCGGCTGCTCATGCTGGACGGCCGAGCCATGGAGTGGAGCACCATGCGCGTTCAACGCCATGCCCACTGCCCAGTGTGTGTTGCGCGGTAGGATTTTTCCTACATGGCCAGCGTGTTGCGGCTGGCAGAATCCGGCGCATGGAAGCCTTAAATTCAAGGTTAGGACAGCGTGACCTGCACTGTCCGTACACATGGACCCGCCCGTGAAATTGCGCACCTACATTGTTGAAGACAACGCGACCATCCGCGAGAACCTGATCGGAACTCTGGAGGAGTTGGCGTCTGTGGAAGCGGTGGGTGTGGCAGAAACCGAAGACGAAGGCACTAACTGGCTGTCTGCACACCCCGAGGAATGGGACTTGGCCATCGTTGATCTGTTCTTGCGCCAGGGCAGCGGATTGGGTGTGCTGGCTGCCTGCCGCACGCGGCGGCCCGGCCAGAAAATGGTGGTGCTCAGCAATTACGCCACGCCGGATGTGCGCATGCGCTGTGCGCAGCTGGGTGTGGATGCGGTGTTTGACAAATCCAACGAGATCGACGCGTTGGTGGACTACTGTGTGCATCACAGCGGTCCGGCCCACGGGATGGATGCCGGCAATAACGGCGGTGCGTCTGCCGCCCCATCGGGCTTGCCCCAGTGACATCATCCGCCGCCGCGTGCGTAGGTGCATGCGGCAGTCGGAGGGGCGTATTTTTCCTGCCTTTTTTGAGCTCCGTAGCAAGGCCTGCCCAGGCCCTGCAGCACCGGGTGCAGACAGGGGCCTGTATGTCAGTCGATCAAGCGATTCTTGAGCGCGTAGTAGGTGAGGTCACTGTTGGAAGACAGACTCATCTTTTCCATCAGGCGCGTGCGGTACGTACTCACCGTCTTCACACTCAGCGACAGCGATTTGGCAATATCGCCTGCCGTCTCTCCCTTCGCCAGCTTGAGGAACACTTGAAACTCGCGCTCCGACAGCTGCTCGTGCGGTGGCGCATCGTCCTTGCGGTTGAGTTGCTGCGCCAGCAGTTCGGCCACGGCAGGCGTGAGGTAGCGGCGGCCCAGCGCGATGGTGCGGATGGCCTCCACGATTTCCGACGGCTCACACTCCTTGTTCAGGTAGCCGCTCGCGCCCTGGCGGATCAGGTTGATCGCGTAGTGCTCCTCGGGGTACCCGCTCAGGATCAGAATGCCCATGTCCGGCGCTTTGGCGCGAAGCATGGCCAGTGCATCGAGCCCACTCTGGCCAGGCATCGACAGGTCCATGAGCAGCACGTCTATTTCCTTGTTACGGACCAGGTCAATGGCTTCGCGGCCATTGGCGGCCTCGCCTTCCACCCGCAGGTCCACGTGCTCCGACAGAAACTGCCGCAGCCCGGAACGAACAATCGCATGGTCATCCACAATGCCGATCTTGATCATTGATGCTTCTTTCGAGGCGGCAGCAGATGTGCTGCCGGTGTGTATTGAAGTCCAGGCGCTCGGCATGTCGTTACATGGCTGGCGCACCTGGCAGGTAACGGGCCATTATCCAGAATAAGCGTATGAATCTCCAAGAAAACACCCGGCGTTGGTTACCAAAAGTCCGCCAGATGGCGTTGAGCCTGCCCATGGCGCTGCTGGCGGCCATGGTGCTGGTGGGCATAAACGAAACAGGGCACATGCGTTCGCAGGACGCGGTGGAACAGCTGGCCCAAGGCCTGACCACGCGGGCCGATGTCAACAAGCTGCTGCAAAGCATGCTGGATGCCGAAACCGGCCAGCGGGGTTATTTGCTCACCGGTAACGAGACCTACCTGGAGCCTTATGACAAGGCCGTGGCGACCGTTCAGACCAACTTGGACCGCTTGCGTAAGCAATTCATGTCTTCGCCCGAGGACATGCAGGAGTTCGCGTTGCTGTCCCGGCAGATCTCGCGCAAGCTGGCCGAGATGGAGCTGAGCCTGCGTCTTCGCCGCCAGGGCAACGAAGACGCGTGGAAGTTCATCTTGAACACCGACGTGGGCAAGGAGCACATGGAGGCGATCCGGCAACATGCGCAAGAGCTGATCACCCGCAGCGACCAGCGTCTGCAGCAGGGGCGTGAGCAGATCGAGCAGTCGCTGATGCTGTCGCGCATTGGCATTGCCACGGTCACTGCCATCGGCCTGCTGGCGTTTTACATGTACCTGCGCCAGACACAGGCCGTGCAGGCCGTCAACCAGCGCGAGCAGGAAGTGCTGGAGCGCGAGCGCGACCGTCTGGAGGGCCTGGTGCGCGACCGTACGGCTACGCTGTCCGAATTGGCGAACCACCTGCAGCAGGTGCGCGAAGAAGAACGGGGCCATCTGGCGCGGGAACTGCACGATGAGCTGGGCGCACTGCTGACGGCCGCCAAGCTTGATGTGGCGCGCCTCAAGTCCAAGATTGATGCCACCGCGCCGGACATCGCCGAGCGTCTCAAGCATCTGACGGAGACGCTCAACAGCGGCATTGCCCTCAAGCGTCGCATCATCGAAGACCTGCGCCCATCGTCGCTGTCCAACCTGGGGCTCACGGCCGCGCTGGAAATATTGACGCGCGAATACGCCGAGCGTGCAGGCATCGAGGTCGAGACCAGCCTGGAGGCGGTGCAACTGCCCGATGCGGCCCAGCTCACGGTGTACCGCATGGTGCAGGAGGCGTTGACCAACATCGGCAAGTACGCCAAGGCCAGCAAGGTGCTGGTGTCGGTGCATGGCTACCCCACGCATGTGGCGGTGCAGGTGCGCGATGACGGCGTAGGGTTTGACCCCGCCACCGTGCGCCCCACATCGCACGGCCTGGCAGGCATGCGCCACCGCGTCGAAGCGGCGGGGGGACGCCTCACACTCACCTCGCGGCCGGGCAATGGCACCTTGTTGTCTGCCGTGTTGCCGCTGCCACGCACCTCGTCGGAGCCGCGCCGCAACGCCGCTGCACACGACGCCTGAGTTCCTGCGCAGGTGCTGAGGCGCTGGCCGCCTCATTCCCTATCTCCTCTCTATCTGTTGCATCGTCGGGCCTGCATGGGCGGCCGGAGGAAGTGCCCATGGCAAACGTCAGGTAGCCATGCATGGCGGTCTGACGCCCGTAGTGTTGCCATTGATTAAGCCCCGGCATCGTGCAACGCGGGCGAGTGCGTGCTGTCCTACACCGCACCCACTGCATCGCCGACACGCGTGCGCGCCGCACACCGGCAGCCGCCACGCAACGCGATGCTTACAGTCAATCCCAGGCGCTGAGGTTCTCGTGCCACCCAATCTGCCGGCAAGCCGGCCACCCATAAGGAGATGGAAATGTTGCACTACGCAGTTGTTTTTCTGGTGATCGCGCTGATTGCAGCTCTCTTCGGTTTTGGCGGTATTGCTGCCGGTGCCGTGGGCATTGCGAAGATCCTGTTCTTTGTTTTCGTGATCATGGCTGTAGTCACCTTTGTGCTGGGGCTCCTCAAAAAGGGGTGAGTCTGGCCGCAACGTCTGGACCACCGTCCCCCCTCGCAAATCCCCTGTACCCCATACCCCAAGGAGTTTCCCCATGAGCTTTCAGACTGCTACCGACAAAGTAACCCACGGTGTTCGCAACCTGGCCGACGACGTGCTGCAAAGCGCGCAAGATGCGGTGCAGACTACCCGGGCCGCAGCCGACCAGTCGCTGGACAAGGCCGAAGAAAGCGTGCGCGCCCTGCGCCGCCAGGCCGACCCGGCAATTGACGACCTCGCCACCCGCGCACAGGACCTGGCAGCCCGCAGCATCGACTACTGCGCCGAGACCAGCGCACGCGCACGTCGCCAGATCCAGCAGGCAGCCGATGTCACTGGCAAGTACGTGGCCGAGCAACCCGGCAAGTCGCTGGTCATCGCTGCCGCATCGGGCGCGTTGCTGGCAACCGTAGCGATGTGGATGTCCCGCCGGCGCAATGCATACTGAGGGCTAGCGCACTGGTGTTTGCACGCCGGTGCATTGCCTGTAGCCCGCAGTGCATGGATGCCCGCCTGCGCTGCCCCTTTCCCACAGTCCGCCGGTCGCGGAGGGTGCAACAGACCGGAGGACTGAACATGTCCCAGCACCCGCGTTCCCAACCATTCTTGAACAAGGAAAACACCATGAAATACGCACGTGCCCTAGCTTTCGCCGCTGTCGCCGGCATCACCATCGTCACAGCCACCGGCTGCTCGGTGGCCCGCGAACAACAAACCGTTGGCTCCTATGTGGATGACGCCGGCATCACCACCGCCGTGAAGGCCAAGATGGCAGAAGACAAAAATGTGTCGGCCACCTCCATCAGCGTGGAGACGCTCAACGGCACGGTGCAGCTCTCGGGCTTTGCCAAGTCGCAGGCTGAAAAGAACCAGGCCGAAAACATTGCGCGCAACACCAAGCATGTGCGCGAAGTGCGCAACAGCATCGTTGTGCGTCCCTGACCAGTGGGGCTGACGCCCTGCACCAGGGGCCTCGCGCCCCTGGCGCAGCGGCTTTGACCCTGAAGCAGGCTCCGGGCATGTCCCGGGGCCTGCTTTTTTCATGGTCCCACCCTGGCGCTGTACCGGGGGTGGCCCATGCGTTGTTCATTCTCATTGCTCCAGTCCACGGGGTATAAGCTCCACACCATGCGGGTATTCAATTGCGACCATTGCGGTCATCTGGTGTTTTTCGATAGCGTGCAGTGCCTGCATTGCGGCAGTGCGCTGGCCTTCTTGCCCGATGTGCTGACCATGGCCGCCCTGGCCCCTGCGCCGCAGGACGGAGCCGACCTGTGGCGCCGCCAGGGCGGGCAGGGCAGCGCCCACTACAGCGGGCGCCTGTACCGCATGTGCCGCAACCACACAGACCACCAAGCCTGCAACTTTGCGATACCCGCCAACGATTTCTCGGAGCTGTGCGTATCGTGCCGCCAGACCCGGGTGATGCCCGACCTGTCCGAGCCGGCTAACATGGGGCGCTGGATGCAGATCGAAGCGGCCAAGCGGCGGCTGTTCTACAGCCTGGCCCGTCTGGGCCTGGAGCCTGCGCCCGGGCGTACCGGTCCGGTGTTCGAGTTTCTGGCTGAGGTGCCGGGTGGCCCGCCGGTGCTGACGGGCCACCACAGCGGAACGATTACGCTGAATGTGGCCGAGGCGGACGACGATGAACGCGCGCGCCGCCGCATCGCGCTGGGTGAGCCCTACCGCACCCTGATAGGCCACCTGCGCCATGAGTCCGGTCACTTCTATTGGGACCAGCTGGTGCGCGACGGCGGGCGGCTGGACGACTTTCGACAGATGTTTGGTGACGAGAGCCAGGACTATGCAGCGGCGCTGGAGGCGCACTACGCCAAGGGCAGCGAGGGCAGTGACTGGGCCGACCACCATGTGAGTGCCTATGCCGCCGCCCACCCCTGGGAAGACTGGGCTGAAACCTGGGCCCATTACCTGCACATGATCGACCTGCTGGAAACCTCGGCCAGCTATGCCACCGAGGTCACCATTCCTGGCATCTACGGTGCGCAGCGCAGCACCGCCATCGACCCCTTTAGCAGTCCGGCGCCCGACTTTCAGTCCATGGTGCAACACCTGGTGCCGCTGACGCTGCTGCTCAACAGCCTTACGCGCAGCCTGGGGCAGCCAGATGCCTATCCGTTTGCGTTGGCGGGCGAGGTGCTGGCCAAGCTTCGGTTTGTGCATGACGTGGTGCGCGAAGCCGCCCGGCGACCCGCGCCAGTCGCCGCTCCGGCTCCGCAGCCCGCACTGGCTCCCAAACAAAATTTCAAAAAAGATAGCAAAATAACCAGTAAGGACGTGCGCTAGAGCCACTTTTGCCTAAGGTTTTGTCTGCATCAAAGAGCGACTAGGGTGGCGGCCTGGAACTTGCTACGTGTCTGCCATGGGCCTGTTGAAACCCCGTGAGCAGCCAGTACCGAGCCACACACGACGCCAAGGGAGGGCGCGACCATGCTGAGCCGCACCGCTGACCATCTTTTCTGGATGGCACGCTACACCGAACGCGCCGAAAACACGGCGCGCATGCTGGATGTGAATTACCAGAGCGCGCTGCTGCCCCAATCGACCGAGGCCGCTACCCTGGGCTGGCAGGGCTTGCTGTCCATCAGCGAACTGCTGCCTGCCTACATCGCTCAGCATGGCGAGGTGACGCCCGCCAAGGTGCTCGACTTCATGGTCAAGGACCCGTCCAACCCGTCGTCCATCGTGGCCTGCCTGCAGGCTGCGCGCGAGAACGCGCGGGCCGTGCGCGGTACGCTCAACACCGAGGCCTGGGAGATCCAGAACCAGACCTGGCTCGAAGTGAACCGCCTGATCGCCAGCAGTGCACTGGAGCAAGACCCGGCGCGTTTCTTCGAATGGGTGAAGTTCCGCTCGCACCTCTCGCGGGGTGTGACGGTGGGCACCATGCTGCAGGACGAGGCGCTGCACTTCATGCGCCTGGGCACCTTTCTGGAGCGGGCCGACAACACGGCGCGGCTGCTGGACGTGAAGTTCCACGCGGTGCAGAGCGACTTCATGGGCGCGGCCACGGCGCAGGACCAAGACCACGATTTCTACCACTGGAGCGCCATCTTGCTCAGCGTGTCGGGCTTTGAGACCTACCGCAAGGTGTACCGCGACGTGATCACGCCCGAACGTGTGGCCGAGCTGCTGATCCTGCGGGCCGACATGCCGCGCTCACTGCACGCTTGCATGAAAGAGGTGCTGGGCAACCTCGACATGCTGGGCAGCGGCCAGTCGGCCGAGACCCAGCGGCACGCGGGGCGGCTGCTGGCGCACCTCAAGTTCGCACGCATCGATGAAATCCTGACCCATGGACTGCATGCCTACCTCACCCAGTTCCTGGAGCGGGTGAACGACTTGGGCGCGCGGATCAGCCGGGATTTTCTGGTGCCTGCGGCGGTGTGAGGGGCGTATCTGGCGCGTCTGGCGCAGCGGCCATAGCGGCCGTAGCGGCCGTAGCGGCGGGCACCGGCTCCACCGTCACGCCCACCTGCAGCACATGGTGGTCGCCGCCGTGGATCACGCCGCGCAGCGGCGACACATCCGAAAAATCGCGGCCGATGGCCAGAGTCACATAGTCCTCGCCCGCCGCGCGGTCGTTGGTGGGGTCCAGGTCAAACCAGGTGTTCTCGTCCAGCTCGCTGTCCCTGTCATCTGCTGAAGGCGACCACACCGACACCCACGCGTGCGAGGCATCGGCGCCCACCAGCCGAGGCTGGCCGGGCGGGGGCTCGGTCACCAGGTAGCCGCTCACATAGCGGGCTGCCAGGCCCAGGCTGCGCAGGCAGCCAATCATCACGTGGGCAAAGTCCTGGCACACGCCCCGGCGCAGCCGCAGCGATTCGAGCGCGGGCGTGCCCGCGTCGGTGGCGTTGGATGTGTAGGCAAAGTCGGCATGGATGCGCGACATCAGGTGGCGGGCGGCCTGCATCAGCGGGCGGCCGGGTGCAAAGCTCTCGGCGGCATAGGCCACACAGTCGGCATGCCGGGGAATGTAGGGCGAGGCAAAGCTGAACTCGGTGGCCGCGTGGTAGGGCTGGCCGCGCCGATAACCCAGTCGCTCGCGCACGGCCTCCCAAGGCTCGCCGGGCGGTGCAGCGGGCACGGGCAGGGTCTCCAGCAGGCTTTCGGCGCGCACCCGCAGTTGCTCGTGGGTGAACGGCAGGCTGAAGAACGCGCGGGTGTTGCCAAACACGTCCTGCACCATGTTGCACTGTGTTGGGGCGGGATCCACCTGCAGGCTGTGGGTCAGCACGCGCTGCACCACACCGGTGCGCGGACGCAGATGGGCCATGTGCTGGGCGTTTTGTACCGCCGGGCTGTAGTGGTACACCGTTTCGTGGATGACGCGCAGCTTCATGGTCAAGCTCCTACGCTGTGCCGAAGTGCATCCGCCGAATGCGTGAAGTAGCGCGTGGCCAGTACATCCGACAAGCCCATCACGCCCCGCACACACCGGCCCAGATATTCCTCCAGCGCGGCATGGCGCCCCTCGGCGTCCTGTGCGCACAGGGCCACCAGCGACAGGTCGGACGCCTCCGGGATGCCCGTGGCGGCAGATTCGCCGGGCGTGCCCGCGGCCGCTTCGATCTTGGCAATGCGCCCGCGCAGCGTCTGTGCCACCCAGGCCAGCGAGCGGGGGTTGTCGCGGTCGATCACCAGCAGGTCCAGCAGGGCGGGCATGTCGCGCCGCTGCTGGTACTGCGCGTGGAAGGTGATGGTGCTGTCAAACAGCGCCACCATGGCCTCAAAGCCGCCCTCATCGTGCACGGCGCCGGTCTGCAGGCCGCTTTCCAGCGCCGAGGCCAGAAAACCCAGGCGCTCCAGGTGGCGCCCGATGGACAGCAGGCGCCAGCCGTCGTCGCGGGTCATGCGGTCGGTCTGCTGGCCCGTCATGGCGGCGGTGTGGCCGCTCAGCCCTTCCAGCTGGCGCAGCGCGTCCAGCGGCGAATAGTCGCCGTCGTCTTCGGCCCCTGTGCGGGGCGCAAAAAACTCCGCCTCGGCGCGCACGATGAGGTTCCAGTGTTCCTGCGACAAACGGTCGCGCACGGCCGAGGCCGCACCCAGGATGCCGCGCAGGTTGTAGCCCACGCTGGTCACCTGCGCGGGCTGCGTCAGCCCGGCGATCAGCGAGCGCTCGAACACGCGCCGTGCCTGCCCGGCCGCAGGCACGGTCGGCAGCACCAGCCCCTGGCTCACGCCCATGGCGCTCAGCCAGGTCAGCAGCGGCTGGGAGGTCTGGTCCTCGCCATTGAGGCATTGCAGCGTGATGCGCGCCAGGCGCGTGACGTTCTCGGTGCGCTCGGTGTAGCGGCCCAGCCAGAACAGGTTTTCGGCCGCGCGGCTGGTCACCTGGCGGCTGCGGTGCACCACGGCGGGCGCGGCCTGGTTGTGGGCCAGCAGCGTGGTGGTGTCAACGGGGCCATCGGTCTGCACCCATACGTCGGCGCTGCTGCCGCCGCGCTGCATGGATGTAATGCCGCTGTCGCCCTGGGCCAGGCGGGCCAGCCCGCCCGGCAACACGCGCCACGAGCCGGGGCCGTCGCACACCGCAAACACGCGCAGCATCACCGAGCGGGGGGCGGTGGGGCCACCGCCCTGGCCCGCACCCTCTGCGGCGTCACTGCGCCAGGTGGGCATTTGCGACAGCGGCAGGTGGGCCTGCACGGTGTATTCGTCGCCCTGGGCCTCGATGCGAGCGGACCACTGCGTCAGGTCTTGTGCCGACAGCGCACCGCCCAGCACGGGCACGCGCTGCGCCATGGGCCAGGTGGGGCGGATCACGCTGTGCGCAAGCTGCGGCAGCACCGCCTGCATGGCCGAGCGCTCGCCACACCACCAGGTGGGCAGCGAGGGCAGGGCCAGCTCTTCGCCCAGCAGGTGGCGCGACAGCGCGGGCATGAAGCCCAGCAGCGCCGACGATTCGAGGAACGCCGAGCCCGGCGCATTGGCCACCAGCACATTGCCCGCGCGGATGGCCTGCAGCAGGCCTGGCACGCCCAGGCGCGAGTCGCTGCGCAGCTCCAGTGGGTCCAGAAACTCGTCGTCCAGGCGCTTCAAGATGCCGTGCACCGGCTGCAGGCCGTGCAGCGTCTTGAGGTACAGGCGCGCGTCGCGCACCGTGAGGTCGTTGCCCTCCACCAGCGTCAGACCCAGGTAGCGCGCCAGGTACGCGTGCTCAAAGTAGGTCTCGTTGTACGGGCCGGGCGTGAGCAGCACGATGCGCGCATCCGCCCCCGCCGGGCTCATCTGCCGCAGCCCGTCGAGCAGTGCGCGGTAGGTGGCGGCCAGGCGCTGCACATGCATCTGGCTGAACGCCTCGGGGAACAGGCGCGAGATGAGCAGCCGGTTCTCCAGCAAATACCCCAGGCCTGAGGGCGCCTGCGTGCGCTGCGTCACCACCCACCAGTCGCCCTGCGCGTCGCGCGCCATGTCGAACGCCGCGATGTGCAAATGGGTGCCGCCCACGGGCTGCACGCCATGCATGGCGCGCAGGTAGCCCGGGTGGCCCTGCACCAGCGCGCTGGGCAGCAGGCCTTTGCGCAGCAGCTCCTGCGGGCCATACACGTCGCCCATCACGCGGTTGAGCAGGCGTGCGCGTTGCAGCACGCCGCGCTCGATGTGTGCCCAGTCGCCCTGCGAAAGGATCAGCGGGAACAGGTCCACCGACCAGGGCCGTTGCGGGCCGTCGGCGTCGGCATAGACGTTGTAGGTGATTCCGTTGTCGCGCACCTGGCGCTGCAGGCTCTGCATGCGCCGGTCCAGGTCCTGGAAGCCCTCGGGCCCCAATTGATCAAAGAATTGGCCCCAGGCGCCAGTGATATCTGGCTTGTTTGCTATTGATTTGGGAGTGGCTGATGCAGTGGCAGCGCCGGGGGCGTCCGCCACGCTGGCACCCCGCAACTCGTCAAAATGCCCGGCCGCCGCAGCGGGCGCCAGTGCAGCCGCCAACTGGGCTGCGCTGTCAGAAGGGTCGGGGGTGGGGAGGCTGTCGTTGAGGTGGTTCACTGCGCTCGATTTTCGGGCATTTGGTCGACAACACTCTGCGGGTAACCCGCACCGTCGAAACTGGCGGGGCCGATGCCAGAGACGCCAAGCAAGGGCCGCCCCGCAGCAAGGGCGTCGTCCCCCTGGGGGGAAGGCGCGCAGCGACTCAGGGGGCTTCTCTACCTCCGCATCTTGCGCCGCAGATCCAGTGTGAACGGAAACTCCCGGCTGCCCGGCAGTTCAATGGTCGCAGGCGGCACCGCCAGCCTGCCCGGCGTGTGGCCCATGCGCGAGAAGCGCGCCAGGCGCCGGCTTTCGGCCTCATACGCGTTGACCGGGAAGGTGTCGTAGTTGCGCCCGCCCGGGTGTGCCACGTGGTACTGGCAGCCGCCGAGCGAGCGGTTCATCCAGGTGTCCACGATGTCGAACGTGAGCGGCGCATGGGCGCCAATGGTTGGGTGCAGGGCCGAGGGCGGGTTCCAGGCCTTGTAGCGCACACCGGCCACAAATTCACCGGTGGTGCCGGTGCTTTGCAGCGGCAGCGGCTGGCCGTTGACGGTGACCACATGGCGGCTTTCGTTCATGCCCGTCACGCGCACCTCGATGCGCTCCAGCGACGAGTCCACATAGCGCACGGTGCCCCCGGCGGAGCCTTCCTCGCCCATCACATGCCAGGGCTCCAGCGCGTTGCGCAGGGTCAGCTCCACGCCCATCGACTTCACCGTGCCGACCATGGGGAAGCGGAACTCGAACTGCGGTGCAAACCAGGCCGCGTCAAACGCGTAGCCTGCGGCGTTCATCTCGGCCACCACGTCGTGCATGTCCTGCTGGATGAAGGTGGGCAGCATCCAGCGGTCGTGCAGCTCGGTGCCCCAGCGGGCGGCGGGGGCGCGGTACGGCGTCTTCCAGAAGCGGGCGATCAGGGCGCGCAGCAGCTGCTGCTGCACCACGCTCATGTGGGCGTGGGGCGGCATCTCGAACGCGCGCAGCTCCAGCAGGCCCAGCCGGCCGGTGCTGCTGTCGGGCGAGAACATCTTGTCGATGGAAAACTCGCTGCGGTGCGTGTTGCCCGTCACGTCCACCAGGATGTTGCGCAGCGTGCGGTCCACCAGCCAGGGCGGCATGTCCTGGCCATAGGTTGCGCGGTTGGCCTCGATCTCCCGCAGCGCGATCTCCAACTCATACAGCTGGTCGTTGCGGGCCTCGTCCACGCGCGGCGACTGGCTGGTGGGGCCGATGAACAG
>NZ_JADHVT010000008.1 GCF_016783915.1 Acidovorax sp.
TGCGCCGAGGAGCGCAGGGTTTGGCGGATCAGGGCTCGCGATTGTCTGAGCGAAGTGAAACGGAGCGAGTTCGAGCGAGACCCCGCCAAACCCGAGCACCGCAGGTTGCCCCGTAGCGAAGCGCAGGGGACGCAGACAGTGGGGTCGCCCTTTCTTTGGTTCCTTTCTTTCGGCGACGCGAAAGAAAGGGACTCGCATGCCGGGCGACTCCCGGCCTCCGCCCTCAACACCAGCATGCGGTCCAATCAGCACACGCCACCAAACACTACAAAATCAATAGCTACCAGCCCATATCCCACTAGCGCATCCAGCCAAAATCACCCAAAAAAGATCACATCACCCGCCCATACCACCACACCGACAACCCCGCCGCCACCAACGCCAGCACCGCCCCCAACAACGCCAGCAAAGAAGAAATCTCCGTCTCCTTCTTCTCCACCGTCAGCCGCGAGCTCAGCGTCTCGTACACCTTTTTCAGGTCTGCCGCCGTCGCCGCATGAAAGTATTCGGCATTGGTCCGCGCAGCCACGGCCTTCAGGGTTTCTTCGTCCAGCCGCACGCGCATCGACCAGCCCTCAAAGCCAATGGTCTCGCCCTGCACCGTGCCCACCCCCACCGTGTACACCCGCACCCCCCGGTCGGCCGCCCACTTGGCGGCTTCCAGTGGGTCCACGCCTGTGGTGCGCTGACCATCGGTGAGCATGATGATGGCGGCCGAGTTGTACGAGCCTGGGGCTACGGGCGTGAAGGTCTTGGCGGGGTCCTGCTGCTTGCCCAGCTCTTCGATGGGCTTTGGGCGCATGGCCTGGCGGCCGCCCAGGGCGGCGATGTCGATGCCCGCGTCGGGGAAGATCGTGGCCAGGGACAGCATGATGCCGTTGCCCGTGGCCGTGCCGCGCTGCAGCTGGAAGCTGTCGATGGCTTTGACCAGGTCTTCACGGCTCTGGGTGGGCAGCTGGGCCAGCTGGGCGCTGCCGGCAAAGGCCACGATGCCCACGCGCACATGGCGCGGCAGGTCGGCAATGAAGGCCTTGGCGGCGTTCTGGGCGGCGGTGATGCGGTCGGGCTCCACGTCGGCGGCGCGCATGCTGCCCGACACGTCCATGGCCAGCATGATGGTCTGGTCCTGCGAGGGCAGGGTGATGACGGCCAGCGGGCGCGCAGCGGCCAGCAGCAGCGCCACCAGGGCCAGCAGGAACAGCGCGGGCGGGATGTGGCGGCGCAGGTGCTGGCCGGGGCCCATGGCCTCGCGCACCAGGGACAGGCTGGAGTAGGTCAGCGCTGTTTTCTTGCGACGGTGCAGCAGCCACCAGTACAGCAGTACCAATAGGGGCACAGCCAGCAGCAGCCAGAGCAGGGTGGGCCAGAGAAAAACCATGGTGTGTGTCCTTGGTGGCGAGTACAGCGTGTGCGGCGGGTGATCAATCGATAGGTCAGGCGGCGGCAGCCGTTGCGGCAGGGCCTGCGGATGCCGATGCGGGGACGAGGGGGTTGCTGTGCGCCCGCACCCGGCGCTGGCGCAGGTCCATGAAGCGCAGCAGGGCGTCAACCAGATCGTCGTCGGTGCACAGCTCCAGCGTGTCGGCGCCCGCGCGGGTCAGGCCCTCGCGCAGCGCCGCCTCGCGGTCGGCGGCCAGCTGGGCAAAGCGGCGGCGAAAACCCGCGTCGTGCGTGTCCACCTGCAGTTGCTCGCCGCTTTCGGCATCGCGCAGCGTGACCAGGCCCACGTCGGGCAGCTCCAGCTCCAGCGGGTCGAGTAGGCGCACGGCCACCACGTCATGCCGCTGGGCCAGCTGGGCCAGGGGCTTTTCCCAGCCGGGCGCGCTGATGAAGTCGGACACCACAAACACGGTGGATCGGCGCTTGAGCGTGGCCAGGCCGGTCTGCAGCAGCCGGTGCAGTTCGGTGGCACCGCCACCCGTCTTGTGCGGTGGCACCGGGGTTTTGGACGGCAGCAGTTTGTGCACCAGGTGCAGCACATGGGCGCGGCTGCTGCGCGGGGGCAGTACGGCATCCACTGCGCGTTCGGCCTTCGGACTGGCACCGCCGTAGAGCACGGCGCCCACACGGTTGCCGTGGCGGGTGAGCAGGCGCGAAAGCACGGCCACAAAGCCGGTCAGGATGTCGCGCTTGGCATGGCCTGTGGGGCCGAAGCTGATGGACGGGCTCAGGTCCAGCAGGAACCAGGCCGACATTTCGCGGTCTTCGGTGAACACGCGCACATGGGGGGTGTTCAGCCGTGCGGTCACGTTCCAGTCGATGTGGCGTACGTCGTCGTGCGGCTGGTATTCGCGCAGGTCGGTCAGGTCCAGGCCGCTGCCGCGCATCAGCGTGCGGTAGTCGCCCTGCAGCAGGCCGTCCAGGCGGCGGATCACCCTCCACTCCAGCTCTCGCAGCAGCCGGTCGGCCTGCCCGGGCAATGTGGGCAGGGTGTGCACCGTGGCGGAGGTTGCAGGCGGCTTGCTGTTCATGGCGATGACACCTCAAGCAGCTTTTTGCTCGTGATGCAAGGGACGTGCTGGTGCCGGGATCTTGGCCATGATGCGCTGGATGAGTGCGTCGGCATCCAACCCGTCGGACAGCGCTTCGTACGACAGCGCCACGCGATGGCGCAGCACATCGGCGGCCAGATCGGTCATGTCTTCGGGCAGCACGTAGTTGCGCCCGCGCAGCATGGCCAGGGCCTGAGCGCCCTCGGCCAGGGCAATGGTGGCGCGCGGGCTGGCGCCGCAGCTGATGTAGCCGGCCAGGTCCTTCAGGCCATGTCGTGCGGGCTCGCGGGTGGCTGCCACCAGCTTCACGGCGTATTGCAGCATCGACGGGTCCACATACACGGTGCGGCATTCGGCCTGCAGCGCTGCCAGCTGCGCCGTGGTGGCCACGGGCAGCACCTGCACGGGCAGGTCGAGCGCACGCTGGGCGATCACGAACTCTTCCTCCTCGGTGGGGTAGCCCAGCAGCACCTTCATCATGAAGCGGTCCACCTGCGCCTCGGGCAGCGCATAGGTGCCTTCGGTCTCGATGGGGTTCTGGGTGGCCATCACCAGGAAGGGCTCGGGCACCTTGTGGGTCTCGCCCGCAATGGTGACCTGGCGCTCCTGCATCACCTCCAGCAGCGCGCTCTGTACCTTGGCAGGCGCGCGGTTGATTTCGTCGGCCAGCAGCAGGTGGGTGAAGACGGGGCCCAGCGTGGTGCTGAACTCGCCGGTCTTCTGGTTGTACATGCGCGTGCCCACCAGGTCGGCGGGCACCAGGTCGGGCGTGAACTGGATGCGCTTGAAGCTGCCCTGGATGGTGCTGGCCAGCGTCTTGACGGTGAGCGTCTTGGCCAGGCCCGGCACGCCTTCGACCAGCAGGTGGCCCTGGGCCAGCATGGCAACCATGACGCGCTCCAGAAAGCGGTCTTGCCCGACCACCACGCGTTTGACCTCGTAAAGCACCTGCTCCATCAGCGTGGCAGTGGCGGCATTCGATGCATTGGGCGACGTGCTGGATGACATGGTGCTCCTTGCGATGGCGGAATGGAATGAATGGGGTTCTGGATCAGAACGGCGGCATGCCGATGGCCGAGGCGGCGTTTTCAATGGGCACGGCAAAACCGATACCGATGAAAGTGCGCGCCTGGGTGGGGTTGAGGATGGCGGTGACGATGCCCACCACCTCGCCGTCCATCGTCACCAGTGGGCCGCCGGAGTTGCCTGGGTTGGCAGCCGCGTCGAACTGGATCAGGTTGCTGAGCTGCCGCTTTCCCTCGGGCGACGTGAACTCGCGTTTGAGGCCGGACACCACGCCCGCCGATGCCGATGGGCCAATGCCGAAGGGAAAGCCTACGGCCACCACATGATCGCCCGGGCGCAGGTCCTGGGTGGACCGCAGGGTGGCGGCCTCCAGGTCGTCAGGCACTTTGTGGGCCTGCAGCACGGCCAGATCGTTCTCGGGTTGGGCGCCGGTCACGCTGGCCGTGGTTTCCAGCCCGTCGTGGAAGGTGATGCCAATGCGGTCTGCGCCGGCTACCACGTGCAGGTTCGTCAGGATGATGCCCTTGTCCACAATCACCACGCCCGTACCAATGCCGCGCTCGACCTCTTCCTTGCCGTTCTTGCTGCGCCCGTAGCCCACCACACGCACCACCGAGGGGCCGATGCTCTCCACGGCACGGGCGGCGGCAGAGGGCGGGGTGGTGGTCTCCAGTGTGCGCAGCACTGCAGCGTCAATATCGTCCTGGGTGATCTTGCGGGGGGCGGTGCGGCTGTGCTGCCAGGCGCTGGCCGCCAGCAGGGCTGCCAGCAGCACCACGATAGCCCACAGGGCCACCAGCTGGCGCTTGAGGGCAGGTGGGTGCGAGGCCGGCGGCAGGGTGGGTGAAGCCTGGCTGGACGGCAAGGGGGCTGCAGCGTCTGGTGCCTGGGCAGCAGGCGCAGCCGGATCGGTGGCATCCACCGCCGCAGGCGTGCGGCTGCGGGCGGGGCGGGAGCTGCTGTAGAGGGCGGGCCGGGGCATCCTGTCACCTTTGCTCGTACACGCCAGGGCTTGGCGCACGCAAATGACAGTAGCACGGTTTGCGGGCAAATGCACATGCAGGGCTACACAGGACCCGCAGGCTCTGCAGGCCCAGTTCGCTGCATCGGGCATCATCGGCGCATGACCGCCTGGATCGATACACACTGCCACCTCGATGCGCCCGAGTTCGATGTCGACCGCAGCGCGGTCCGCATTCAGGCGGCGGCCCAGGGGGTGTGCCACTGCGTGATCCCGGCCGTGGAGCGCAGCAACTGGGACACCGTGCGGGCGTTGGCGCACCAGCATGGGGACAGTTATGCGCTGGGCATTCACCCCCTCTACACAGGGCGCGCTGAGGATGAGGACCTGCGGCATCTGGGCGAGTACCTGGAGCAGCACCACGCAGACCCGCGCCTGGTGGCGATCGGCGAGATCGGCCTCGACTATTTTGTGCCGGGTCTTGACCCGGTGCGCCAGGAGCGGTTTTACCGTGCCCAGCTGCAACTGGCCCGGCGGTTCGACCTGCCGGTGATCCTGCACGTGCGGCGTTCCGCCGACAAGCTGCTGAAGGGCCTGCGGGACCTGCCTGTGCGCGGTGGCATTGCACACGCCTTCAACGGCAGCCTGCAGCAGGCCCAGGCGTTTGTTGCCTTGGGCTTCAAGCTGGGATTTGGCGGAGCGGTGACCTATGACCGCGCCTTGCAGTTGCGCCGCCTGGCGACCGAACTGTCTCGGGATGCGCTGGTGCTGGAAACCGACGCGCCCGATATTCCGCCCCACTGGCTGTACACCACCGCCGCAGAGCGCGCCGCAGGTCAGGCCCAGGGCCGAAACAGCCCGGGAGAGCTACCAGGCATTGCGGCGGTCGTGGCACAACTGCGCGGCCAGTCCATGCAGGCGCTGGCCCGCAATACCAGGGCCAATGCGATGGCTGCGTTGCCACGGCTGGAGCGACTGCTGGCGGACGGGCGAGCGTTGCAGGATGAACGGTCGGATCTCTAGAGCGATCGGCGGGCCGATCAACAGGGCGATCAATATGGAGAAATTTGGGAGCTTTGCGCCCTGTGGCAAAGGGCTCACAGCTATCTTTTTTGTGATGCAGGGCGGGGTTGGCTGCCCTTTGGGCCCAAAATTGGACCATGCCCTTCGCCCCCTCTGCAGCCGGACCGTCCCTGGCCTCTACCCCTGATTCCACCGGGTCGTCAGTGCGCTGGCACGGTCTGGCGCCGGTGGCCGGCGCGCATACCGTGGTGCTGGTGCTGGGCAGCTTTCCTGGGGCTGCATCATTGCAGGCCCGTCAGTACTACGCCCATCCCCAGAACCATTTCTGGAAAATCCTGCAGGCTGTGTGGCCCCAGCATCCCTTGCCCCCGGCGGGGCCGGATGGCTATGCGGACCGCTGCGCCTGGCTGCTGGATCGCGGCCTGGGCCTGTGGGACGTGTACCAGAGCTGCGAGCGCGAGGGCAGCCTGGACACCAGTATCCGTAACGCCCGGCTCAACGACTTTGCCGCGCTGCGCAGCGTGTGCCCCCAGCTGGCAGCGCTGGCGCACAACGGTGCGGAGAGTTTTCGACACGCCCAGGCGGTGCTCGCCGGGCTGAGCGCTTCCAGGCACTTACCGCTCTTGCCGCATGATGGGGGGAATGCAGGGGTACGGCCCGCTGCACCGCCCATTGAGGCGGTCAGGCTGCCATCGACCAGCCCGGCCAATGCCTCCTGGAGTTTTGAACGTAAATTGACCGCCTGGGCCGATGTCATGGCCCGGCACGGATTGCTGTGAATGGCCCGAAAAAAAGAAACCCTGCAAGAACTGCCCGAAGTCAGCGTGTCCGACGATGGCGAAGTGCGCCACCTGCACCTGGGAACGCCCTGGATCCAGGGCTCCATGCGCATTGACGAGCCCTTTGCCCTGGAGCTCGAATACGTGCAGCGCATGATGGCCTGGCTGTTGTTTGCCGACCTGGCCCTGGTGTCCAAGGGCCATGCCATGCAGCTGGGCCTGGGGGCTGGGGCCATCACCAAGTTCTGTCACAAGAAGCTGCGCATCTGCACCACCGCCATCGAGCTGAACCCGCAGGTGCTGGCCGTGTGCCGCCAGTGGTTCAAGCTGCCGCCCGACGGCCCCAAGCTGCGTGTGGTGCTGGCCGATGCTGCCAAGGAAATCCAGAACCCCATGTGGCTTGGCACGGTGGATGCACTGGCTGTGGACCTGTATGACCACGAAGCAGCAGCTCCCGTGCTCGACAGCCCCGACTTTTATGCCGACTGCCGCGCTTTGCTCACGGATACGGGCTGCATGACGGTCAACCTGTTTGGCCGTGCGTCGAGCTTTGACCGCAGCCTGCAGAGCATGGCGCAGGCGTTTGGTGACCAGGCGCTGTGGGCGTTCAAGCCCACGCGCGAAGGCAATACGGTGGTGCTGGCACAGCGCACCCCCACGCGGCCCAAGCGTGCGGAGCTGGCCGAGCGGGCTGAGGCCATCCAGACGCGCTGGGACCTGCCCACCACCAAGTGGCTGCGGGTGTTCAAGCCGGTGAACCCCTGAAAGGAATCTTGCAATGAATGCTCCTGTCGTGACGCCTGACCGGCTGAAGTCGGCTTCGCACATTGGCCCGGTGGACTGGCGCCGCATGGTGCAGTGGCTCAGCGATGACAAGGTGATCTCGCGCGAGGAAGCGCAGCGTACCATCGCCCGCTGCTCGCAGGCCGAGAGCTCCCAGCACGCCCTGGTGCGCCTGGCCAACGTGGCCATGGAGCGATCCAGCGACGGCAAGCCGCTCGACATCGAGGCGCTGACCGAGTACCTGGCTCAACGGGCGGGTCTTGCCTACATGCGCATCGACCCGCTCAAGGTGGATGTGGGGCGTGTGGCAGACACCATGAGCGCCACCTATGCGGAGCGCCACAAGGTGCTGCCTGTGCAGGTGACCAGCAAAGAAGTGGTGGTGGCCACGGCCGAGCCCTTCATCGACGACTGGGTGGCCGAAGTGGAACGCCAGTCCCGCCGCTCGGTGCGCCGGGTGGTGGCCAACCCGCAGGACATCCACCGCTTCACGGCTGAATTTTTTGCGCTCGCCAAGTCGGTGCGCGCGGCGCAAAAGGCCGGAGGCAGTTCGGGCGGCAACAGCTTTGAGCAGCTGGTGGAGCTGGGCAAGAGCAACAAGCAGCTCGACGCCAACGACCAGGGCGTGGTCAAGGTGGTGGACTGGCTCTGGCAGTACGCGTTTGACCAGCGCGCGAGCGATATCCACCTGGAGCCGCGCCGCGACCAGGGCGTGATCCGGTTTCGCATCGACGGCGTGCTGCACCCGGTCTACCAGATGCCTATGGGTGTGCACAACGCCATGGTGGCGCGCATCAAGCTGCTGGGCCGTATCGACGTGGTGGAAAAGCGCCGCCCCCAGGACGGCCGCATCAAGACCCGTAACCAGCGGGGGGAAGAGGTGGAAATGCGCCTGTCCACCTTGCCCACTGCGTTTGGCGAAAAGATGGTCATGCGCATTTTCGACCCCGACAACGCGGTCAAGGACCTCGATGCCCTGGGCTTTGCGCAGCACGATGCGCAGCGCTGGGAGGCGCTGGTCAAGCGGCCGCACGGCATCATCCTGGTGACCGGCCCCACGGGTTCGGGCAAGACCACAACGCTGTACTCGACCCTGAAGCGCGTGGCCACCGAAGAGGTCAACGTGAGCACGGTGGAAGACCCGATCGAAATGATTGAGCCCAGCTTCAACCAGACCCAGGTACAGCCGCAGCTCGACTTCAATTTTGCTGAAGGCCTGCGCGCGCTGATGCGGCAGGACCCCGACATCATCATGGTGGGCGAAATCCGGGACCTGGAGACTGCCGAGATGGCCATCCAGGCGGCGCTGACGGGCCACCTGGTGTTCTCCACCCTGCACACCAACGATGCCCCCAGCGCCATCACCCGCATGATGGAGCTGGGTGTGCCGTCGTACCTCATCAATGCCACCTTGCTGGGTGTGTTGGCCCAGCGGCTGGTGCGCACGCTGTGCAAGCAGTGCAAACAAAAGGATGAGGCCGCTAGCCGCGAAGCCCTGACCGAGGTGGTCAAGCCCTGGAAGATCAGCGGTAGCTACCACCCGTACAAGCCGGTTGGTTGTGTGGATTGCCGCATGGGGGGCTTTCGGGGTCGCATGGGGCTCTATGAATTACTCACCGTCAGCGAGGCGCTCAAAGACAAGATCACCCAGGCGCCTTCCAGTGATGTGCTGCGCCGGCAGGCCGTGCAAGATGGCATGCGTCCGTTGCGCCTGGCGGGCGCGCTGCGCGTGGCAGAGGGGCTGACCACCATGGAAGAGGTGATTTCGGCCACACCGCCCCTGGAGTGAGCGACGGGGCGCGCGAGGTTGCGCTCTGGGCAATCTTCCCCGATTGCCCTTCTTTTCAGGTTTTTGAGACGGTCTGGCGGGGTGAGGTGCTGTTGTCGGTGTGGGTGGAGCGTTACCGGATGTAGGTGGAATCCACATCGCGCCGCCCCCGCCTTGCCAGCACAATCGCGCAGTCGAGAATTCCGTCAAGGAGACAATTCGTGAAAATCAAGAGTAATAAAGACTTTGCGTCCGGGCTCATGTTCATGGGCGTCGGGGTCGCATTTGCGTGGGGTGCCACCACTTACAACGTGGGGACGGGCGCGCGCATGGGCCCCGGCTACTTCCCGTTGTTGCTGGGGGTCTTGCTGGCCATCATCGGCAGCGTGATCACCTTCAAGGCGCTGACCGTGGAAACCGCCGACGGCGACAAGATCGGCAAATGGGCCTGGAAGCCGCTGTTCTTCATCTTGGCCGCCAACTTTGCCTTCGGCATCCTGCTCGGCGGCTTGCCCAGCCTGGGCATCCCGGCCATGGGGCTCATCGTGGGCATCTATGCACTGACCTTCATCTCCAGCCTGGCTGGCAATGAGTTCAACGCCAAGGCCGTATTTGTTCTCGCCACCGTGCTGGCCATCGGCAGCTATGTGGCTTTTGTGTGGGCGCTCAAGCTGCAGTTTCCTGTGTGGCCGAGTTTCATCGCAGGTTAAGCAGGAGCACCGACCATGGATCTTATTAACAACTTGTCGTTGGGTTTTGGTGTTGCTTTCACCTTCCAGAACCTGATTTACTGTTTTGTGGGCTGTTTGCTCGGCACGCTCATCGGCGTGCTGCCAGGCATCGGCCCGGTGGCGACCATCGCCATGCTGCTGCCCGCCACCTATGCGCTGCCCCCGGTCGCCGCGCTGATCATGCTGGCCGGTATCTACTACGGCGCGCAATATGGTGGTTCGACCACCGCCATTCTGGTGAACTTACCCGGTGAGTCCTCATCGGTGGTGACCGTGATTGACGGCTACCAGATGGCGCGCAAGGGTCGAGCAGGGCCGGCGCTGGCGGCTGCGGGCCTGGGTTCGTTCTTTGCGGGCTGCGTGGGTACGCTGATCCTGGCGGCCTTTGCGCCTCCGCTGACCGAAGTCGCGTTCAAGTTCGGTCCCGCCGAATACTTCTCGCTGATGACCTTGGGCCTGATCGGTGCCGTGGTGCTGGCCTCGGGCTCGCTGCTCAAGGCCGTGGCCATGATCGTGCTGGGCCTCCTGATGGGGCTGGTGGGGACCGACGTGAACTCGGGTGTGGCGCGTTTCAGCTTCGATATCCCTGAGCTGACCGACGGCATCGGTTTCGTGACCATCGCGATGGGTGTGTTCGGTTACGGTGAAATCATCGCCAACCTCTCGCGTCCCGACGATGAGCGTGAGGTGTTCACTGCCAAGGTGGAAGGTCTGTTCCCCACCAAGGAAGACTTCAAGAACATGATCCCTGCTGTGCTGCGTGGCACAGCGCTGGGTTCTGCTCTGGGCATCTTGCCCGGTGGTGGTGCCTTGCTGGCCGCTTTTGCTGCCTACACGGTGGAAAAGAAGACCAAGCTGCGTCCTGGCGAAGTGCCCTTCGGCCAAGGCAACATCCGCGGTGTGGCGGCCCCCGAGTCTGCCAACAACGCCGGCTCGCAAACTTCGTTCATCCCACTGCTGACGCTGGGTATCCCGCCGAATGCCGTGATGGCGCTGATGGTGGGTGCCATGACTATCCACAACATCCAGCCTGGTCCCCAGGTGATGACCAGCAACCCCGAGCTGTTCTGGGGCCTGATCGCCTCGATGTGGATCGGCAACGCCATGCTGGTGATTTTGAACCTGCCGCTGATCGGTATCTGGATCAAGCTGCTGACCGTGCCTTACCGCTGGCTGTATCCGTCCATCGTGCTGTTCTGCGCGGTGGGTGTGTATTCGACCAACAACAACACCTTCGACATCTGGATGGTGGGTGCGTTTGGTCTGATTGGCTACATCTTCCACAAGCTGGGCACTGAGCCTGCACCTTTGTTGCTGGGCTTCATTCTGGGCCCCATGATGGAAGAGAACCTGCGCCGTGCGCTGCTGCTGTCGCGTGGTGACTGGAGCGTGTTTGTGACGCGTCCTCTGTCGGCCGGCCTGTTGGCGGCTGCGGCCCTGCTGCTCATCATCGTGCTGCTGCCTTCGGTGAAGAACAAGCGCGAAGAAGCGTTTGTGGAAGACTGATCGGTTCCGATTCTTTTCTCACCCTGATCAACGGCACCTTCGGGTGCCGTTGTTTTTTGGGCAGTGGCGTCCAACTGGCACTGCTGTCGCCAGTACACAATTGCGGGCAGAGGTCCGCATGTCTACACCGTTTCATCCCACGCAGCACCCGCACCGGGCGATGCTGCACAACGAAATCCACGCCCGCCCGCCTGAGGCGATGAACGCCCCGCTGGCCATCGCGCACATCGTGATGCTGGCCGATGCGGCAGGGCGCGAGGCCAGCCGGGCCCATGTGGCCGCGCTCCTGCGGGACCACCACATGGCGCTGCCCGACGCCCACACCACCCACTTGCGGATGGACCTGGGCGCTTTTCGGATGCGCTGGGAGATGCACACCGAATTCGTCACCTGGACCTTCATGGTCCCGGCGCCGGTGGAGGCTTTTGGAGAACGGGAGCCGGTCAGTGCCGTGGATTCCGTTCCGCACGACTGGCTTGCAGCTTTGCCCGGCCAGTGCCTGTGCAGCCTGAACCTGTGGGTGCTGCCCACACATACCTTTGGATCGGGCTCTCTGGTCAAGCATGTGCTGCACGAAGACACGCTGGTGGCGTCCACCGTGGCCGATGGGCATGGCGAGGTGTACACCGACTTTGCGATCCACGCTGACGGTTTCTCGCGCATGGTGCTGCTGGCAGGAGGCATGACACCAAGGCGCCTGGGGCGTCTGGTGCAGCGCCTGCTGGAAATCGAGACCTACCGCATGGCCGCCTTGCTGGGCCTGCCCGCCGCCCGCGAGGCTGCCAGCGTGCTGGCCTTTGCTGAGCGCGAACTGGCGGCGCTGGCTGAAGCCATCCGCACGGCCAACCGTGATGACGAGCCCGCATTGCTGGACCGGCTGACGCGCCTGGCCGGGCAGGTGGAGAGTCAGTACGCAGCCACGCACTCGCGCTTCTCGGCAAGCAGTGCCTACTTTGAATTGCTGGACCGCCGTATCCAGGACATTGCCGAGTCGCGCCTGGCGGGCATGCAGACCATCCGGGAGTTCATGGACCGGCGCCTGACCCCCGCGCGCAGCACCTGTGAGTGGGCGACCCGTCGGCAGGATGCGTTGTCGCAGCGTGTATCGCGCATGAGCAACCTGCTGCGCACCCGGGTAGAAATCGAGCAGCAGCAAAGCAGCCAGGCGTTGCTGACCACCATGAACCACCGGCAGGATCTGCAGCTGCAGATGCAGTCCACGGTGGAGGGATTGTCCGTGGCTGCCATCACCTACTACATCGTCGGGCTGGTCAGCTACCTGGCCAAGGGCGCGCAAAAATTGGGGTGGCCGTTGTCGGCAGAGACCACGGCAGCCCTGGCGATTCCGGTGGTAGCAGTGGGGGTGTGGTGGTCACTGCGGCGGCTGCACCAGCGGGTGTTCCACAAGCACCATTGAGGCGGTAGGCCCGGCGATTCGTCGAACAGCACGGAGCGCACTTCGGCTCGTCAGCCATCGTTGATGAAGGGGGCGCCCGCGCAGAGGTTCGATGGCCTGCGCCGGCCCTGCCGTGTCACACTGGGCGCAACGCTCCGGCGACCGCTGCCGGGCAAATACTCCAGCGGGCGCTTCGCGCCCCTTCATACCCGTGACCATTGAGAAGAAGAGCGTTGCATCTGGCCTCGTGCTGGCATTCCTTGGCTCCATCGCCTTCAGCGGCAAGGCCATCATCGTCAAGCTGGCCTACCGCTATGGGGTGGATGCAGTCACGCTCATCATGTACCGCATGCTGTTTGCGCTGCCCATCTTCGCCGTGATGGCCTGGTGGGCCAGCCGGGGCAAGCCGCCGCTCACCCGCAAGGACTGGCTGGGAGTGCTGGGCCTGGGTGTCACCGGTTATTACCTGGCGAGTTTTCTCGACTTTGCAGGGCTCGCCTACATCAGTGCCAGCCTGGAGCGGCTCATTCTGTACCTCAACCCCACGCTGGTCGTGCTGCTGGGCTGGGTGCTGTACGGGCGCGGTATCCGCTGGGCGCAGGCGGCAGGCATGCTGGTGAGCTACTGCGGCGTGGTGCTGGTGTTTGGTCACGAGGCCAACCTGCAAGGCGCCAACGCGGCCTGGGGCACCTTGCTGGTGTTCCTGAGTGCAGTCAGCTATGCCATCTATCTGGTTTACAGCGGCGAGATGGTGCAGCGCTTGGGCGCGCTGCGGTTGGTGGGGCTTGCCACCACCGTGGCTTGCCTGTGCTGCCTGTTGCAGTTTGTGGTGCTGCGACCGCTGAGTGCGGCGGTGGTGGCGCCAGAGGTGATCTGGTTGTCAGTGCTCAACGCTACCCTGTGCACTGCCGCGCCCGTGCTGATGGTGATGATGGCCATTGAGCGCGTTGGCGCTGGCATGACCGCGCAGACGGGCATGGTGGGCCCGTTGTCCACCATCCTCATGGGCGTGTGGATTCTGGGCGAACCCTTCACGGTGTGGGTGGCAGCGGGTACGGTGCTGGTAGTCGCGGGCATCTTCACCTTCACGCGCATGGCGCGAAGGGCCTGAAGGCCGTGGCCACAGCCACTTGGCGTCGCGCAGCCAGGGCCTTCTCGCGCGTTCTACGATGTCTTTTTCCTGGGTGCTGACTTGCGGGCCGGCGCCTCGGCCGGGGCAGCTGGCGATGGAGCTGCTGTGGCTGCGGCAGGGGCCTTGGGGTTCATGCGCTGGGCTACTGTTACCGGGGCCGCCCCCGTGAAACCATCGAGGTTTTTACCCATGGCCATCTCCAGCTGCTCCAGCCGTGCCTGGGCTGGCGGGTGGGTGGCCAGCGCCAGCGTGAAGGCCGGGTTGTCCGGGGTGGCAGTGCGCAGCTGCTGAAGCACCGACACCAGTCCATACGGGTCGAAGCCAGCGCGGGTGGCCAGGGCCACGCCGGTGCGGTCGGCGTCGTACTCATCGGTCTGGTCCAGGCCGCGTGCGTACAGGTTGCGCCCCAGTGCCAAAAATTGCGAGGCCACCACGTTGCCCACGGCATTGGTCTTGATCTGGGACGCCACCAGCTGGGTCAGCATGCCCGACTGTGCTGTCTTGCGAATGGCCAACAGGTGGTGTTTGGCGGTGACGTGTGTGATTTCGTGGGCCAGGATGCCAGCCAGCTCGGCCTCGTCGGCGCAGCGGTCGATCAATCCCTTGGTCACGAACACATAACCACCCGGTGCCGCAAACGCGTTGTAGCCGGGGTCATCCAGCACCACAAAGGTCCAGGGCAGATTGGGGCGGGGCGATTGCAGGCTGATCCAGCGCCCGAGCTGGTTCACGTAGCGCTGCAGTGCCATGTCCGGGTGCAGGGGTTTGCTGCCCAGCAGCACGGCCGAGAGTTGGCGGCCGATCTCGATTTCGCGGGGTTCATCGATGCTCTCGACCGAACGGGTGAGCATGCTGATGAGGTCATCCCCCTGGCCTGCGGGGCTGCCCCCGCCGGTGATGGCACCCAGCAGGCCGCCGCCGGTGCTGCTGTTGGTGCTGCCACCGCCGCCCAGGGCATTGAGCAGGTTCATGACACCCTGGCTCTGCCCCTGGCTGGGCAGCAGGGTCAGGGCCAGGGCTGTGCACGCCGTTGCGAGCAGCCGGGTGCGGCGGAGGGATTGGGGCAGGCGCATGACAGCTCTCGCTCAGTTGGGGCTGAAATTGGGGTCGGACGGGTTGTTGGACGAGCCTGTCGCCCCTGATCCACCACTGGAGGAGGACCGGGGCGGCTCAGCCAGCGGGGCCACGTTGCGTGGTTGCAGCGCTGCGTTGCTGGCGAACTGGCGAGCCTGGTCGGCATTGACACGCAGGCCCTCGGCTTGGTTCACGGCGGCAGGGTTCGGTTGTGCCTTGGCGATGTCTTCGGCGCCCAGACCCCGGATGCCTACGGTGGAAGTTGCCGTCGTTGTGTTGCCGCCATTGCCGCCAAACAGGCCACCCAAGCCGCGCATCCCGCTGGTGGCGGCATTTCCACTGGTGGGCGCTGCGCCAGACTGCGGGCCCAGGTCAAACATGTGGACCCAGCCTGTGGCGCCTTGTGGCGTACTCACCTTGGTCCAGGGCCCCTTGCGCTCGCTCGTGCGCGTGACCACGGAGTTGGCTTCCAGGGGGGCCACGCTGGCGCCGCTTTCTGCTGGGCTGTCGCGCAGCTGAGTGGCGCGTTTGACCACAGCCGCCTCCTGGGCATGTGCTGTGCCTGCCAGAAAGGGCACCAGGGCCATCGCGGCCGATGCCAGCCAGGGAGCCAGGGCTCTGCAGTGCAGCCGGATCATTTTGTAACTCTCCACTTATGATTTGTTGTGGCTGCGGCACGCAGCGAGAAACCGGAGATTGTTATGGATTTGGGTATTGCAGGCAAATGGGCGCTGGTGTGTGGCGCGAGCAAGGGGCTGGGTTATGGCTGCGCACAGGCGCTGGTGCGCGAGGGTGTCCATGTGGTCATCAACGCCCGCAACGCCGAGGCGTTAAACCAGGCTGCTACTCTTTTAATAGCTGAAAGTGCAAATGTAACCGGCGCTAGCGGCCAAAAGGGTGTATCACCGCAGGTGCTGGCTGTGGCTGCAGACATCACCACCGCCGAGGGGCGTGCGGCGGTGTTCTCGGTAGCCGGAGGACCGGGGCGTGACTTTGACATCGTGGTCACCAACGCAGGTGGCCCGCCGACCGGCGACTTTCGGGACTGGAATCGCGATGCATGGATCAAGGCTGTGGATGCCAACATGCTGACCCCCATCGAGCTGATCCAGGCCACGGTGGATGGCATGGCTGCCCGAGGGTTCGGTCGCATCGTCAACATCACCTCCAGCGCTGTGAAGGCGCCCATTGACATCCTGGGGCTGTCCAACGGCGCTCGCAGTGGTCTTACGGGGTTTGTGGCGGGTGTCTCGCGCAGCAAGATCGCAGCGCGTGGGGTGACCATCAACAACCTGCTGCCCGGCAAGTTCGACACCGACCGGCTCGCCGCCACCGTCACTGCAGCCGCCAGCAAGGCGGGCAAGAGCGTCCAGGACGTACGCTCTGCGCAGCAGGCGCAGATTCCGGCTGGGCGCTACGGCACCGCCGAAGAGTTCGGCGCCATTTGCGCCTTCCTGTGCAGCGTTCAGGCCGGCTACATGACCGGGCAGAACGTGCTCGCTGATGGCGGTGCCTACCCTGGCACGTTCTGACGCAGGCCGGGCCTGGCGTGGCCCGGTGGGCTGGGCGGGCGCAGTGCTTCCGCAGAACGGGTTTGCGCCCGTGGTGTTTTGCCGACAGCTTTGGCGGCACGCTGAATAATTGGTGGAATACTGCGGGCCAGCGCCTGCTACTGTCCGCCGTCATGCACCCTGCCCACACACCCTTTCTGCTGCGCCTGAAACGCCACTGCGTCCTGCTGTGTATGGTGCTGGGCGTTTTGGGTGCGGTGCAGGCAGCCGATGCGGCCAACATGCCAGGGGCGGGCACCACACCGGCAGCTCCGTACCGGTTGCGCATCGTGGGCGGTTTGGCTGGTCTCAGCCAGTACATCCGGCAGGAAGAGCCTTTCTGGACCAAAGAGCTTTCTCGACTGAGCGCCGGGCGTTTCCAGGCCGAGATCGTGCCGTTTGACCGGGCCGGCGTGCCCGGGGCCGAAATGCTGCGGCTGTTGCAGCTGGGTGTGGTTCCTTTTGGCACCACCCTGATGAGTTCGTTCACCGCGCAATACCCCGAATACACCGCGCCCGACCTGGCCGGGCTGAACCCCGACCTTGCCACGCTCAAGACCACGCTGGCCGCGTTTCGCCCCTACCTTGAAAAGGCGTTGCGCGAACAGCATGGCGTCGAGGCACTCGCCATCTACGTGTACCCGGCGCAGGTGGTGTTCTGCAAGAAGCCACTGCGTACGTTGGCCGAGCTGACTGGCCGCCGCGTGCGTGTGTCGTCGGCCAGCCAGGCCGACTTTGTGGGTGCCTTGGGCGGGGTACCCGTGCTGACGAGCTTTTCGCAGATCGTGCCCAGCTTGACCGCGGGCAATACCGAATGCGCCATTACCGGCACCATGTCGGGCAACATGCTTGGCCTGCCGGCGCTCACCACCCACGTGCATACCCTGCCGGTGACTTGGGGGCTGGCGGTGTTCGGTGCCAACCAGGCCGCCTGGGCGGCGCTGCCGGCCGACCTGCGCACGCTGCTCAAGCGCGAGCTGCCCCGCCTGGAGGCCGCCATCTGGGCCGAGTCCGAGCGTGAAACCGCCGACGGCCTGGCTTGCAACCGGGGCGCGTCCACCTGCAGCGGCGGTACCAAGGGCAGCATGGTGGTGGTGCCTGTGTCGCCCCAGGATGAGCGCAGCCGCCAGGAGATCCTCGAATCCACCGTACTGCCGCGCTGGGTGCAGCGTTGTGGCGCTCGCTGCGCACAGGTCTGGAACCAGACCATCGGGCCCGCGCGTGGGCTGCAGGCAGCGCCTGCGAAATGACAGAGTCCGCCGTACCCTCGCGCATCAAGGCCTATGTCTGGGCGGGCGCTGCCGTGTTTGTGGCGGCCGTGGTGGCGGTGGCCGGCGCCCTGGCATGGAACGCCCGCCAGGCCGCGCTGGCCGATAGCGAGGCACAAGCCACTCGCTTTGTGGCCGGTGCGGAGGCTGCCCTCAACCGCTCTCTGCTGGCTGTGGACGTGCTGCTGGCCAGCATGGACGAGCTGCTGGGCCTGTCCAACGCCATGACGGCATGGGTGGACGCCGACACTGCCAGCCAGCGGCTGCGTGGGTCGGCCCGGCAGAACCTCATGGTGCGCTATGTGGCGGTGCTCGATGGCACCGGCAAGACCGTGGCATCGTCCGACCCCGCTGGCGGAAGCCTGCAGGTACAGCTGCCTGCCGGTTTTCTGGAGAGCGTGCTGGAGCAACCTGTGTCCATGCTGATGGTCAGCGCGCCGGTCGTGAGCTTCGCCAGTTCCGAGCGGGTGCTGTACTTTGCGCGCCACCTGCGCATGGCAGACAGCTCGCGGGTGGTGGCCGTGGCCGAGCTGCCGGTATCGGCCCTCAGCTCGGTGCTGGTGCAGGGTGTGGACATAAGCGGCCTGCAGGTGACGCTGGAGCGCGCCACCGGGCAACTGCTGCTCAGCGTGCCCAACCGCGAAGACGTGACAGTGCCCACCCTCACGCCGCCTATCGGCGATCTGTCCGATCAGGGTATGGCCTGGCAGGCCCCGGCGCGTCTGACCGGCGAGCCATCGTTGGTGGTGTTCCGGCCCATCCTGTACCAAGACCTGCGCATTGCAGCCAGCATTCCCTTGGACGCGGCGCTGGCCAATTGGCGTGACCAGCGCGAGGCCATTGCACTGACCACCGCACTCTTCATTGCCATGATCTTTGCGGCAGGGGGGTTGGCACTGCGCTACGTGGACCGGATGTCCCAGGCCCGCCTGGCCATCGCGCAGTCCAAGGCCACGTTGGATCAGGCGCTGGAGTCCATGGTGAGCGGCTTCCTGCTGCTGGACAGCCAGCAGCGCGTGGTGCAGTGGAACCGCCAGCTGGAGACGATTCTCCCCTGGCTGCACGGCGTCATCACGCCGCTGGTGCCCTTTCGCGCGGTGCTGGAGGCCACGGTGGAGCACCATGTGCCCCGCATGTCCGACGACGAGCGCAAGCGGTGGGTAGACCAGCGTCTGCATCGCCAAAAGCATCAACCCGAGCCGCGCGAACAGTCTTACGCCAACGGCAGCACCATTCAGATCACCGAACGTTCCACGCCCGACGGCGGGCTGGTCATCAGCTACCACGACGTCACTGCGCTGCGCAAGGCCAGCACCGAGATCGAGAGCCTGGCCTTTTACGACCCACTGACCAACCTGCCCAACCGCCGCTTGCTGATGGACCGCATGCAGCAGGCCATTGCCGCCAGCGTGCGCAGTGGACAGTACGGGGCCCTGCTGTTCCTGGATCTGGACCACTTCAAGACATTGAATGACACGCGGGGCCACGAGGTGGGCGACATGCTGCTGCGCCAGGTGGCCCAGCGCCTGAAGACCTGCGTACGGCGCGAGGACACGGTGGCGCGCCTGGGGGGCGACGAATTCGTGGTCATGCTCAGCGACCTGTCGGTCCACCGCGATGAGGCCGCAGCCCAGGCGCGCCGGGTGGGCGAGAAAATCTTGCGCAAGCTCAACGTGCCCTACACGCTGGGTGGCAACGCGCACCACAGCACGCCCAGCATCGGCGCCACGCTGATGGGTGGCTCCGTGCACTCTTCGGTGGATCTGCTCAAGGAGGCCGACATCGCCATGTACCAGGTCAAATCGCAGGGGCGTAACGCACTGTGCTTTTTTGACCCCCAGATGCAGATCGTCATCAGCATGCGTGCACAGCTGGAGACTGACCTGCAGATGGCGCTCACGGGGCGGCAATTTGTGCTGCACTACCAGCCGCAGTTCCATCTGGACGGCCGCATGGTGGGCGCCGAGGCCCTGATCCGCTGGCAACACCCGGAGCGCGGGCTGGTCCCCCCTGGCGAATTCATTGGCGTGGCCGAAGAGAGCGAACTCATCGTGCCCATGGGCCACTGGGTGCTGCGTACCGCCTGCGAGCAACTGGCGGCCTGGCAAGGGGACGAACGCTACCGGCACCTGCAGGTGTCGGTCAACGTGAGTGCGCGGCAGTTTCGCCAGCGCGACTTTGTGGCGCGGGTGGTGGAGGTGCTGCGCGAGACCGGCGCCCGCCCGCATTTGCTCAAGCTCGAATTGACCGAGTCGCTGGTGCTGGACAACGTGGACGACACCATCGCCAAGATCGGCACGCTCAAGACCAAGGGCGTGCGCTTTTCGGTGGACGACTTTGGCACCGGCTATTCATCGCTGGCTTATCTCACGCGGTTGCCGCTGGACCAGCTCAAGATCGACCAGTCCTTTGTGCGCAACCTGGGGGTGCGGCATACCGACGATGTGATCGTCCAGACCATCCTCGGCATGGCACGCAACCTGGAGCTGGATGTGATTGCCGAAGGGGTGGAAACCGAGGCACAAAAGGACTTCCTGGCCCGGCATGGCTGTGTGTACTTTCAGGGCTACCTGCTGGGGCGGCCCACTCCGGTGGCCGATCTGGAGGCGTTGATGGAGTCCACCACCACCGCCATTGCGCCAGGCTGAGCGGTGCAGCTGAGCACCGCTGTGTGCTACGTTTTGTATAGCGGCTAGGGCAACAGATACCGGCGCTACTGCCGATATTTATCAAAAATTGAATCCGTCAGCGCCGTGACGACACCACGATGCCCCCCACGATCAGCGTGAACGCGACAGCGTGGAACGCTTTGGGCGTGTCGCCCAGAAACGCCGCCGACAGCACCCCGGCAAACAGCGGCGTGAGGTTGATGAAAAACCCCGCCACCGCAGGCCCGGCGCGCTGCACGCCCACGCCCCAGCAGCGGTAGGCCACCACCGCAGGTCCCACGGCAATGAAGGCCAGGGCGGCGACCAGCGGCCAGCCCCATTCGATGTGCGTGCGCCCGCTGGCCCATTCGGCCCCAGCAAAGCTGCCCGACCAGGCCAGCCCAAACACCATCTGCGCCATCAAGAATGCGGCCCAATCGCCCCGGATGCTGGAGGGCTCGGTGGTGCGCGACAGCAGCCAGCTGTAGAACGCCCACGAGATGGTGGCCAGCAGCATGAACAGGTCCCCCGGCACCAGGCGGAAGGCCAGCAGCTGCGACCACTCGCCCCGGCTGAGCACCAGCAGCACACCACACACCGACAGCAGTGCCCCCAGCACCTGCCGCCGGGTCACTGTGGCCCCGAAGAACAGGGCACCCACAGCCAGCATCCACACTGGCATGCTGGAGCCCACCAGCGTCACGTTGATGGGTGTGGAGGTCTGCAGCGCCATGTACTGCAGCGCGTTGTAGGCCCCGATGCCCAGCAGCCCCAGCAGCGCATAGCGGCGCCAGTGGGGCCACAGGGGGCTGTCGGCGCGCAGCACGCCGTGGGCCAGGGGCAGAAGGATGGCAAAGGCCAGCACCCAGCGGATGAAGTTCAGGGTGATGGGGGGAATCAGGTCATGCACCAGCCGCCCTACCACCGCGTTGCCGGCCCAAAGCAGGGGCGGAATCACCAGCAGCACGGCCGTGCCGGGTGTGATTTTTTGAGTCATGGGGCTGCACTGTAACGGTGCGGGCCGGGCCATGCTGCGCCTGGGGCACAAGGCCCCAGTGCAGATCGATGCCTCACGGGCCTTCGGCAACCACACGCGATTCGTGGCAGGATGGCCGCCGTCGTGATTCCAGCCCCATTTTTTTGTTTGAGGAGACGTTTGCCATGAGCCTTGCCGTTCAGATCCGCCAGCACGGTGGTCCCGAAGAACTCCACATCGTTGACGTTACCGTGGGCGAGCCTGGCCCCGGCGAGGTCCGCATCCGCCACCACGCCATCGGTCTGAACTTCATCGACGTGTATCACCGCACGGGCCTGTACCCTTTGAGCATGCCCGCCACCATCGGCATGGAAGGCGCGGGCGTGATCGAGGCGGTGGGCGAGGGCGTCACGCACCTGAAGGTGGGCGACCGCGCCGCCTATGCCAGCAACCCGCCCGGCGCCTATTGTGAAGTGCGCGTGATGCCTGCCAAGTGCGTGTGCAAGCTGCCCGATGCCATCAGCTTCGAGACCGGTGCGGCCATGATGCTCAAGGGCCTGACGGCGCAGTACCTGCTCAAGAAGACGCTGCCCGTGGAAGGCTTGCAGCCCGGTGACCATGTGCTGTTCCATGCTGCTGCGGGTGGTGTAGGCCTGATCGCGTGCCAATGGGCCAAGGCGCTGGGCCTGCAGCTCATCGGCACGGCGGGGTCGGATGCCAAGTGCCAGCTGGCGCTGGCCAACGGCGCGGCGCATGCCATCAACTACAGCACCGAGGACTTTGCGGCGCGGGTGAAGGAGATCACTGGCGGCAAGGGCGTGAAGGTGGTCTATGACTCCGTGGGCAAGGACACCTGGGACAAGTCGCTCGAGTGCCTGCGCCCCTTCGGGTTGATGGCCAGCTTCGGCAACGCCTCGGGCCCGGTGGCACCGTTTGCGCCCGGAAGCCTGGGCGCCAAGGGCTCGCTCTACGTTACACGCCAGACCCTGTTCACCCACATCGCCACGCGCGAGGCCACGCAGGCGATGGCCGACGACCTGTTTGCCGTGGTGGCCAGCGGGCAGGTGAAGATCCATATCGACCAGCGCTACCCGCTGGCCGATGTGCAGCAGGCGCACCGCGACCTGGAAGCGCGCAAGACCACCGGCTGCACCATCCTCACGCTGTGACCGCGGCTGTTCAGACGCCCACGTTCGACCAGTGGCTGGCAGGTGCGCGCCGGGCGGCGCAGCAGCCCCCGGCCCAGCCGCGCCAGCCCCTGGTGGTGGCGGGGCAGGTGGTGGGCTCGGTAGCGCCGGGGTTTTTCAGTCAGATCAGCCTGAAGCGCTTGATTCATAAGTGCTACCAGCTATCAGAAGCAGAGCATTCTGAGGGCCGTGCTTGGCATTTGCAGGCATCACCCGCTGACACCACGGATGCCCTCAACACCCTGGCGGCCGCGCTGCGCGATGCGGGCCTGTGTGGCCCTTGGCGCAACGAGCAGTTGGCGGTCACCAACCCGGCGGGCGAGGTCATCGGCACCGTGGAGCGCGGGGCGGTGCGCGTGCTGGGCGTGGCCACCCGTGCTGTGCACCTGGTGGGCCTGGCGCCTGATGGACGCATGTGGGTGCAAAAGCGCTCCTTGACCAAACCCAATAATCCCGGGCTCTGGGACACGCTGATGGGCGGCATGGTCTCGGCCGCCGACTCTCTGCCGCAGGCCCTGGCCCGTGAAACCTGGGAAGAGGCCGGCCTGCGGGTGGAAGCGCTGGCCGACGTGGCGCACGGTGGGCAGGTGCTGTTCAGCCGCCCCAGCCGCGAGGGCGGTGGCGCGGGCTTCATGGTCGAGCGCATTGACTGGTTCCGTGCCCAGGTGCCTCAGGGCATGGAGCCCGACAACCAGGACGGTGAGGTTGAGCACTTTGAGCTGCTCCCCCTCGATGTGGTGCGCGAGCGCGTGGCCCAGGGTTTGTTCACCCTGGAAGCCGGGCTGGTGATTGCGGGGTTTCTAGGGGTGTAGTCGCCGGTGTGGTGTGGGCGTTGCAGGCGTTCCCCGCGCTGGCCGGGACGCAGCCCAGGCCCTGTAACGTGGCCCGCACGGCTGCATCCAGCGGTGTGTGGAGCTCTTCTTTAAGCCCGCAGCCGGCCGTTGGCCATGCGCGCGGGCTGCTCTCACTGGATTCTTCTGCCTGGCGTCTGGGTGTTGCGCTGCACCGCCACCGTTTTCACCAGGTCCCAGGCCGCCTGCGCCACGGGCGAGAGCGCGCGGTGCCTCCGGTGTACCAGCATGATCTCGCGGTCCACGCGCGGCACCAGGGGGCGCACCGCCAGCCGTGTCAGGCCTTCTGGCGGGAGCGCCAGGGTGGGGATCACCGAGATGCCCAGGCCTGCGTCCAGCATGCGGAAGATGGTGGTGGGGTGGCCCACCTCCTGGGCCACCGTGCAGGTCACGCCGTGCTCGGCCAGGGCGCGGTCGATCAGGCGGCGGCTGCCGGAGTCGTGGTCCAGCAGCACCAGCGCTTCGCCTTGCAGGTCGGTCCAGCGCACCTGGCGTTTGCCCGCCAGCCGGTGGCCGGGTGGGCAGGCCAGGCAAAAGGGTTCGGTCAGGATGGTCTCGCAGTGCAGCGCGTCGCGCTCGCTGGGGTCGATGACCACGCCAAAGTCCACCTCGCCCGACAGCACGCTGGCCAGTACTGCGCTCTGGATGCGGTCCAGCAGCACCAGCTCCAGCCCAGGCAGGGTGCGCTGGCAGTCGGCGATGCAGTCGGGCATGAGGTTGGCCGACAGCGTGGGGCTGCTGGCCACACGCACGCGGCCGCGCCGCTCTGTGGCCAGTTCCCTCACGTCCAGCAGCGTGTTCTCCAGCTCCTCCAGCACACGCGGCAGGCGTGCCGACAGGCGCTGGCCCGCATCGGTCAGCGTCACTTCGCGCGTGGTGCGGTTGAGCAGCTTCAGGCCCAGCTGGGCTTCCAGCTCGGTGATGCAGCGGCTCACGGCTGGTTGGGTCAGGCCCACCGCATCGCCGGTGCGGCTGAAGTTGCGGGTGGCGGCCACCGACTGAAACACATGCAGCTGGCGCAGGGTGATATTCATGCGCTCGAATCATAAATCCATCAGAGAAATCCATTTCTCTTTGGAATCAGGCTGCGGTCCAATGCGTGTCTTTGGGGTTTGTGTGCCCCATGTCCTTTTGCATTTTTTTTGCGCTGCCGCTGCGCTGTCACCCATGGCCCGTTCCCGTTTTCTCCCTGACAACTTCACCCTGGCCTTGCTGGGCACCGTCACCCTCGCAAGTGTGTTGCCTGCATCGGGCGTGGTGGCGCAGGCGCTGGAGGGCATCACCGTCGCCGCTGTGGCGCTGCTGTTCTTCTTGCACGGGGCCAAGCTCTCGCGGGATGCCATTGTGGCGGGGCTCTCGCACTGGCGGCTGCACCTGGTGGTCGTGGGCACCACGTTTGTGCTGTTCCCGCTGCTGGGCTGGGCGCTGCGGCCGGTGCTGCTGCCGCTGGTCACGCCCGGGCTTTACACCGGCATCCTGTACCTGTGCGTGCTGCCAGCCACCGTGCAGTCGGCCATTGCGTTCACGGCCATGGCGCGCGGCAACATGCCTGCGGCCATCTGCAGCGCGTCGGCATCGACCCTGCTGGGCATTGTGATCACACCGCTGCTGGTGGGTCTGCTGCTGCCCGAGGCACAGCAGCAGGCGGGTGCTGCGCAGCATGACACGCTGGCCAACATCGGCCGCATCACCTTGCAGCTGCTGGTGCCCTTTGTGGCGGGCCACCTGCTGCGTCCGTGGATTGGCGGTTTTGTGCAACGCCGGGCGGCCGCGCTCAAGCTGGTGGACCAGGGCTCCATCCTGCTGGTGGTGTTCACTGCCTTCAGTGCGGCGGTGGTCGAGGGGTTGTGGCGGCAGCTGCCCGCGTCTGCGCTGCTGGGCCTGGTGGTTGTGTGCGCCGTGCTGCTGACCCTGGCGCTGGTGACCACCACCTGGGTCGCGCGGCGCATGGGTTTCTCTAAGGAGGACGAAATCACCCTGGTGTTCTGCGGCTCCAAGAAGAGCCTGGCCAGCGGTGTGCCCATGGCCAAGGTGCTGTTTGCGTCGCACGCGGTGGGCGCCATCGTGCTGCCCATCATGGTGTTCCACCAGATGCAGCTGATGGTGTGTGCGGTGCTGGCGCAGCGCTATGCGCAGCGCAGTGCGTAGACGCCAGTTTGCTATATTTTATGTAGCTGAAAGCGTATGGAGAATATGCGCCTGCAGCCCAAAAGGCTTCAACTTTGTTCGTTGAGCGTGCGCAGGCGGCTGGGCGCCAGGGCACCGGCCGATTCCAGGATGGGGTAGGCCACCGAGCACAACAGCGAGTTGATGCGCTTGAGTTCGCTGATCAGGTCGATGTGCAGCGAGCTGGTCTCGATGCTCTGCACCGTGTTGTCCGACAGGCGTGCCAGGTGGGTGGCCGAATAGGCGTGTTCCAGGTCGCGAAAACGCGCTTTTTCTTCGAGCAGCTTTTGCGCATCGCGCACGCTGCCGTTCAAGAACACGCTCATCGCCAGCCGCAGGTTGTCGATCAGGCGGGCGTGCAGCTCGTTGATCTCTTCCATGCCCGCCTCGGAGAACTGGCGGCCCTTCTTGATCTTCTTGTCCTCGATGTCGATGAGCACGCGCTCGATGATGTCGCCGATCTGCTCCATGTTGATGGTGAAGCTGATGATGTCGGCCCAGCGGCGGCCCTCGCGTTCGTCCAGGGCCTCGCGCGAGATCTTGGTCATGTAGTACTTGATAGCCGAATACAGGCCGTCCACCTCGTCGTCGAGCTTGCGCAGGTTCTCCGCCAGTTGCAGGTCGTCGGTGCGGATCACCTTGTGCAGGCCCAGCAGCATCGATTCGACCACGTCGGCCTGGTGCAGGGCTTCGCGCGCGGCGCATGAGATGGCAAGGGATGGAGTGGCGAGGGCCGAAGGGTCCAGATGCTGGGGCCGGGTGCCCGCAGCAGCCTGCGCCTTTTCGACAGGCAGCAGACGCTGCACGGTGCGAGCCACCGTGCCGGTCAGGCCGATGCAGACAATGCCCACCACCACGTTGAAGGCCAGATGGAACAGCACCACCAGGGCGGCGGTTTCGGGCACGTAAGGCCTCACATGCTGCAGCCACAGGCCCGTGAGCGGCGTCATGATGAGCACGCCAATGATCTTGAAGAACAGGTTGCCCAGTGGTACCTGGCGTGTCTGCACGTTGGACTTCATGGTGGTCAACACCGCCAGCACGCCGCTGCCCAGGTTGGCGCCCAGCACCAGACCCAGCGCCACGTCCGCCGGAATACCGCCCGAGCCCGCCAGCGCCGCTGTGAGCAACACGGTGGCGAGGCTGGAGTACGCCACGATGGCCAGAATGGCGCCGGTAAAAATCTCCAGCAGCAGATCGCTGGTGAGTGCGCCCAGCAGCGTACGCACGGTGGGCGACTGGGTGAGCACCGTGGTCGATTCGGTGATGAGGCGCAGCGCCAGCAGCATCAGCCCCAGGCCGATCAGCACCCGGCCCACGCGGCCCACGGCGGTGTCCTTGCGCGAGATGAACAGCACCACGCCCACAAAGATGAAAAGGGGCGACAGCCACGACAGATCCATGGAGAACACCACGGCCATCACGCTGGTGCCCACGTCGGCGCCCAGCATCACGGCCAGCGCGGCGGGCAGTCCCACCAGGCCCTGGCCCACAAAGGACGACACGATGAGCGCGGTGGCCGTGCTCGACTGCACCACGGCCGTCACGCCGATGCCTGAGAGCACGGCGGTGAACCGGCTGCTGACGCTGTGCGCAATCAGCTGGCGCAGGTTGGCGCCAAAAACCCGCAGGATGCCGGTGCGCACCAGGTGGGTGCCCCAGATCAGCAGCGCCACGGCTGCCAGGAGATTGAGGAGATGCTTCATGAAAACCGTTGTTTCTTCTTCTTGTGATGGGCGCAAACCCTGCTACGACCAGACCCCGTGGACCAATGCAAGAACCGCACACACGGACTGTCATAAAACTGACACATAAGCATACTCCTGAATCCATAGCGCTGGAGCAGATGCCCATGTCGGTGCTGGGTGCGTTGCGGTGTCCCAAACAGCACGGCCCGCATGCAGCGGGCCGTATTGGGGGGGAAGTCAGGGGGCGGCCTCAGCGCTCGCGCCGCACTCTCAGCAGCTCGTCCAGGATCAGGCAGGCCGCGCCCACCGTGATGGCCGAATCCGCCAGGTTGAACGATGGGAAGTACCAGCCCGCGTAGTGGAACTGCAAAAAGTCCACCACATAGCCGTGCATGAGCCGATCCACCACGTTGCCTACCGCTCCGCCCAGGATGCTGGATAGCGCAAAGCTGAACAGTTTCTGGCCCGGGTGGGCGCGCAACTGCCACACGATGAAGATCGTGGCCACCACACCGATGCCGGTGAACAGCCAGCGCTGCCAGCCGCCCGCGTCCGACAGGAAAGAAAACGCCGCCCCGGTGTTGTGGGCGCGCACGATGTTGAAGAAGCTGGTGATGAACGTGGAGTCGCCCAGCTGGTAGTGGTTGAGGATCAGCGTCTTGGTGATCTGATCGGCCCCCATCAGGAGCACCGCCCACGCCAGCCAGGGCCACATGCCCGCGCCGGTGCGCCCGGCTTGTGCTGTGCGGGCCATCAGGCGTGCGCCCGGCTTTCGCCGTCCCCATGGAGGTTGCTGGTGCAACGGCCGCAGATGGTGGGGTGGGCGGCATCGCTGCCCACATCACTGCGGTAGTGCCAGCAGCGCTCGCATTTCGCATCTGAACTGGGCTTGACGCTGATCTGCAAAGCGCTACCAGCTACCAATTCGATAGCGGAGGTGATGAACACGAACTTGAGGTCATCACCCAGGCTGGCGAGCAGCGCGTGGTCTTCGGGCGCAGCCGTGAGCGTGACCGTCGCCTGCAGCGACGATCCTACCTGGCCGGCGGCGCGCAGGGCCTCGATCTCCTTGTTCACTGCGTCGCGGATCTCACGCAAGCGCGCCCACTTGGCCAGCAAGCCCTCGTCGGCGCCAGCGCCCACGCCTGCGATGTTGCCGTAGGTCTCCAGGAAGATGGAATCGGAGCTGCCGAACACCTTCCATGCCTCTTCGGCCGTGAACGACAGGAAGGGCGCCATCCAGCGCAGCATGGCGTGCGTGATGTTGTAGAGCGCGGTCTGCGCGCTGCGGCGGGCCAGGCTCTTGGGTGCCGTGGTGTACAGGCGGTCCTTGAGCACGTCCAGGTAAAAGCCGCCCAGGTCTTCCGAGCAGTACAGCTGCAGCTTGGCCACCACGGGGTGGAACTCGTACACCTTGTAGTGCGCCAGCACCTCGGCCTGGAACTCGGACGCGCGGGTGAGCGCGTAGCGGTCAATCTCCAGCATCTGGTCGAACGGCACGGCGTCTGTGGCGGGGTTGAAGTCGCTCACGTTGGCCAGCAAGAAGCGCAGCGTGTTGCGGATGCGGCGGTAGGCATCCACCACGCGCGCCAGGATCTTCTCGTCGCCCGCGATGTCGCCCGAGTAGTCGCTGGCGGCCACCCACAGGCGGATGATCTCGGCGCCGAGCTTCTTGTTGATCTCCTGCGGGTCGATGCCATTGCCCAGCGACTTGCTCATCTTGCGGCCCTGGCTGTCCACGGTGAAGCCATGGGTCAGCAGGCCGCGGTAGGGCGCACGGCCTTCCAGCGCCGAGGCCAACAGCAGCGAGCTGTGGAACCAGCCGCGATGCTGGTCATGGCCTTCGAGGTAGAGGTCGGCCTCGGGGCCGGTGTCATGGTGCACCTCGGGGTGCGTGCCGCGCAGCACATGGCTGAAGGTGGATCCGGAGTCGAACCACACTTCCAGGATGTCGGTGCTCTTGGTGTAGTGCGGCGCGTCTTCGGCGCCCAGGATCTCTTCGGTCGTCACGCGGCTCCAGGCTTCGATGCCGCCCTTTTCCACGATGTCAGCCGCCTGGTCCATGATCTCCATGGTGCGCGGGTGCAGCTCGCCCGAATCCTTGTGCAAAAAGAACGGGATGGGCACGCCCCAGCTGCGCTGGCGCGAGATGCACCAGTCGGGCCGCCCGGCGATCATGTCGTGCAGGCGGGCCTTGCCGTTCTCGGGGTAGAAGCTGGTGTGCTCGATCGCGTCCAGTGCGATCTGGCGCAGCGTCTTGGCGGGCTTCATGCCGGGCTTTGTGAACACGCCTTCGCCCTCGTCCATGCGGATGAACCACTGGGCCGCCGCGCGGTAGATCACCGGCGTCTTGTGGCGCCAGCAGTGCGGGTAGCTGTGGGTGATGTCCTTGGTGGTCATCAGGCGGCCTGCGTTGCGCAGCGCTTCGATGATGACGGGTACGGCCTTCCAGATGTGCTGGCCGCCAAACAGCGGGAAGTCCGCCGCGTAGGTTCCGTTGCCCTGTACGGGGTTCAGGATCTCGTCGAGCGCCATGCCATGCGCGCGGCAGGAGTTGAAGTCTTCCAGACCGTAGGCGGGCGAGGAATGCACGATACCGGTGCCGTCGTCGGCCGTGGCGTAGTCGGCCAGGTACACGGGCGACAGGCGGCGGTAGCCAAAGCTGCCGTCCTCGCTGGCCACGTCGTACAGCGGGTGTTGGAATTCGATGCCGCCCAGGTTCTTGCCGAGGGTGGTGGCCAGCACGCTGCCGGTGAGGCCATAGCGCTCGAGGCACGAGGCTACCAGCGGCTCGGCCACCAGCAGGATGCGCTCGCCCGTGTCCACCAGCGCATAGCTGATCTCGGGGTTGAGGTTCAGGGCCTGGTTGGCGGGGATGGTCCAGGCGGTCGTGGTCCAGATGACGACGAACGCCTCCTTGGTCAAGGCAGGCAAGCCGAAGGCGGCGGCCAGCTTGGCGGGGTCGTGCGACTTGAAGGCCACATCCAGCGTGGTGCTCTTCTTGTCCTGGTACTCGATCTCGAACTCGGCCAGCGACGAGCCGCAGTCAAAACACCAGTACACGGGCTTGAGGCCACGGTACACAAAGCCGCGCTCCATCACGCGCTTGAAGGCGCGGATTTCGCCCGCTTCGTTGGCGGGGTTCATGGTCTTGTAAGGGTTGTCCCATTCGCCCAGCACGCCCAGGCGTTTGAAGTCCACCATCTGCTGCGCGATCTGCTCCGTGGCGAACGCGCGGCTCTTGGCCTGCATGTCGTCGCGGCTCAGGTTGCGGCCGTGTTTCTTCTCGATGGCGTTCTCGATCGGCAGGCCGTGGCAGTCCCAGCCAGGCACGTACAGCGCGTCAAAGCCTTCGAGCTGGCGCGCCTTGGTGATCATGTCCTTCAGGATCTTGTTGACCGCGTGGCCCATGTGGATCTGGCCGTTGGCGTAGGGCGGGCCGTCGTGCAGGATGAACTTGGGCGCACCCCGACGGGCATCACGCAGGCGCTTGTAGATGCCTTGGTCTTCCCAGTCCTTGACCCAGCCCGGCTCGCGCTTGGGCAGGTCGCCGCGCATGGGGAAGGGGGTGTCAGGCAGGTTCAGCGTGCTGCGGTAGTCCGGGGCGGTGGATGCGGGGGTACTGGCGTTGTCGGACATGAAGGAGCCTTAAAACGGGGCATTCCGGGGCAGGCCCGGGGCAATGCGGGGAAAGAGGGAGCGAAACGCGGGAGGTGTCGGGCCTGCAGGGCAGGCGCTGCGCAGGCAGCCCCCTAAATTCGGTCGCGCGTGGTCTGGCGCCGGGTCTCGGTGTGGTTGGGGGCGGCGTGGGCCGATGCAAAGTAGGCGCGCGCATCCGCACAGTCTTTCGCGATGCCCGTCGTCAGGGCGTCCAGACTGTCGTACTTCAGTTCGTCGTGCAGTTTGTGCAGCAGTTCCACACGCACGATTTTACCGTACGCCCCTTCGGCGCCCAGTTCCGCAGGCCAGTGCAGGCAATGGGTTTCTAGCAGTACGCGGCCGCCGTTCACGTCATTGGGGTCCAGGGAGGGGCGCACGCCCAGGTTGGCCACTCCCGGCAAGGGCTCGCCAGCAAGGCCATGCACCAGCACGGCAAAGATGCCGCTGGCGGCAGGCTTCCAGTGGGCAAATCGCAAGTTGAGCGTTCGAAAGCCATCGCCCGCGCCTTCTGCCGTGGCGCCTAGCTCGCGCCCGAGCTTGCGGCCATGCACCACATGGCCACTGATGGTGTAGGGCCGCCCCAGCAGGCGCGCGGCCGCCTCCATGTCGCCTGCGGCCAGGGCCTGGCGCACGGCGGAACTGGACACGCGCAGCCCATGCACCTCGTAGCTGTTCATGCGCGCTACGTCAAAGCCCTTGGCTTGCCCGGCAGCGTCCAGCATGGCGTAGTCGCCCGCGCGCTGGCGGCCAAAGCGGAAATCGTCGCCCACCAGCACGTAACGTGCGCCCAGGCCATGCACCAGCACCTCGTCGATGAAAGCGTCGGGCGACTGGGCTGCCAGCAGCGCGTCAAACGGTAGCACCACGGTCTGCTGCACGCCGCAGCGGGCCAGTTCGGTGAGCTTGTCCCGCAAGGTGCCGATCCGGGCTGGTGCCAGTTCGGGCTTGTGGTGGGCCCCGGCAAAGTAGTCGCGTGGGTGGGGCTCGAAAGTCAGGACACAGCTTTCCACTCCCCGGTGTGCTGCCTCGCTGTTCAACAGGGCCAGCATGGCCTGGTGACCCCGGTGCACGCCATCGAAATTGCCGATGGTCAGCGCACACGCATCGGCGATGCCAGGGTGGTGGAATCCGCGAAAGATCTTCATCGGTTTGTTATCTTTTTGATAGCGGTCTGTGCAAGCGCAATAAGCGCAGGACGCCAATTTGTCATGAAAACGGAGTATATTGTGACCCACGGCTGGCCTCGCGCAGGGCTGCCCGCGAGACATCTGCGTTCCGATCCTTGTGTACTTTGTGTTCCAGGAGGCGTGTTTTGAAGGTCTTGAAGCTGTCAGCCCAAGGGCTGCCCCAATCGTGGATTTCACTCGAACAGGCGGTGATTCACTACGCCGCTGGTGAGGTGCGCTGGGAGTCCGGTGCCCAGATCGCCCGGTTCCGGGGCGGGCACAACGCCATCACGGGTGAGCAATCGGTGATCGCCATCAACAGCATCATCGGCACCAAGGGCGTGCCCAGCATCAACCCTTTTGAGCTCAAACCCAGCCTGACCAACAGCAAGCTGTTTGCCCGCGACCGCAATGTGTGTGCCTACTGCGGCGGGCATTTTCACGAAGAAGACCTCACGCGCGAGCACATCGTGCCGTTTGCCCGCAACGGCCAGGACCACTGGATGAACGTGGTCACGGCGTGCCGCCCCTGCAACCACCGCAAAGGTCCTCGCACGCCTGAGCAGGCGCACATGCCGTTGCTGTATGCGCCCTATGTGCCGAGCCTCTGGGAAGACTTCATCCTGCGCAACCGGCGCATCCTTGCCGATCAGATGGAGTTCCTGATGGCCCACGTGCCAAAGTCTTCCAGACTGTTGGCTTAGTTGGCGAAGCGGCCAATATGGCCCCGCTGGCGTCGTTGCTCCGTCTTGCCGTGAGGGCCTGCCAACCCTCTTTTCGGGGATCGCGTTTCCCGACCTGGGGGCGGGATGCAAGGCGCCTGTGCGCAGCAAGGTAGGCACCTTGCAAGCGCGGGCAACGCCGCAGACCGCCCCCAGGCCGGGCAACCCGAAGGGAAGGCCCCTGCGGGCGCGCCACTCGTCGTTCCGCTCCTTACGTGTGCAAGAGCGCACGCGGCGTCGCGCGCCTAGATTGGCACGCCCGCAAGGGCCTTCGCGACCCCGAAAAGAGGGTTGACAGGCCCTTCGTACTGTCTGCGACGGAGCGCCTAGCCATCGGGGCCATCTTGACCGCTCTTGGTGATGTCCTGCGTGCAGCACAGGCACCGGGCAGCGCCTATTCCATCAGTAAGTCAATTCGAGAAACACCAGGTGGCCGCTGGCCGCAGGCCAAGTCTGCCCCACCAAGCGCTCTCCGTTGAACTCTGCCGCGATAGCGCGCACGCCGCCCGCAGGCTTGACCTTGGCAGATGCAACACCTGCCCCAGCGGGCACACCAGCAGGTGGGGTGCCATCCAGCAGCATCTTGTCGCGCGCCGGGTCCAGATAGCCACGGGGGCGGCTCAGTGTGACGATGGATTCGGCGGCCTTGTCTGCGTCGGCGATGCGTTCGGGGCGCAGGTGGATGAGATCACTGCTGCGCGGAAAGCCGCTGCGGTAGATGTGGGTGGTGGCGTAGCCGGGGGCGGCGATCACAAACTCGATGGGCGAGCCGGTGGGGACGGCCAGCGGGCCCCATTGGCCATCCGCACCCACCGTTTTGCGCAGCAAGGCATTGCCCGCGCGGGCGCCCGTGGCGGGGTCGGTGGCGTACACCTCCAGCTGCGCGCCCGCCAGGGGCAGGTTGTTGCTGAAGTTGCCGGTCTTGGGGTCCGCAGAGTCCACGCCCAGACCGGTGACCTTGCCGTTGAGCACGACGGATTTTTCGGCCGCAATGTCGGTGCGTGCCGGAGCCTTGCCGGTGATGAAGCGGTAGGTGGCTTCAAACGCGGCGGGCGAGTACGACGTTTCGCGGTGGTCGATGCGCGGAATCACCACGTTGGTGGCACCTTTGAGTTCGGGGCCGGCGGCGGTCACGTTGGTGGCCGTGCCTTTCTGGCCGATCCACAGGCCATCGGGCTGGGCGAACTTGTCGTTGTTGTCCGAGCGGATGGTCAGCCATTTCACGGGGCCGCTCACCTCGTCGCCCGCCGCATTCTTGGGGGCGTTCAGCGCCTTGAGGAACGGGCCTGTGCCCGAGAACTCGTTGCCTTCGCGGAACCCCGGGATCGCCCACACACCGTGGTTGGGGGTGCCACCCAGGATGGCGTGGCTCACGGTCTTGTCACCGCCGCCGTTGTAGATGTAGTTGCGGATGGCATTGCCGCCGCGCGAGTTGCCTACCAGCACCACCTGGCGGGCGCCCGTGATCTTGAGCACCTTGTCCACCTCGGCCTTCAGGTAGGCCATATGCTCATAGGCCGACGTGCGGCCCGCCTGCGGTTTGGCGTCCTCATCACGCGACAGGGGGTAGGGCACGTCAATGGCGTGCAGGCGCTCGCGTGGCCAGCCGTTGGATTCGAACCGCCATACGGTGGTCTGCCACAGCGCGGCGGTGTCGCCATTGCCATGCACAAAGACGATGGGCGGCGCCTCGGCCAGGCTGGGGCTCTTGGTAGCGCAGCCTGCCAGCGCCAGGGTGGCGGCCGCAGCGGCAGCCAGCAAAAGGGATCGGCGTGGCAACAGGAATGCGTGATTCATGGGGGTGTCTCCAAAAAGAAAAAATGCCCGTGGACTGGGGAATCCACGAGCATCGTCTGCGGGTGTTACGCGGCTGCGTCAGTTCACATCAGGCGAACACGCCTGCGGTGTCTTGCATGCGGGCGGACACTTCACCCAGGTGGTGCAGCGTGTCGCCAAAAGTCACTTCCAACTGCGTGAGCTTCTTGAAATAGTGGCTTACGATGTATTCGTCCGTCACGCCGATGCCGCCATGCAGTTGCACAGCCTGCTGGCCCACAAAACGCATCGATTGGCCCAGTTGGACCTTGGTACGGGCCATGGCGGCGCGGCGTTCGGCAGCGGGGGCGCCGAGCTTGAGGCTGGCGTAGTAGCTCATTGATCGGGCCAGCTCCAGCTGCATCTTCATGTCGGCCACGCGGTGGCGCAGTGCCTGGAAGCTGGCAATGAACACGCCAAACTGCTTGCGTTGGTTCATGTATTCGACCGTGATGGCCACGGTCTTGTCCATCACGCCAACGGCTTCCGCGCAGGCTGCGGCGATGCCAGTGTCCACAGCCAGCTCCAGCGCGGCCAGGCCGTCGGTGGTGATGAGCGTGGCAGGGGCGTTGGTCAGGTGCACCTCAGCGGCGCGGCTGCCGTCTTGCGTGACGTAGCCCTGCGTGGTCACGCCGCTGGCAGTGCGTTCGACCAGAAAGAGGGCGATGTGGCCGTCGAGCTGCGCAGGCACGATGAAGGCGTCGGCCTTGTCGCCCGCAGGTACTACGCTTTTGATAGCTGTTACCGCATATCCTGATTGCGCCTTGGCCGCTTTTGCATCGCAAACGTCCAGGCGGTAGCGCGCCTTTCGCTCCTGCTGGGCCAGCACCACCAGGGCTTCACCGCTGGCCACGCGGGGCAGCCATGCGCCCTGTACGTCGGCCGGTGCGTAGTGCGACAGCACGCTGCTGGCAATGAAGGCTTGCGCAATCGGCTCCAGCACAATGCCGCGGCCCAGTTCTTCGGCCACGACCATCGCATCGATGGCACCCTGACCCATGCCGTCGTGCGCTTCGGGCACGGTGAGGGCGGTCAGGCCCAACTCGGCCAGCTCGTTCCATGCGGCGCGGTCAAAACCGCCAGCGGCCACGGCGGCGCGGCGGCGCTCGAACGTGTAGCCCTTGTCCACCCACTTGCGCACGGCGTCGCGCAGTTGTTCCTGGTCGTCAGAAAAATCGAAATCCATGTTCTTGTCTCCTTAGCCCAGAACCGTCTGCGCGACGATGTTGCGTTGAACTTCATTGCTGCCGCCATAGATCGTGGTCTTGCGCAGGTTGAAGTAGGTGGATGCCAGCGGTGCGTTGGCGGTGACACCGCCTGGGAAGTTGCCTTGCCAGCCAGCTTCCATGGCTTCTTCGATGAAGGGCATGGCAAAGGGGCCGGCGGCCAGCATCATCAACTCGGCATAGCGCTGCTGGATCTCGCTGCCCTTGATCTTGAGCAGACCTGCGATGTCGAGCGAGTTCTTGCCTGACTTCTCGGCCGACAGCACCCGCAGCACCAGCATTTCCAGGGCGACGATGTCCACTTCGAGCAGGGCGATCTGGTCGCGGAAGCGCAGGTCGTCCCATACGCCTTCGGTCTTGGCAATGCGCTTGAGGCGCTCCAGTTCGCGCTTGCTGCGGTTCACGTCGGCGATGTTGGTGCGCTCGTGGCTCAGCAGGTGCTTGGCGTAGGTCCAGCCCTTGTTCTCTTCGCCGATCAGGTTTTCGGCGGGCACTTCGACGTTGTCGAAGAACACCTCGTTCACTTCGCACTCGCCGTCCAGCAGCTTGATGGGGCGCACGGTGACGCCCTTGGACTTCATGTCCAGCAGCAGGAAGGAGATGCCGGTTTGCGGCTTGCCCTCGGTGCTGGTGCGCACCAGGTTGAACATCCAGTCGCCGTACTGGCCCAGGGTGGTCCAGGTCTTTTGGCCATTGACGATGTACTTGTCGCCCACGCGCTCGGCGCGGGTCTTGACGGAGGCCAGGTCCGAGCCAGAACCGGGTTCACTGTAGCCCTGGCTCCACCACACTTCGCCGCTGGCGATGCCAGGCAAAAAGCGCTTTTGCTGTTCGGCATTGCCAAACGCCATGATCACCGGGGCCACCATCACCGGGCCAAACGGCACGATGCGGGGCGCGCCGGCCAGGGCGCATTCTTCTTCAAACAGGTGCTTTTGCACGGCCGTCCAGCCGGGGCCGCCAAATTCTGTGGGCCAGCCAAAGCCCAGCCAGCCTTTTTTGCCCAGAATCTTGGCCCAGCCCTGCATGTCCTCGCGGGTCAGGCGCAAGGCGTTGTGGACCTTGTGAGAGATTTCTTTGGGCAGATTGGCGTGAACCCAAGCGCGAATCTCTTCGCGAAAGGCCTGCTCTTCGGGGGTGAATGCGAGATCCATGCGGTGCGTCTCCTAATGATTACGCATTTGTAGCACGGTCGTTCGTTTTATTCCTGTCCGGGTGGCGACATTGGACTGAAGTCAGGGGAAATGCCTAGCTCGGCGCACAGGCGCTGCACGGTGTTGCGCAGGCTCGCCACTTCGGCCTCCAGGGCGTCCACACGGGCCTGCAATGCGGGCGATGCGGCTGTTGCCGTATTCCCGGGCGCTGAATGGCTGGCGGTGGTATCCACCGGCCCGCACATCAAGTGGGCCCAGCGCTGCTCGCGCGCGCCAGGAGCGCGGGGCAGCTGCACGACCAGCGGGCCACCCTTTTCGGCACTGCGCTCCTGCAGCTCGTCCAGAAAGGCTTCGACCGACGAAATGTCGGCAAACCGGTACCAGCGCTCGGCGTTGATGCGCAGCTCGCCCGCCGTCTGCGGGCCGCGCAGCATCAACAGGCCCAGCAGCACGGCCGACTGCTCGGGCACGCCCACGCCGCGCTGGAAGTTGTGCTCCCAGCGTGTGGTGCGGTTGCCGCTGCTTTCAAACGCCAGCGTCAGCAGCTTGAGCGAATCCAGCGCCTCCTGCGCCTCGGCGTCACTCAGGTTCATCACCGGGTCGCGGCTGGTTTTTTGGTTGCAGCCCGTGACCAGGCCGTTGAGCGACATGGGGTAGCTGTCGGGCACGGTGCGCGCCTTTTCCATCAGGGTGGCAAGCACGCGGGCTTCGTTGGGGGTGAGGGGGCGGGTCGCAGGGTCAAAAGGCATGGCTGGGATAATCCGGGGCAATTTATGAAGAACATCGTCATTCTGATCTCTGGCGGCGGCTCGAACATGGCCACCATCGTTCGCACCGCGCAACAAGAGAACTGGGCCCATCGCTATGGCGCCCGCGTGGCGGCCGTGATCAGCAACAAACCGGATGCTGCGGGGCTGGTGTTTGCGCGCGAGCACGGTATCGCCGCCGAGGCGCTAGACCACAAGGCCTTTGCCAGCCGCGAGGCGTTCGATGCGGAACTGGCCGCCACCATCGACCGCCACCAGCCTACGCTGGTGGTGCTGGCGGGGTTCATGCGTATTCTGACGCCCGGATTTGTGGCGCACTACGCCGGGCGGCTCATCAATATCCACCCCTCGCTGTTGCCAGCCTTTACCGGGCTGCACACGCACCAGCGCGCCATCGACGCGGGCTGCAAGTTTGCGGGCGTGACGGTGCACCAGGTGACAGCAGAGCTGGATGTGGGCCCCATTCTCGACCAGGCCGTGGTGCCGGTGCTGCCGGGCGACACCGCCGAGACGCTGGCCGCCCGGGTGCTGACCCAGGAGCATGTGATCTACCCCCGCGCCGTGCGGGCGCTGGTGCGCTCCCTGTAGGGGGGGAGGTCGGGGCGAGGCAGGCTGGGCGCGTGGCGTGCCCACCGCTCCCTCGCTGACAGGGTTAATGCTGCTAAATTTATAGCTATCAAGGCATGATGCACTAGCGCATCTGGCCGATTTGAATCAGATTTCGTGTCCCAGGGCCCACCCACCAACCCCGGGGCCGGATTCTGGCTCGCACAGCTCGTCAACTGACGGGCGAATCGCACTGTGCGGCCAGAAATCAGGGGCGCGTCCCGGAGGGCGCCGCCTGGTCGTTCACACCTTGTCAGGCCACGGCGCTCAGACTGCTGGTGTTCGACGCCGTGCGCCAGTCGCTGGCGGCGCGTTCGTACTGCTGTCGCGCAAAGTCGGCCAGCCGCGCCAGGTCGTTGCGGCCGGTGGACTCGGTGCTGGTGCTGGTGGTGGTGGACTGCACCTGGCTGGTCAGCTGGTCGATGAACGCCTTCGACTCGCTGGCGCTGATGCTGGCATCGCCGTCGGTGTCGATGGCGTTGAACAGCGCGGTGATGGCGTCCTGCTCGGCCGTACTGGTTCCTCCCGCCAGGCGCTCGGCGGCCGAGACCACGCCATCCTCGTTGGTGTCCAGGGGGTCGTAGCTGGTCGCCGAGCTGCTGTCGGATGCGGCGTCAGCGCCACCTGCCCCCCTCGGACCACCCGGAGGTGGTGGCATGCCGCCCATGGCCTGCATGCCCTCGGCACCCGCGCCGGGGCCTGAGGGACGACCCGCATCGAACTCGGCCTGCGTCAGGCTGCCATCACCATCGGTATCCAGCTGGCTGAACACGTCGTCGCTGCTCACGCCGGTCTGGCTGGCGGTGCCGCCGGACATGGCCTCCAGCAGGGCCTGCAGCTCGGTCTTGCTCACGGCGCCATCGCCGTCGCTGTCCACCTTGCCAAACAGGTCGTCGCCCGCTTGGCCCGTGGCGTTGGTGGCCGAACTGCTGCCTTCGCCACCGCGCGACTGGGCAAATGCCATGGTGGAGGGGGGCGGTGGCAGCACGCTTTGCAGAGTCTTGCCAAGCTCGTCGGCGTTCAGGCTGCCGTCGCCGTTGGCGTCGTATTGCTTCACCAGGTCGGCCGCGCTGGTCTGGCTGCTGACGCCGGTTTTCTTCGCCACGTTGTCCAGCAGGCCCTGCAATTCGGTGTCGCTCACGCCGCCGCTACCGTCGGTATCGATCTTGGACAGCAGCCGCTCCGGCGAAGGCCCCGGGCGCGATGCCCGCTGCACGCTCGCACTGGACCAGGCACTGCTGACGCTACTGATGGTCGTCATCGTTGTTCCTTTCGTTCCAAAGGTGGACCGGTGCCGGGCCCTCCACTGCGGAAGCCCTCAGCCATGGCCCGATCCCATTCTTGGGTGCGCGTGTCTCCAGGGTTTGTCCGCTTTGTACCAAGGCCGATACAAAGGGCAGATGCAAGGCATGAACAGGGGGGCAAAGGCCCGCCAGATTGCCCCGCGCAGGGTGCTAAGCCTCCCTAAACTTGGTGCGTTCTTTTGTGCCTGTGCCTGCCCATGCAACACATCCTGGTGGTGGACGACGATGTCGAGATCACCATACTCCTCACCGACTACCTGACCCGCTTTGGCTATGCCGCCCACGCGGCCTGTGACGCGCAGACGATGCGCGCCCAGATGGCCGCCCAGCCCATCGGCCTGGTGGTGCTGGATGTGATGCTGCCCGGCACTGACGGGATCACGCTGGCAAGGGAGCTGCGTGAGCGCTCGCGGGTGCCCATCATCATGCTCACCGCGCGCGCCAACCCGTATGACTGCGTGCTGGGGCTGGAGATGGGCGCGGACGATTACATGGGCAAACCCTTCGAGCCGCGTGAGCTGGTGGCCCGCATCCAGACCGTGCTGCGCCGCACGCGCGGCGCCGAGGCACCTGTGCGGCAGGGGCCTGATGAAGTGGTGCGGTTTGATGGCTGGACGCTGCACAGCCTGGAGCGGCATCTGGTGTCGCCCGGGGGCATGGTGGTGCCCTTGTCGAATGCCGAGTTCCGTTTGCTGTGCACCTTTTTGCGCATGCCGCGCCGCGTTTTCAGCCGCGACCAGCTCATGGAGCAGGCCCGCGGCCGGGCCATGGATGCATTCGAACGCAGCATCGACCTGTTGGTGTCACGCCTGCGCAGCAAGCTTGCGGACGACCCGCGGTCGCCTTCCATGATCCGCACCGTGCGCGGTGCCGGGTATCTGTTCAACGTGCAGTCGCTGCAAGGGCAGGTAGGGTGGCCCCACTGACGCCCACGCAATCGCAGCTGCGCGCTGCAGTCCAGCGCTGCATGCCTGACACCCTGTTCGGTCGGCTCGCCCTGCTGCTCATCGCCGCCGTCATCGTGAGCCATGTGCTGGCGCTGACACTGATGTTCGAGCTGCGCCCCGCCCACCCAGGGCCTCCACCGGGCCCGCCGCCGCATGCGGTGGCTGCCGATGGGCATTCGTTCCCGCCGCCAAGGCCGGTTGAGGGCTTAGGCATATGGAACGCGCCGTCCTCGCTGCAGCTGGGCCTGCTGCTGGACATCAGCGTGCGCCTGGCTGCGCTGGTGGCTGCGGCGTGGTGGGCCGCGCGCTGGCTGTCGCGCCCCATGCGCCGGCTGGCCACGGCCGCGCAGGAGCTGGGGCGCGACATCCACCGCCCCCCTTTGCCCGAGGACGGCACGCTGGAATGCCGCGACGCCAGCCGCGTGTTCAACCAGATGCAGGCGCGCATCCGCCAGCAACTGGCCGAGCGCGACCGCTTTGTGGCGGCCGTGTCGCACGATTTGCGCACGCCCCTGACGCGGCTGCGGCTGCGCACCGAAAGCCTGGGCGACGCCCAGGCGCAGCAGCTGTTTCGGCGCGACATTGCCGAAATGGACGCCATGATTGCCTCCACGCTGGATTACCTGCGCGGCGTGGCGGGTGCGGAGGCCTGGGTGCATCTGGATGTGCAGGCCTTGGTGGACAGCATGGCGGACGACCAGGTGGCGATGGGTCACGCCGTCACCGTGGCGGGGCAGGCTGCCCCCTTGCGCGTGCAGGCCGTGGCACTGCGGCGTTGCCTGGACAACCTGGTGGGCAATGCCGTGCGCTACGGCGGCAGCGCCGAGGTCACGCTGCACGACGCGGCGGACGCCCTGACCATCGAGGTGCGTGACCATGGCCCGGGCATTACTCCCGAAGAGCTGGACCGGGTCATGGAGCCTTTCTACCGCGTCGAGGCTTCGCGCAATCGCCAGAGCGGCGGGGTGGGGTTGGGGCTCACCATCGCCAGCGACATCGTCCGGCGCCACGGTGGGCAACTTTCCCTGCGCAATGCACCGGGCGGTGGGCTGGTGGTGGCGGCGGTGTTCCCGCGCACGGTCGCTTGATATCAGCGGGGTTCAGGCGGCGGGGCTTCACCCTCCCATTTCTCAAACCGGGGGCGCAGTACGCCTTCGATGAGCACTTGCTCCTCAAACATGGCGGCCGGCCGCACCCACAGGCCGCGCTGGCCATACAACGCGCGGTACAGCGTCATGGGCTCCAGCGTCTCGCTGTGCCGCACGGTGTCGATCACTTCATAGAGCATGCCCTTGTAGTGGCGATACAGGCCGGGGGGCGTGCGGATGAGGTCGGGCAGGTCGTCGTCGGTCATGGTGCTTTGGTGGCGTGAGTGGTTAGGATGGCGGCTGAAAAAAACAACCAGAGTGAGGGACGCCCGTGGATCAGGCAGATTTTGTGCACATGGTGCGCATGAGCGAGCATGCCAGCGCCGAGAACAGTCGCGCATACCGCCGCAGTGTGGCTGCGTTTGCCGCCCTGGGTTATGCATGGGTGCTGGGGTGTATGGCACTGTCCGTTGGCATTTTGCTGTGGGTGGTGCCCCAGTTGCTGCAAGGGCGCTTTCGTTTCGCGATGCTGTTGGCCCTGCTGGGTGCCGGAGGTCTGCTGTGGGTGAGCCTGCGTGCGCTGTGGGTGCGGTTTGATGAGCCCCAGGGCGTGGAGATCACAGCGCTGGATGCTCCCGACCTGTTTGAAGCGCTGGCGCGCATCCGCCGCAAGATCAAAGGCCCACCCATCCACAAGGTCACGCTGACCGACGAGTTCAACGCCAGCATCCAGCAACTGCCGCGTTTTGGGCTGCTGGGCGGCGCTGTCAACCACCTGAGCATTGGCCTGCCCTTGCTGATGGCGCTGGACCGGCCGCGTTTCCTGGCGGTTCTGGCGCATGAATACGGCCACCTGCGTGGCGACCATGGCCGTTTTGCCGCTTGGATCTACCGCACGCGCCTGTCATGGATGCGCTTGAACCACAGCCTGGCTGATGACGAGGGGCCGGTGGCTGCCGCCACGCAGCTGTTCATGCGCTGGTACTTCCCGCGCTTTTCTGCCAAGACCTTTGCGCTGGCTCGCCAGGACGAGTACGAGGCCGACCGCATTGCCGGCAAGCTGCTGGGCCGAGATGTGACCGCTGCGGCCCTGGCCGAGATCGAGATACGGGGCGCGTGGCTGCAAGCGGAGTTCTGGGGCAACCACTGGTGTGCAGCTGCGGGCAACCCCTTGCCGGTGGGGCCCTACCGCAGCATGCGCCGTGCCCTGGCCAAGGCCCCCGACGCAGCCTTTGCCAACGACTCCTTGCGCCAGGCGCTCAAGCGCCTGAGCAATCTGGACGACACCCACCCCGGCCTGCGCGACCGCATCGAGGCACTGGATGCCACCCCCACGCTGCCCGATTGGTCGCGCGGCAACGCGCTGGCCCTGCTGGGGCCTGATGCCAAGCGCTGGGTGGCGCATTTCGACAAGCAATGGTGCCGCAACAACGCCAGCGAATGGAAGCAGCACCACGCCTGGCTGGGGCGCGTGCGCGCACGCGCCGAGGCCCTGGGTGCATCGACGGCGCAGAGCAGTGCCGCCGACCTGGTGGAGCTGGCCCGCCTCAAGCGCCACCTGGACCCGCATGCCGATGTGCGTGCACTCTACGAGCTGGCGTTGCAGCGCAGCCCCGAATACCCCGCTGCCCTGCGTGGACTGGTGCCTTGCCTGGCGGATGATGATCGCGAGGGCAAGCTCCAGTTGCTGCACCGGTTGTGGGAGACGGGCAGCAGCGACCGCTACTGGGCCGCGCGCACGGCATTGGCCGAGCTGGAGACGCCACGCCTGGGGCTGGATCACGATGCAGCCGTCTTCAAGCAGTGGCGCAAGCGGCTGGAGCGCGCGCAGGAGTCTGAAGAACGGGCCTGGGAAGAGCTGTCGGGCACGTCGTTCTTCAGCCAGATCGTGCGGCACGACCTGAGCTCCTTCGAACTGGCCGAGCTGCAGTCCGAACTGGCCCGCTGCGCTCCTTTGGCCCGGTGCTGGCTGGTGCGCAAGAACCTGCGCGAATACCCCCAGCGCAGGGCCTACCTGGTGTTCGTAGAGCTGCCGGGTATGGACGATGAAAGCCGCTACCACCTGTGCCGCGCGCTGGAGCGCAACCTGAGCCTGCCCGGCCCCGCGCTGGTGCTGTGGGCGGGAGAGTCGCCGACGCTGCAGCAGATCGAGCGCTCGGCGTTTGAACCGATCTACTCACGCTGAAGAAGAAGAGCGATCAATCCCAGCGCTGACTTTGTTGCATACCCGTTCTGCAGCGCTTTGGGGCGCTGCGCTGCCAGGGCAATGGACCGCCAAAGAAAAGGCGTCGAGCGGGCCCTCGCGGCGGGGAATGGGACAATCGGGGGATGCATCCCAAAGTTCTTCTCGACGCCTGTGCCGAACTGGTCAGGCTCACCCTCACGTTTGAACACCCCGCCGACGCGGTGGTGTCACGTTTCTTCCGCGACAACCGGGGCCTGGGGCCGCGCGAGCGCGCCACGCTGGCTGAAACGGTTTACACCGTGCTGCGCAAAAAGCTGCTGTTTGACCACATGGCTCCGTCGGGCTCGGGTCCCAAGGAGCGCCGCCTGGCCATCCTAGGCTTCTACGGCCCGCGCGACTTCCTCAAGAGCGCGTTGACCGATCAGGAAAAGAACTGGCTGGACCAGTGCGATGCTGTCACGGTCGATGACCTCATGGAGCGCCACCGCCACAACCTGCCCGAATGGATGGTCAAACCCCTGAAGGACCAGTTGGGCGATGGTTTCTGGCCGCTGGTGGAAAGTCTCGCCCAAAGCGCACCCCTGGATTTGCGCGTCAACGCGCTCAAGGACAAGCGTGCCGATGTGCAAAAGGAGCTGGCCAAGGCCGGTATCAAGGCAGTCCCTACGCCGTATTCGCCCTGGGGCCTGCGCATTGACGACAAGCCTGCGCTGACCAAGCTCGATGCCTTCACACGGGGCGCCATCGAGGTGCAGGACGAGGGCTCACAGCTGCTGGCTTTGCTGCTGGACGCCAAGCGTGGCGAGATGGTGGTGGACTTCTGCGCCGGCGCAGGGGGCAAGACGCTCGCCATTGGCGCGAGCATGCGCAGCACCGGGCGCCTCTACGCGTTCGATGTGTCAGCACACCGTCTGGATGCGCTCAAGCCCCGCCTGGCACGCAGCGGCCTGTCGAACGTGCACCCCGCCGCCATCGCGCACGAGCGCGACGACCGCGTCAAGCGTCTGGCGGGCAAGATCGACCGCGTCCTCGTGGACGCGCCTTGCTCGGGCCTGGGCACCTTGCGGCGCAACCCCGACCTCAAATGGCGCCAGTCGCCCAAGGCCATCGATGAGCTGGTGGCCAAGCAGACGGCCATCCTGGACAGCGCAGCCCGCCTGCTCAAGTCGGGCGGCCGTCTGGTGTATGCCACCTGCAGCATCCTGCCGCAAGAAAACGAGGCCATTGCCGAGGCCTTCAGCGCCGCACACCCCGACTTTCAGCTGCTGGATGCTGGTGAACTGCTGGAGCAGCTCAAGGTCGAGGGCGCCAAGGGTTTGTGCAGCGGCGGCGCATCGGGCAATAGCTATTTGCGTTTGTGGCCCCATCTGCATCAGACCGACGGGTTTTTTGCCGCCATCTGGGCCAAGAAGGACTGAAATGCTGGGGGTATGGCTCTAAACCAGCGTAAATACTGTGGATTCCCCTGATCCGTTCAGAGGCAGGCCATCTAAAATTAACCACCTGTTTCGTTGGTGAGCGGGTTCTCTGTAGTAAGGTTTTTGTGAATATGCTGTTACCCGACTGGGCTGTACTGAACGCCGCCATTGACTGGCTGGGACATGGGTTGTGGAACCTGGCCTGGTGGCAGATCGTGTTGTACACCCTTGCCACGACCCACATCACCATTGCGGCGGTCACGATCTTCCTGCACCGCGCGCAGGCGCACCGTGCGCTGGACCTGCATGCTATCCCCTCGCATTTCTTCCGCTTCTGGCTGTGGATTGGCACTGGCATGGTCACCAAGGAATGGGTGGCCATCCACCGCAAGCACCACGCCAAATGCGAAACCGTGGACGACCCCCACAGCCCCCAGACCCGCGGGCTGGATACCGTGATGTGGCGCGGCGCCGAGCTGTACCGCGCCGAGTCCAAGAACATGGAAACCATCAAGAAGTTCGGCCACGGCACGCCCGATGACTGGATGGAGCGGAATGTGTACACCCGCTACGGCTGGCAAGGCGTGGGCCTCATGCTCATCCTGGACCTGGCCCTGTTTGGCGCCCTGGGCGCCGCGGTGTGGGCGGTGCAGATGCTCTGGATTCCGTTCTGGGCAGCAGGGGTGGTCAATGGTGTGGGCCACTACTGGGGCTACCGCAACTTCGAGGCGCAGGACGCCAGCACCAACCTGTCGCCCTGGGGCATCATCATTGGCGGTGAAGAGCTGCACAACAACCACCACACCTACCCCACGTCGGCCAAGTTCTCGGTCAAGCCCTATGAGTTCGACATTGGCTGGGTGTACATCAGCCTCATGAAGAAAATTGGCTGGGCCAATGTGAAGAAGGTGCCGCCCAAGCTGCAACTGGGCGATGTGAAGCCCGTGGCCGATGAAAAGACGCTGGAGGCCTTGATCGCCAACCGCTACGAAGTGATGGCTGGCTATGCGCGCGGCGTGCGTCAGGCTTGCAAGGATGAGATTGCCGCGCTGCAGGCGCGCCAGGCCGACGTATCGGTGCTCAAGGCCGCCAAGCGCTGGCTGCACCGCGATACCGAGAAGGTGCCAGCAGGTGCCTTGCCCCAGCTGGCGCAGGCCCGCGCTGCATCTCCGACGCTCGACAAGATGGTGACCATGCGCGAAGAGCTGCGTCAGTTGTGGCTGAACACCTCCCAATCCCGCGAGCAGCTCACTGCGGACCTGCAAGCCTGGTGCCGCCGGGCGGAAGAAAGCGGTGTGGCGGCCTTGCGCGAGTTCTCCATCCGTCTGCGCGCTGCACGGGTTTGATGTAACGCCTTGGTGGCGCAGCCGGTCGGACCACTGACCCCGGCGCACCTCCCCCCAAACCGCTGCAGGGCCTTGTGCCTTCAGCGGTTTTTGTTGGCTGTGGGTTCAGCGCGAAAAGCTGGCGGGGAGCAAGTGGTCGATGGAGGTTGGACTGCTGCGGCAGGGGGCGGGGTGCGCGGCAGGTCGCGCGTGAGAGTCGTCCATGAAAAAAGCCGCCGGGCTGGATGCCGGGCGGCTTTTTGGATGACAAGAAAGAGACTGAATTACTTCAGCTTCATTTCCTTGTATTCCACATGCTTGCGAGCTTTGGGATCAAATTTCATGATCAGCATCTTCTCGGGCATGGTCTTCTTGTTCTTGGTCGTGGTGTAGAAGTGACCGGTACCCGCAGTGGATTCCAGCTTGATCTTGTCGCGTCCGCCTTTGCTTGCCATGGTGCTACTCCTTAAGCCTGGCCACGGGCACGCAGGTCTGCGAGCACCGAGTCGATACCGTTCTTGTCGATCAAACGCAGGGCAGCGCTCGAAACACGCAGGCGAACCCAGCGGTTTTCACTCTCAACCCAGAAACGGCGGTATTGCAGGTTCGGCAGGAACCGGCGCTTGGTTTTGTTGTTGGCGTGGGAAACATTGTTCCCAGTCATGGGCTTCTTGCCCGTTACGTCGCAGACGCGTGCCATGAGGACACTCCGATACTTATTAACGGCCGCTCGCTGAGCCCTGGGCTGTTTGCCCAGGTTGGCTTGCGGCCTCACCTCGCCAGAAAGGGTGGCGGTAACCCGATTTGCCTGTTTCGAAGGACCGCAAAAACGGGCCGAATTCAGCAAAGCCGCAGATTATAGCCTGCTGCTCAGTTTTTCATCAAGACTCTTGTTCCAAAAAGCGCTGGGCGTCCAGTGCAGCCATGCAGCCCGTACCAGCACTGGTGATGGCCTGGCGGTACACATGGTCCTGCACGTCGCCGGCGGCGAACACGCCGGGCACGCTGGTCTGGGTGGCAAAACCCTTGAGCCCGCCCTGGGTGATGATGTAACCGTTCTCCATCTCCAGCTGGCCCTGGAAGATCTCAGTGTTGGGCGCGTGGCCGATGGCAATGAAGCAGCCCTGAAGTTTGATGTCTTCCGTGCTGCCGTCCTTTGTGCTCTTGATGCGGATGCCTGTCACGCCGGTGTTGTCGCCCAGCACCTCGTCGAGCGTGTTGAAGAGCTTGAGCTCGATCTTGCCCGCTGCCACTTTTTCGTTGAGCTTGTCCACCAGAATGGGTTCGGCCTTGAACTTGTCGCGGCGGTGCACCAGTGTGACCTTGCGGGCGATGTTCGAGAGGTACAGCGCTTCTTCCACCGCCGTATTGCCGCCGCCCACCACGCAGACATCCTGCTCGCGGTAGAAGAACCCGTCGCAGGTCGCGCAGCCGGACACACCCTTGCCCATGAAGGCCTCTTCCGAGGGCAGGCCCAGGTATTTGGCCGATGCGCCAGTGGCCAGAATCAATGCGTCGCAGGTGTAGGTGCCGCTATCGCCGGTGAGCGTAAAGGGGCGTTTGCTGAAATCGACCTTGTTGATGTGGTCGAAGATGATCTGGGTCTTGAAGCGCTCGGCGTGCTCGAGAAAACGCTGCATCAGCTCCGGCCCCTGCACGCCGTGGACGTCGGCAGGCCAGTTGTCCACCTCGGTGGTGGTCATCAGCTGGCCACCCTGGGCCATGCCGGTGATGAGCACCGGGTTCAGGTTGGCGCGGGCGGCATAAACCGCTGCGGTGTAGCCCGCTGGGCCCGAGCCAAGGATCAGAACTTTCGCGTGTTGGGTGGTGGACATGGTAAAAGCCTGTGTTTTGCGCCCGCTACATGGGGCGCTGTTGGGAAAGCTGGGGGTCGAGCCGCCGAGTATCAACCGGCGTCCGCTCGCAAGAGTGGCCCCGTTTTCAATCACGGTGATTGTAAGAACCCATTGATAACCCCTGCATGACCGCTGCGGCTCCGGCTGGGTCGCGCCCTGAAAGGAGATGTTTCATGTCGACGATGTTGTCCAACCTGGACCTGCTGCGCCGGGTGCCCTTGTTCTCGCTGCTGACCGTGGCGCAGGCCGAGGTGATCAGCGGTGCGGTGATCAAGCGCCGCTTCAAGCGTGGCGAGGCTCTGGTGGAGCAGGGGCAAAAGTCCAATGCCTTGTTCATACTGCTCACAGGGCGCGCCCGGGTCATGACGTCGGACAGCCGGGGGCGTGAGGTGATTCTGGCCACCCTGGCCCAGGGCGACTACCTGGGCGAGATGAGCATCATCGACAACGAACCCCACTCGGCCACGGTGCGTGCGGAGGTGCAGACCGACGTGCTGATGCTGGGGCGTGCGGAGTTTGCACGTTGCCTCACCGAGAACGCGTCCATGTCGCTGGTGGTGATGCGCGGGCTGGTCAAGCGCCTGCGCCATGCTGATCGCAAGATTGAGTCACTCGCGTTACTGGATGTGTACGGCCGGGTGGCCCATGCCTTGCTGGACTTTGCGGTGCCCGATGCGCAGGGGCAGCTGCTGATCAAGGACAAAATCTCCCGCCAGGACCTGGCCAAGATGGTCGGAGCTTCCCGCGAAATGGTCAGCCGCGTGATGAAAGACCTGGAGGAGCGCGGCTTCATCGAGGCGCTGCCCAGCGGTGCCACCCTGCTCAAGGACCGGCTGAACGCGCTGGGCTGAAAGCCGGGGGGTGGACCCTGCGCCGGGTGGTGCGCCCAGCGCAACGCATGGGGTAAGCTCACCCCGCACGTTTATGACCTATTCCCTCAATACCCTGAATGCATCGGCGGCTGCCAAGTCGCCGCCCCGCACGGGCGCCGCCCGTTTTGGCCACGAAATCGCCCTGGTGGTGGGCTTGCTGGCCCTGGTTTTCTGGCTGCTGGCGCTCGTCAGCTATTCGGCGCAGGATGCGGCCTGGTCCACCTCGGGCGCTCGCGACGCACGCTCCGTTGCCAATTGGGCGGGGCGCTTTGGCGCCTGGCTGGCCGATGGCAGCTACTTTGCGCTGGGGTTTTCAGTGTGGTGGTGCGTGGCGGCAGGCGTGCGCGCCTGGCTGTCGTCGCTGGCGCGCTGGATGCGCGGGGGCGAAGTGGTGGCGGGCGCCGCCAGCCCTCTGGTGCGCCGGGCCACGTTCTGGGGTGGTCTGGTGGTGCTGATGTGTTCCAGCACGGCGCTTGAATGGTCGCGTCTGTACCGGTTTGAGTCGTTCCTGCCTGGGCATGCTGGTGGTGTGCTGGGTTACCTGGTGGGACCGGCTGGCGTGAAGTGGCTGGGTTTCACGGGCTCCGGCTTGCTGGCGATCGTGCTGGCGGTGGCGGGGGCGGCCCTGGTGTTCCGCTTCTCGTGGGGCCATGTGGCGGAGTTTCTCGGCGGGCGCCTTGATGCGCTGGTGCAGTCGCGCCTGGCAAAACGCGAGGTGGCCAAGGATGTCGCCGTGGGCCGCAAGGCGGCCCGCGAGCGCGAAGTGGTGGTATTGGAGGAGCGCACCGAAAGCGAGGTGCACCACCCCGAGCCCGTGCAAATCATCGAGCCGATTCTGGTGGATGTGCCACAGAGCACCCGCGTGGTGAAGGAGCGCCAGAAACCCCTGTTCACCGAGATGCCGGACAGCAAGCTGCCCCTGGTAGACCTGCTCGATGGCCCCCTGCAGCGCCAGGAAACCGTGGCCCCCGAGACGCTGGAGATGACCAGCCGCCTCATCGAGAAAAAGCTCAAGGACTTTGGCGTGGAGGTGCGCGTGGTGGCCGCCATGCCCGGCCCGGTGATCACCCGTTACGAGATCGAACCCGCCACCGGCGTGAAGGGCTCGCAGATCGTGGGGCTGGCCAAGGATCTGGCGCGCTCGCTCAGCCTGGTGTCCATCCGGGTGGTCGAGACCATCCCCGGCAAGAACTACATGGCGCTGGAGCTGCCCAACGCCAAGCGCCAGTCCATCCGTCTGTCCGAAATCCTGGGATCGCAGGTCTACCACGAGGCCAAGAGCATGCTCACCATGGGCCTGGGCAAGGACATCGTGGGCAACCCGGTGGTGGCCGACCTGGCCAAGATGCCGCACGTGCTGGTGGCCGGTACCACGGGCTCGGGCAAGTCGGTGGGGATCAACGCGATGATCCTCTCGCTGCTGTACAAGGCCGAGGCACGCGATGTGCGCCTGCTGATGATCGACCCCAAGATGCTGGAAATGTCGGTCTACGAAGGCATTCCGCACCTGCTGGCGCCCGTGGTCACCGACATGAAGCAGGCGGCCCACGGCCTGAACTGGTGCGTGGCCGAGATGGAGCGGCGGTACAAGCTCATGTCCAAGCTGGGTGTGCGCAACCTGGCGGGCTACAACGTCAAAATCGACGAGGCCAAGGCGCGCGAAGAGTTCATCTACAACCCCTTCAGCCTCACGCCCGAAGAGCCCGAGCCGCTGCAGCGCCTGCCACACATCGTGGTCATCATCGACGAGCTGGCCGACCTGATGATGGTGGTGGGCAAGAAGATCGAAGAACTGATCGCCCGCCTGGCGCAAAAGGCGCGCGCGGCCGGCATCCACCTGATCCTGGCCACCCAGCGCCCCAGCGTGGATGTGATCACCGGCCTGATCAAGGCCAACATCCCCACCCGCATCGCGTTCTCGGTGGGCTCCAAGATCGACAGCCGCACCATCCTCGACCAGATGGGCGCCGAGGCGCTGCTGGGCATGGGTGACATGCTCTACATGGCCAGCGGCACGGGCCTGCCGATTCGCGTGCACGGCGCCTTTGTGTCGGACGAAGAAGTACACCGTGTCGTCAGTTACCTCAAGCAGCAAGGGGAGCCGGACTACATAGAAGGCGTGCTCGAAGGTGGAACTGTGGATGGCGAGGGTGATCTGTCAGGGGAGGGCGGTGGTGGCGAAGGGGGCGAGAAGGACCCCATGTACGACCAGGCCGTCGAAGTGGTGCTCAAGGACCGCAAGGCCAGCATCTCGTACGTGCAGCGCAAGCTGCGCATTGGCTACAACCGCTCGGCGCGTTTGCTGGAAGACATGGAAAAGGCCGGACTCGTCAGTGGCCTGACCACCAGCGGCCAGCGCGAAGTGCTGGTACCCAACCGCAGCGAATGACCGGCCGGACCGCAAGGCCGGACCCTACCCCACAGGAGTTTCTGTTGAAAAAGATCGCTACTGCAATTTTGATAGCTGCTGCGGCAAGCGTGGCTAGCGCTGACGGGTTAAAAAGCCTGGAGTCCTTCATGAAGGGCACGCAGACGGGTAAGGCCGATTTCACCCAGACCGTGACTTCGCCCCCCAAGGATGGCCAGACCGCGCGCACCAAGACATCGAGCGGCAGCTTTGAATTCCAGCGCCCCGGGCGCTTCAAGTTCGTCTACAAAAAACCTTTCGAGCAGACCATCGTGGCCGACGGCCAGACCCTTTGGCTGTACGACGTGGACCTGAACCAGGTCACGCAGCGCTCGCAATCCCAGGCCCTGGGCAGCACGCCCGCAGCACTGCTGGCGTCCGCGCCCGACCTGTCGGCGCTGAAGGCCGAGTTCACGCTGGAGGCCTCGCCCGATGCGGACGGCCTGCGGTGGGTACTGGCCAGCCCCAAGACCAAGGACGGCCAGCTCAAGAGCGTGCGTGTGGGCTTTGCGGGCGAGCAGCTTGCGGCCTTGGACATCCTGGACAGCTTTGGCCAGCGTTCGCTGATTCGTTTTACCGGCATGCAGGCCAATACGGCGCTGCCTGCCAGCACGTTCCAGTTCAAGCCTCCGGCTGGGGCGGATGTCGTGAAGCAGTAGGTTTTGCTCTCAAAAGAATAGCTGCTGGTGCATGTTTTTTGGGCGCTAGAGGCCAGTTTGGCTTCAAAATCAGCGTGATGTAGACAGGATACGAACATGGCAGCACGCGGTGCCTCCGCCCCTTCCTCGGTACACCCTTCCACCCACCAGCCCCTGGCTGAACGCCTGCGGCCCCGCACACTGGGCGAGGTGATCGGGCAGCAGCATGTGCTGGGCCCGGGCATGCCGCTGCGGCTGGCGTTTGAGTCCGGCAGACCACACAGCTGCATCCTGTGGGGCCCGCCCGGCGTTGGCAAGACCACCATTGCGCGCCTGATGGCCGATGCGTTCGATGCGCAGTTCATCAGCATCAGCGCCGTGCTGGGTGGGGTCAAGGACATCCGTGAGGCCGTAGAGCAGGCTCAGGCCGCGCGCGACGGGCTCATGCAGCAGCGCACCATCGTGTTCGTCGATGAAGTGCACCGGTTCAACAAGAGTCAGCAGGACGCGTTTTTGCCGCATGTCGAGTCGGGCCTGTTCACCTTCATCGGCGCCACCACCGAGAACCCGTCCTTCGAGGTCAACTCCGCACTGCTGTCGCGTGCAGCGGTGTACGTGCTGCAGCCGCTGTCCGAGCAGGATTTGAAGCAGATAGTGGCGCTGGCGCAGAAAGAACATGCGCTGCCTGCTATAGAAGATATAGCAATTGACCGCCTGGTGGCCTACGCCGATGGCGACGCGCGCCGCCTGCTCAACACGCTGGAAACCCTGTCCATGGCGGCCGCGCAGGAGAAACTTCCCGAGATCACCGATGCCTGGCTGCTCAAGGTGCTGGGCGAGCGCATGCGCCGCTACGACAAAGGTGGCGAGCAGTTCTACGACACCATCAGCGCGCTGCACAAGTCCGTGCGGGGCTCCGATCCCGACGCCGCGCTGTACTGGCTGGTGCGCATGCTGGACGGCGGCGCCGACCCGCGCTACATGGCGCGCCGCCTGGTGCGCATGGCAGCCGAGGACGTGGGTCTGGCCGACCCGCGCGCACTGCGCCTGGCGCTGGACGCCAGCGAGGTGTACGAGCGCCTGGGCAGTCCCGAAGGCGAGCTGGCACTGGCCGAATGCGTGGTGTACCTGGCGGTGGCGCCCAAGTCCAACGCGGTCTACAAGGCCTACAACGCGGCGCGGGCCTGGGTCAAACAGGATGGCACACGCCCAGTGCCCATGCACCTGCGCAATGCGCCCACCAAGTTGATGAAAGAGCTCGACTACGGCAAGGGCTACCGCTACGCCCACGACGAGGAGGGTGGCTTTGCGGCGGGTGAGAACTACCTGCCCGAAGGCATGCCGGAACCCGGCTTCTACCAGCCCGTGGAGCGGGGCCTGGAGATCAAGATCGCACTGAAGCTGCGTGAGTTGCGCGACCGCAATACCGCAGCGGCCACGCCTGGCGTACAAGATTCAGACACCGCCTCGTGATCGGTAGTCTGGCTGGCTGGGCGAGGTGGCCGCGCACCTCCTGCGGCGGCCCCAACGCACTGCGCAGCGCGCTTTATGCCGATTCGGCATGATCAAGGTAATAAGTTTGCACATCAATTATCTTGCGTGCATCAAAATTCCTTATGCAGTGCGTGGCGCGCTGATGTGACGAAAACCCGAGGGAAAACCCCGCCCGGCTTGGATTGGGGCGGTTGTGACTACTCGCTACAATCCCGTCCACAAACCCGCACAGCTGCATTCCTGGCGGGTTTTTTGCTAGATGGCAGTCGGGCCCACAAGGCTGTACCGATTCCGGTGCCAAAGCGGTGGGTACGTCACAAACGAAGGACTTCTCTTATGGACATTTTGCTGCAACAGATCATCAACGGTCTGGTACTCGGCAGCATGTACGCCTTGATAGCCTTGGGCTACACGATGGTGTACGGCATTATTCAACTCATCAATTTCGCCCACGGCGAGGTGCTCATGATCGGCGCCCTCACCAGCTGGAGCTGTATTGGAATGATGCAGGCTGCCATGCCCGGCGCGCCGGGTTGGGTCATCTTGCTGCTGGCCACGCTCATCGCCTGCGTGGTCGCTGCCACGCTCAATTTCGTGATCGAAAAAGTGGCCTACAAGCCACTGCGCACAAGTCCCCGTCTCGCCCCCCTGATCACTGCCATCGGCATGTCGATCCTGCTGCAGACGTTGGCCATGATCATCTGGAAGCCCAACTACAAGCCGTACCCCACGCTGCTGCCCAGCACGCCGTTCCAGGTGGGTGGTGCGTACATCACGCCCACGCAGATCCTGATTCTGGGTGTGACGGCGGTGGCCCTGGCCTCGCTGGTCTATCTGGTCAACCACACCAACCTGGGCCGTGCGATGCGCGCCACGGCTGAGAACCCCCGCGTGGCATCCCTGATGGGCGTGAAGCCCGACATGGTGATCTCGGCCACCTTCATCATCGGCGCCATTCTGGCGGCCATCGCCGGCATCATGTATGCCTCTAACTACGGCACGGCGCAGCACACCATGGGCTTCCTGCCCGGGCTCAAGGCCTTCACGGCTGCGGTGTTCGGCGGTATCGGCAACTTGGCCGGCGCGGTGGTGGGCGGCATCCTGCTGGGCCTCATCGAAGCCATCGGCTCGGGCTACATCGGCACGCTCACGGGCGGTCTGCTGGGCAGCCACTACACCGACATCTTTGCGTTCATCGTGCTCATCATCATCCTGACGCTGCGCCCCTCGGGCCTGCTGGGTGAGCGTGTTGCCGATCGCGCCTGAGGAGCCTCACACCATGAAGAACACCAAAACCAACTGGATCATCGGCGCCGTGGCGCTGCTGGTGCTGCCGCTGATCCTGCAATCCTTCGGCAACGCCTGGGTGCGTATTGCCGACCTGGCCCTGCTGTACGTGCTGCTGGCTCTGGGCCTGAACATCGTGGTGGGCTACGCCGGCCTGCTGGACCTGGGCTACGTGGCGTTCTACGCCGTGGGTGCCTACCTGTTTGCCTTGATGGCCTCGCCGCACCTTGCGGACAACTTTGCGGCGTTTGCCGCCATGTTCCCTAACGGGCTGCACACCTCGCTGTGGATCGTGATACCGGTGGCGGCGTTGTTAGCGGCGTTCTTTGGCGCCATGCTGGGGGCGCCCACGCTCAAGCTGCGCGGCGACTATCTGGCCATCGTGACGCTGGGCTTTGGCGAAATCATCCGCATCTTCCTGAACAACCTGGACCACCCCGTCAACCTGACCAACGGCCCCAAGGGTCTGGGTCAGATCGACTCGGTCAAGATCTTTGGCCTGGACCTGGGCAAGCGGCTGGAGGTGTTCGGTTTCGACATCAACTCCGTCACGCTGTACTACTACCTCTTCCTGACCCTGGTGGTGGTTTCCATCATCATCTGCTACCGCCTTCAGGACTCGCGCATCGGCCGCGCCTGGATGGCCATCCGTGAAGACGAAATTGCCGCCAAGGCGATGGGCATCAACACCCGCAACATGAAGCTGCTGGCCTTCGGCATGGGTGCTTCGTTCGGCGGCGTGTCGGGTGCGATGTTCGGTGCGTTCCAGGGCTTTGTGTCGCCCGAGTCGTTCAGCCTGATGGAGTCGGTCATGATCGTCGCCATGGTGGTCCTGGGCGGTATCGGCCATATTCCTGGTGTGATCCTGGGCGCCGTGCTGCTGTCGGCCCTGCCCGAAGTGCTGCGCTATGTGGCAGGCCCCCTGCAGGCCATGACGGACGGCCGCCTGGACTCCGCCATCCTGCGCCAGCTGCTGATCGCACTGGCCATGATCATCATCATGCTGATGCGTCCCCGTGGTCTGTGGCCTGCGCCCGACCATGGCAAGAGCCTCACGCAGAAGACCTGAACACCGCAGAAAGTTAGAACATGGCAGAGAACATTCAGAAATCGGCCAGCGACGTGGTGCTGCGGGTTGCCGGCATTTCCAAGCGCTTTGGCGGCCTGCAAGCCCTCTCCGACGTGGGCATCACCATTGAGCGAGGCCAGGTGTATGGCCTGATCGGCCCGAACGGCGCGGGCAAGACCACGTTCTTCAACGTGATCACCGGCCTGTACACCCCCGACAGCGGCACCTTCGAACTCGCGGGCAAGCCCTACGAGCCCACGGCCGTGCACGAAGTGGCCAAGGCGGGCATTGCGCGCACCTTCCAGAACATCCGTTTGTTTGCAGAAATGACGGCGCTGGAAAACGTGATGGTGGGCCGCCACATCCGCACCAAGTCCGGCCTGCTGGGCGCTGTGCTGCGCACCAAGGGCTTCAAGGAAGAAGAAGCCGCCATCGCCAAGCGTGCGCAGGAACTGCTCGACTACGTGGGCATTGGCAAGTTTGCCGACTACAAGGCGCGTACCCTGAGCTACGGCGACCAGCGCCGCCTGGAGATCGCCCGGGCCCTGGCCACTGACCCGCAACTGATTGCGCTGGACGAGCCCGCCGCCGGCATGAATGCCACCGAAAAGGTGCTGCTGCGCGAGCTGATCGACCGCATCCGCAACGACAACCGCACCATCTTGCTCATCGAGCACGATGTGAAGCTGGTGATGGGCCTGTGTGACCGCGTGACGGTGCTGGACTACGGCAAGCAGATCGCCGAAGGCACACCTGCCACCGTGCAGAAGAATGAAAAAGTGATTGAGGCCTATCTGGGCACCGGAGGACATTGAGAATGGCCGAAAAATCCAACAAGGTACTGCTGCAGGTCAAGGGCCTGAAGGTGGCCTACGGCGGTATCCAGGCCGTGAAGGGCGTGGACTTTGAAGTGCGCGAAGGCGAGCTGGTCTCGCTGATCGGCTCCAACGGTGCAGGCAAGACCACCACCATGAAGGCCATCACTGGCACCCTGGCCATGAACGATGGCGACATCCTGTACCTGGGCGAAAGCATCAAGGGCAAGGGCGCCTGGGACCTGGTGAAAAAGGGCCTGGTGATGGTGCCGGAAGGCCGTGGCGTGTTCGCACGCATGACCATAACCGAGAACCTGCAGATGGGCGCCTACACCCGCAAGGACAAGGCGGGAATTCTGGCCGACATCGAGAAGATGTTTACCATTTTCCCGCGCCTGCGCGAGCGCAAGGACCAGCTGGCCGGCACCATGTCCGGCGGTGAGCAGCAGATGCTGGCCATGGGCCGCGCGCTGATGAGCCAGCCCAAGGTGTTGCTGCTGGACGAGCCCTCGATGGGCCTGTCGCCCATCATGGTGGACAAGATCTTTGAGGTGGTGCGCGACGTGTACGCCCTGGGCGTGACCATCGTGCTGGTGGAGCAGAACGCCAGCCGCGCGCTGGCGATTGCCGACCGTGGCTACGTCATGGAATCCGGCCTGATCACCATGTCGGGCCCCGGCCAGCAACTGCTCAACGACCCCAAGGTGCGTGCTGCCTACCTGGGCGAATAAGCGGCTGCAAGCCTGCGCACCGCTTGTGTGGTGCGGCTGCTTTCCAGCAAGGCACTCCCTCGGGAGTGCCTTTTTTTGTGCCTGGAGATGCTGTGGGTGGTGAAATAATTTGCTATTAAATATATAGCTGTCAAGGTATGTAACACCGGCGCAATCGGCTGATTTTGTTCATAATCTGCCGCTTCGTTCACCCACCCAGCCTGTCGCCCTCACATGAACGCGCTCCAATCTCTGCCCATTTCGCTGCAAACGGTGTTGCTGCTCACTGCCAGCAATATCTTCATGACCTTTGCCTGGTACGGCCACCTGAAGAACCTCGCGTCCTCGCCGTGGTACGTCGCCGCCCTTGTCAGCTGGGGCATTGCGCTGTTTGAGTACCTGCTGCAGGTGCCTGCCAACCGCATTGGCTTCACCCAGTTCAACGTGGGGCAGCTCAAGATCATGCAGGAGGTCATCACGCTGGGCGTGTTTGTACCCTTCGCCGTGTTCTACATGGGCCAACCCCTGAAATGGGACTACCTCTGGGCCGGGCTCTGCCTGGTAGGTGCGGTGTATTTCATCTTCCGGGGCGCCTGACGACAGAACATCCGAACGGCCGGCGCCCCGCCGCCTATCGCGCCATGCGCATGACTGTATGAGGCGGCGGCATCAGTCCCTGCAGGGCGCACGGTTAAACTCGTCATGTCACGAAAGCGTCATGGTTTTGTCATGGCGCGGCCTTTCCTCACCATTCGTTCCCGATCCAGGAGTTTTCATGCTGTTTGCCAAGCTGTTGCCACGCGAAGGCAATTTTTTCGAAATGTTCAACCAGCATGCGGACCGCATCGTCGAGGCGGCCCGGGCCTTCTCGCAACTGGTGGCCAACTACAGCGACCCGCACCTGCGCGACAAGTACAACCAGGATGTGGACAACGCCGAGCGTGCCGCCGACCGTGTGACGCACGAGGTGAACAAGGCCATCCACAAGACCTTCATCACCCCCATCGACCGCGAGCAGATCCACACGCTGATCAACACCATGGACGATGTGGCCGACCTGATCCAGGACTCGGCTGAAACCATGGCGCTGTACGACGTGCGCCACATGACGGAAGAAATCACGCGCCTCACGGACCTGAGCCTCAAGTGCTGCGAACGTCTGCGCGATGCCGTCAAGCTGCTGGACAAGATCGCCGACCCGGCCGTGGCCGAGGCCGCGCTCAAGACCTGCGAAGAAATCGACAGGCTCGAATCCGACGCCGACCGCGTGATGCGCAGCGCCATGAGCAAGCTGTTCCGCGAGGAGCCTGATGTGCGCGAGGTGATCAAGCTCAAGGCCATCTACGAGCTGCTGGAGACGATCACCGACAAGTGCGAGGACGTGGCCAACTGCATCGAGGGCATCGTCCTCGAGAACTCCTGATCCGCGCAGGCTGACCAGTATGGAAACCGTACAGACGGCCCTCTGGGTTGTGGTTCTGCTTGTGGCCCTGGCAATCCTGTTCGACTTCATGAACGGGTTCCACGACGCGGCCAATTCGATCGCCACGGTGGTCTCCACCGGCGTGCTCAAGCCCGCTCAGGCGGTGCTGTTTGCCGCCTTCTTCAACTTTGTGGCGATCTTTGTCTTTCATCTGAGCGTGGCAGCGACGGTGGGCAAGGGCATCGTGCAGCCCGGCATTGTGGACACGCACGTGGTGTTTGGCGCCCTGGTGGGCGCGATCACCTGGAACGTGATCACCTGGTACTACGGTATCCCCAGCAGCTCCTCGCACGCGCTCATCGGCGGCATCGTGGGGGCCGTGATTGCCAAGGCTGGTGCGGGCGCGCTGATCTCGGCGGGCATCCTCAAGACCGTGGCGTTCATCTTTGTCTCTCCGCTGCTGGGGTTTGCGCTGGGCTCGCTCATGATGGTGGCCGTGGCCTGGATCTTCCGGCGCACGCGCCCGAGCAAGGTGGACAAATGGTTCCGCCGGTTGCAGCTGGTATCTGCAGGCGCCTACAGCCTGGGGCATGGCGGCAACGACGCGCAAAAGACCATTGGCATCATCTGGCTGCTGCTGATTGCCACGGGGTACTCGTCGGCGTCTGACGCTTCGCCCCCTGCCTGGGCCATCATCAGCTGCTACGTGGCCATTGGCCTGGGCACGATGTTTGGCGGCTGGCGCATTGTGAAGACCATGGGCCAGAAGATCACCAAGCTCAAGCCCGTGGGCGGCTTCTGTGCCGAAACGGGCGGGGCGCTGACCTTGTTCCTGGCCACCACGCTGGGTATTCCTGTGTCCACCACGCACACCATCACGGGCGCCATCGTCGGTGTGGGCTCCACCCAGCGCGCCAGCGCCGTGCGCTGGGGCGTGGCGGGCAACATCATCTGGGCGTGGATTCTGACCATCCCGGCGAGCGCCTTCGTGGCCGCCGTCGCCTACTGGATCAGCCTGCAGCTGTTCTGATGGCCGAGTGGTCGTGAATGCTATTGAATAGATAGCATTCAAGGCAATCAACACTAGCGCATACGCCCCATTGAGTGTGAATTTGATGGGGCGTTTGCATTGGCGCCTGCCAGCGGATCACTGCGAGATCTTGCGCGCTTCCTCGATCTGGTACTCAAAGTACCGCTGGAAACTGAATGCCAGGCTGGCCATCAGTACCGTTGTCCCGATCAGCAGGGACACCACGATGGCGCCCACGGTGATCCATTGCGTCCTGCCCGGTGCGGCGTCCGGTGCGGCGCTGGGGTTGTAGCGCGCATTCCATGCCTCGGGTGTCATCAGCGCGTACAGGATGGCACGCAGCGCACAGGCGGCAATCGTGAAGCCCAGCAGCGGTATCAGTACCCAGCTGTAGTGGTCGTCCTGGCCGAGTTGCTGCACCCGCTGAATGCCATAGATGCCCAGCGCCGTGGGGATGGGCAACAACCAGCCGAGCATGTCGGACAGGCCATGAAGGTAAAAGCGGTGCAGGCCCAGGGGTCCGCCGACAAAGGCGAGCCAGGCGGCTACGGTTTTGTTTTTCATGGGTGCCGCGCTATTCGGGAGAAGTGGTGTCGCCCGCGCCCAGGGTCTTTTCCATGAGCACGATGTCGCGCCAGGCGCCGAACTTCCAGCCCACCGAGCGCATGATGCCCACATCGGTGAAGCCCAGGGCCCGGTGCACGCCGATCGAGCCTGCGTTGGCAGAGTCGCCAATCACCGCCAGCAGCTTGCGCACGCCAGCCGCTTCGGCCTGTACCGCCAGCTCGGCCAGCAGCTTGCGGCCCAGGCCCATGCCGCGGGCCTGGTCGGCCACGTAGATCGAGTCTTCGGCCGAGAAGCGGTAGGCCGGGCGGGGCTTGAACCAGTTGGCATAGGCAAAGCCCAGCACTTGACCGTCTTTCTCCGCTACCAGCCAGGGCAGGCCACGCGCCAGCACGTCAGCGCGGCGGCTTGCCATGTCGGCTTCGGAGGGGGGATCTATCTCGAAGGTGCCCGTGCCGTGGAGCACATGGTGTTGGTAAATGGCCGTGATGGCAGGAATATCGCTGTCAGTGCTGGGGCGGATAGAGGGCATTTTGGGGAAATGGATATAATCGCAGGCTTTGCAGCGTGTCGCTGGCCGGGTGGCCATGTCGCGTGTCTCAAGCGTTGCGAATATGGTTGCGAACACTGTGGCTTACGGCAAATGTTGCCGGAGTTCACCACCCGAAGGATAAATCATGGTCGTCATTCGACTCTCCCGCGGCGGCTCCAAGGGCCGTCCTTTCTTCAATATCGTCGTTGCTGACAAGCGCGTGCGCCGTGATGGCCGCTTCATCGAGCGCATCGGCTTCTACAACCCCACCGCCAAGGAATCCGAAGAAGGCCTGCGCATCGTGCAAGACCGCCTGGCTTACTGGGTGGGCGTTGGCGCACAGTCCTCCCCCACGGTGGACCGCCTGATCAAGCAAGCCGCCAAGAAGGCTGCTTAAAGCTCCCTGAAAAGGGCGGGTTCCGTCGGCTGGTCTGGCGGAACCCGCCCTTTTCTCATTCTGGATTCACTGCCATGGCCACCACACCGTTGACCCTCGAACCCGCAGAACTGCCTGCCGATGCCGTTGAAGTGGGGCGCATCGCGGATGCCTGGGGCGTCAAGGGCTGGTTCAAGGTGCTGCCGCACAGCAGCAATCCCGAGGCGCTTTTTTCGTCCAAACGCTGGTACCTGCAGCCCTCCGAGCGGGGTGCCAAGACCTTCAGTGGCACCGTGTTGCTGCCCATCCGCCAGGCCAAGGACCATTCGGACTCCGTAGTGGCCTGGGCGCAGGGCATTGACGACCGCAATGGCGCGGAGGCACTGCGGGGTGCGCGGATTTTTGTGCCACGGTCCAGTTTTCCATCCACCTCCGAAGACGAGTACTACTGGGTCGATCTGATCGGCCTGTCGGTCTTCAACCGTGAAGGTGTGGCGCTGGGTGAGGTGCGCGAGTTGATGTCTACCGGCCCCCAGACCGTGCTGGTGCTGGCCTATGAGCAGGACGGCAAGGCACAGGAGCGCATGATTCCGTTTGTCTCGGCCTTCGTGGACAAGGTGGATCTGGCCGAAAAACGCATCACCGTGGACTGGCAGCCCGACTACTGACCGCGCCGTCACGAGCCGCGCCCTATGCGCTTTGACATCATCACCCTCTTTCCCGAGCTGTTCGCGCCCTTCCTGGCGAGCGGTGTGACCCGGCGCGCCTACGCGAGCGGCCAGGTCGATGTGCGCCTGTGGAACCCACGGGACTATGCCGACGGCAACTACCGCCGGGTGGATGACCGCCCGTTTGGCGGTGGCCCGGGCATGGTGATGATGGCTGAGCCCTTGGCGCGGTGTCTTGCGGCCATCCGGGCAGAGCGTGGTGAGCCCGAGGGCGGCGAGGCGCCGCTGGTTCTTTTTTCTCCCATTGGCGAGTCGCTGAACCACGCCGCCGTGGAGCGCTGGTCTGCCAGCGAGGGGGCCGTGTTGCTGTGTGGACGCTATGAAGGCATCGACCAGCGGTTCATTGACACCCATGTGAATGTCCAGATGAGCCTGGGCGACTTCGTGCTCTCGGGCGGCGAGATTGCCGCCATGGCCCTGCTGGACGCCGTGGCGCGCCTGCAGCCCGGTGTGCTCAACGACGAGGGCAGCCACCAGCTCGACAGCTTCAATCCCGCGCTCGATGGTCTGCTGGACTGCCCGCATTACACGCGGCCCGAAGAGTGGGCAGGGCAGCAGGTGCCAGCGGCCCTCCTGTCGGGTCATCATGCGCAGATCGAGCGCTGGCGGCGTGATCAGCGCTTGGCCACCACGGCCCGCCACCGGCCTGATCTCATCGATGCTGCGCGCAAAGCGGGGCGTTTGGCACCCGCCGATGAGGCGGTATTGGCCAAGCTCGGCTAAATTGCTATAATCAAAGGCTTTTCGATCCTCTGGCCGGCCGTTTTGCCTGGGAGTTCTCCCGCAAAACACTGAGACGTCAATCCCGATGCAGCCATTTTTGGCGCGGACAAGATCACTAGGAAACTCACATGAACCTGATCCAGACCCTGGAAGCGGAAGAAATCGCCCGCTTGAACAAGACCATCCCCGAATTCGCCCCTGGTGACACCGTCATCGTGAGCGTGAACGTGGTGGAAGGTACCCGCAAGCGTGTGCAGGCTTACGAAGGTGTGGTGATTGCCAAGCGCAATCGCGGCCTGAACAGCGGCTTCACCGTGCGCAAGATCTCCAGCGGCGAAGGCGTGGAACGTACGTTCCAGACCTACAGCCCGTTGATCGCCGGCATCGAAGTCAAGCGCCGCGGCGACGTGCGCCGTGCGAAGCTGTACTACCTGCGTGACCGCAGCGGCAAGTCGGCACGTATTAAGGAAAAGCTGCCACAACGCGTCAAGGTTGCTGCCGCCACCGCCGCTTAATTCAAGCAAGGCGAGGGCCTGTCCTGACAAGCCGCTACAGCATCAGCCTGTAGCGGCTTTTTGCTTTTTTGGTCCGTGGAACCTGCTTCTTGTGAACCCTACTTCTCCTCCTGCCGTGTCGTCGGTCATTGCGCCTTTGTCGAGTCTGCCCGATTTTGACCCCCGCATGGTGCCGGTGGTGGGTGTGGATGCCCACCTGCCCGCCGTGTCACTGGCTGCGCAAACGCCCGATGCTTTGCGCGCGCGTTTTGCGCAACCACCCCAGTGGGAGCCAGAGGTGGTGCTGGAGAAGCAATTCATGAACCGCGAGCCAGCCCATGCGTCCGTGTTGCTGGCTATCGTGTTGCGCGAGCAGCCCGTGGTGCTGTTGACGGAGCGCACTGCACACCTGTCCACGCATTCCGGGCAGGTCGCTTTCCCGGGTGGTCGCGCCGATCCGGAAGATGCCAGCCCTGCCGAAACCGCCTTGCGCGAAGCACAGGAGGAAGTGGGGCTGGACCGGGAGTTTGTCGAGGTGCTGGGAATCTTGCCAACCTATGTGACTGGATCGTCGTTCATCATCACTCCAGTGGTCGCCCTGGTGCGGCCAGACTGCGTGCTTCGGCCCAACCCGTATGAAGTGGCCGACCTGTTCGAGGTGCCGCTGGCCTTCCTGCTCGATCCGGCCCACCACCGCCGCCATGTGTTCGACCGCGATGGCGTGCACCGTGAATGGTTCTCCATGCCCTACCAGAAGGGCGACAAGACCCATTTCATCTGGGGCGCTACGGCTGGCATGCTGCGCAATTTCTACCGGTTCATGATGGCTGAATGAACCCCCTTGAGTCGCTTTGGCGGCTTCCTCCGCAAGGGGGGCGCCTCCGGTTTGGCGGGGCGGCCCTTGCGCAGGGGCACTGGCTTAGGCTGTGCCGGTTTCTAGGGTTGCGAGCGTGTTGCGCTCTTCGTGGTGCATGTGTCGCTGAGGTTCGGCGGAATCACGTGCTCCGGTGGCTTGGCGCCAGTATCATTGCCCCCCATGAGTTTCTTCGCCATCCTGTTCGCTCTGCTGATCGAGCAGGCCCGCCCTCTGGCTCGCAGCAATTCCATCCACGCGGGGCTGCGTGCGTGGGCGTTGTCCGTGAGCCGCAATTTCGATGCGGGCAAGTCGCACCACGGCTGGGTGGCGTGGAGTCTCGCGGTACTCGTGCCCGCTCTGGTCACATTGGCCATCCACTGGCTGTTGATGTGGGGCCTTGGCTGGCCGTTTGCTGTGCTCTGGAGCGTCGCCGTGCTGTACGTCACTCTGGGGTTTCGGCAGTTCAGCCACCACTTCACCGGCATCCGCGATGCGCTGGAAGAGGGCGATGAAGATGCGGCGCGCGAGCGTTTGGCGCACTGGCAGCAGGTGGACGTAGGCGCGCTCCCGCGCAGCGAAATCGTGCGCCATGTGATTGAGTATTCGGTGCTGGCAGCCCACCGGCACGTGTTTGGCGTGCTGGCCTGGTTCTCGGTGCTGGCTGCACTGGGTTTGGGGCCGACGGGGGCGGTGCTGTATCGCCTGGCCGAATTTGTCTCGCGCTACTGGCATTACAAGCAGCGTACGGGCGCGTTACCCGCCAGCGAATCCCTGCAGCAGGCCTCCGCGCAGGCCTGGACCGCCATCGACTGGTTGCCCGCGCGGCTCACGGCGCTGAGCTTTGCGGTGGTTGGCAGCTTTGAAGAGGCGATTGAAGGCTGGCGTTTTCATGCGCAGCGGTTTCCCAACGACAACGATGGTGTGGTGCTCGCCGCCACAGCAGGTGCCATCAATGTGCGTTTGGGCGGTGAAGCGCTGAAGGCACGTACTGAGCTGCATGCGCCACATGGCCTGGAGATTGACGCCGACATGGGCGATAGCGACTCCACCCCCGGCCGCGAGCCCGAGGTGGGCCATCTGCGCAGCGTGGTGGGCCTGGTGTGGCGCTCGGTGGTGGTCTGGATGCTGCTGCTGGCTCTGCTGACGTTGGCCCGTTTGCTGGGCTAACCAAGTCTTGCTGCGCTATCTGGTGCAGCGTCGCTAGATGGAGGCTTGTCAATACCGGGTATGACTCAGCTCTTCAAATAAATCGCTATATATTTTGTAGCGAAAAGGACTTATTCCTCCAGCGCCTGCGCCCTTTTTGACGGCATCCAGCACACCACAACCCGGTTCGTGCAGGTGGGTGCAGTTGTAGAACTTGCAGGCCGTTGCATGCTCGGCGATGTCGGGCATGCAGGCCGCCAGTTGCATGGGGGCGATGTGGTGCAGCCCGAATTCCTGGAACCCCGGCGAGTCGATGAGCGCCGTGGTGCGCGCTGCATCCATCCAGTACCAGTGGGTGCTGGTGGTGGTGTGTTTGCCCGAGTTCAGCGCCTGCGAGATTTCGCCAGTCAGTACCGAGGCGCCTGGCACCAGCAGGTTGATCAGCGTGCTCTTGCCAGACCCCGACGGGCCCAGCACCAGCGTGGTCTTGCCCCGCAGGTGTTCCATGAGCAGGGCTCGGTCCACATCGCTGGACAGTGCCAGCGACAGCGGCAGCACGCCATAGTGTTTGCCTGCGCCCATGTGCCGGTAGGGAAGCAGGCGCTCCCATGCTCGGGCGAAGGGTTCGACCAGATCACTCTTGTTGAGGGCGATGATGGGCTGGATGCCCTCCGCCTCGGCCGCAATCAGCGCGCGGGCGAGCTGGCTTTCGGAGAACACCGGTTCTGCCGCAATCAGGATGAGCACCTGATCGAGGTTGGCAGCAAATGACTTGGTGCGGATCTCGTCCTGTCGGTAAAACAGGTTGCGCCGCTCCTTGACCTTTTCGATGGTACCTTCTTCGCCTTGGCCGGGCGGCGGTGCTT
>NZ_JADHVT010000201.1 GCF_016783915.1 Acidovorax sp.
AACCTGTTCTGCGCGCGGCTGGTGGACGAGCAACACACGGGCGATGCCGCTGCGGCCGACGAAGCCCGCCTGCTGCTGGAGGTGCTGACCCCCATCGCCAAGAGCTGGCCCAGCGAATGGTGCCTGGAGGCCAACAGCCTGGCCATCCAGATCCACGGCGGCTACGGCTACACGCGCGACTTCCCGGTGGAGCAGTACTGGCGCGACAACCGCCTGAATATGATCCACGAAGGCACCCACGGCATCCAGGCCATGGACCTGCTGGGTCGCAAGGTGCTGATGGAAGGCGGCCGGGGCCTGCAACTGCTGGCCGGGCGCATCAACGCCACCATCGAGCGCGCCATCCAGGTGCCCGCGCTGGCTGCCCACGCCAACGCGCTGGGCAAGGCGCTGCAGGACGTGGGCGCGGCCACCAAGGCCGCCTGGGCCACGGGCCAACCCGCTGATGCGCTGTCCAACGCCGTGCCCTACATGCAGGCCTTTGGCCACACGGTGCTGGCCTGGGTGTGGCTGGATGTGGCGCTGGCCACCCTGGCGGCCGATGCAGCCCTGGCACAGCCCGCCAGCGTGGGCCGCATGGGCGCCATGCGCTTTTTCTTCCATTACGAGTTGCCCAAGATCGGCGCCTGGCTTCAAGTGGTCAGCACGCGCGACGCGACCTGCGCCAGCTTTCCTGAAGAGGCGTTCTGATGGCCGCCGCGCACACCCTGCAGCGCTTGCACAAAATCATCTGGGCGCTGATCTACGGCGGCCTGCTCACGCTGGTGCTGGGCATTGCCACCGCCCGCACCGACGCGGCCACGGGCTGGGTGCTGATGGTGGGCGGGGGCGTGGTGGCTGTTGTCGGTGTGGTGCTGATTGCAGTGCGCGCGCGGCTCAAGGTCGACCTCTAGTGTCACGAGTTGAAGATTCGTTTCAGAAAGATGCCGGGAGTCGTCGCCATACTGCGTTGCAAATCCTCGCGATAGCTACGACCATCGCTGCGGTTTGCTCCTTGCCTGCCGACGATTTCGACCTCTTTAGTTCATCAACGAACTTCCAACTCGGGACACTTGGTTGACACCGCCTTTTCCCGCTGCGCCGACGCGGCGGCGACACAATGCTGCCTTCAGGCGCAGCACAATGGCTGCCTGCATTCCAGCACCCTGCCGGCGCACCGAATCGCCGGGCCTGGGGTTGAGAATATCCACCGAATTGCAAAAGACCAAGGAGACATTCACATGACACGCACCATCCAACAATTGTTTGATCTGACGGGCAAAACCGCGCTGGTCACCGGCGGTTCGCGCGGCCTGGGCCTGCAGCTGGCCCACGCGCTGGGCGAGGCGGGCGCCAAGATCGTGCTCAGCTCGCGCAAGGCGTCTGACCTCGAGGAAGCCGCTGCCGATCTGCAGGCCGCAGGCATCGACGCGCGCTGGATCGCTGCCGACTGCTCCAACGAAGCAGACATCCGCCGCCTGGCCGACGAGACACTGCAACGCCTGGGTCATGTGGACATCCTGGTCAACAACGCAGGCGCGGCTTGGGGCTCGCCAGCTGAAGACCACCCCGTGGAGGCCTGGGACAAGGTGATGAACCTCAACGTGCGCGGCTACTTCATCTTGTCGCAGCACATCGCCAAGCACAGCATGATCGGCCGCCGCAGCGGCAGCATCATCAACGTGGCATCCATCGCCGGCCTGGGCGGCAACCCCAAGGGCATGAACACCATTGCTTACAACACCTCCAAGGGTGCAGTGATCAACTTCACCCGGGCGCTGGCGGCCGAATGGGGTGCGTACAACATCCGTGTCAACGCCATCTGCCCGGGCTTCTTCCCGAGCAAGATGACGGTGGGCACACTCAAGGCCATGGGCGAGGAAGCGCTGGCTGCCCACGCCCCGCTGGGCCGCCTGGGTGATGATGAAGACCTGAAGGGCTTGTGCGCGCTGTACGCGTCGGATGCGGGCAAGCACATCACCGGCCAATGGCTGGCGGTGGATGGCGGTGTGAGTATCGTCACAGGAGGGTGAACATCCCCCTGAGCGGCTGCGCCGCTTCCCCCTTCTCTCGAATCGCTGGGCGATTCGGGAAGGGGGACGACGCAATCGCTGCGGCGCGGCCCTTGCTCTGCGTCCCTCGCCTGGGCCGCGCCAGTTGCGACCTACGTTTCCAAAGGAACAAACCTTGATCAGTTTTGGTGTCGAAATCCCCTTTGTCAGCCACCTTGGCTTCACGCTGCACCGCATGGAGGACGGCGAGTCCGAGCTGCGCTACGAGGCGCAGCCCGAGCACCTGAACTCGTTTGCCGTGACCCACGGCGGCGCGTCGATGACGTTGCTGGATGTGACCATGGCCACGGCCGCGCGCAGCGTGACGCCCGACATGGGCGTGGTCACCATCGAGATGAAGACCAGCTTCATGCAGCCCGCACGCGGGCCGCTGTTGGCCAAGGGGCGGTTGATTCACCGCACCGCCACCATGGCGTTCACCGAGGGCACGGTGTACGACGCCCAAGGCAAGGTGTGCTGCCACGCCACCGGCACGTTCAAGTACGTCAAGCGTCTGCCGGTGGACGGGCGCAATGTCAATGACCTCAAGGTCATTTCTACCGACTGACCCAGTGGTTTAAAGCCTTTTCGCCTGCAGGTGCATTGTCTATATGTACTGGTAGCTATCAAAAACATAGTATTTAATTTTCTGAAGGAGCTTTTCATGCCACGCAACCAACAAATCGTTCTCGACAACCGCCCCCAGGGCGAAGCGGTGGCCAGCAACTTCAAGCTGGTGGCCACTGACACGCCCGCGCTCAAGGACGGCGAGGTGCTGGTGCGCCACCACTACCTGAGCCTGGACCCCTACATGCGCGGCCGTATGAACGAGAGCAAGAGCTACGCCGCATCGCAGGCGCTGGGCGAAGTCATGATCGGCGGCACCGTGGGTGAAGTGGCCGAGAGCAAGCACCCCAAGTACGCCGTGGGCGACAAGGTCGTGGGTATGGGCGGCTGGCAGGAATACAGCGTGGTCAATGCCGAGCAGCCCGGTGCGCTGCGCAAGGTGGACACCACCCATGTACCGCTGTCGCACTACTTGGGCGCCGTAGGCATGCCGGGCGTGACAGCGTGGTACGGCCTGGTCAAGATCATCGCGCCCAAGGAAGGCGACACCGTGGTGGTGAGCGCCGCCACGGGCGCCGTGGGCAGCGCCTTTGCCGCGCTGGCCAAGGCCCGTGGCTGCCGCGCGGTGGGCATTGCGGGCGGTGCCGACAAGTGCAAGTACGCAGTGGAAGAACTGGGCTTTGACGCCTGCATCGACTACAAGCAGCACAGCGACGTGAAGGCCATGTCCAAGGCCCTGAAGGAAGCGTGCCCCAACGGCATCGATGGCTACTTCGAGAACGTGGGCGGCTGGATCATGGACGCTGTCATGCTGCGCATGAACGCCTTCAGCCGCATCGCCCTGTGCGGCATGATCGCCGGCTACGACGGTGCACCGCTGCCCATGGCCAACCCCGCGCTCATGCTCATCAACCGCATGAAGGTTGAAGGCTTCATCGTCAGCGAGCACATGGAAGTCTGGCCTGATGCCCTCAAGGAGTTGGGCACGCTGGTCGGCACCGGCAAGCTGCGCCCGCGCGAAACCATTGCCCAAGGCATTGCCGCCGCGCCCGAGGCCTTCCTGGGCCTGCTCAAGGGCAAGAACTTTGGCAAGCAACTGGTCAAGCTGATCTGATGATGCTGAAGTGGACCTGGTGCCGCTTCGATGACCTGGGCGTGCATGCGCTGCATGACGCCCTGGCCCTGCGCTGCAAGGTATTCATCCTGGAGCAGGGCCCCTACCAGGACCCGGACGGAGCGGACAAGCAGTCCTACCACTTGCTGGGCTACGACGAGATGGGCGTGCTGCAGGCCTGCCTGCGCGTGGCGGACCCTGGTGTGAACTACCCTGAGCCCTCCATTGGCCGCGTCGTGACCGCCAAGGACGCGCGTGGCAACGGCACGGGCCGGGCGCTGATGCAGGAAGGCATCACCCGCTGCAGCCAGGCGTGGCCGGGGCAGGGCATCCGTATCAGCGCGCAGGCCCATCTGCAGGGCTTCTATGGCAGCCTGGGCTTTGTGGCCGTGTCCGATGAGTACCTGGAAGACGATATCCCGCACGTTGAAATGCTGAGGCGGGGTGACAGCCCCACCGCCTGAGGAGCCGCCATGACCGCTGCCAGTCTTGCTGCCACCCATGAAGTGTTCAACCAGAGCACCCCCTGGGCCGATGCCAACCTCTTCATGACCAACCAGCCCTTGCATGACGCGCTGCGCCTGCATGCCCCCAGCCTGCCGCTGGCGGGCCTGACGGCCTTGGGTGCGGAGATGGGTTCGGCGGAGATGGCCACCCATGCGCGCCTTGCCAACACCTACAAGCCCCAGCTGCGTACGCACGACCGCTTCGGCCACCGCACCGATGTGGTGGAGTTCCACCCCAGCTACCACGCGCTGATGGGCGCAGCGTTGCGCCACGGCCTGCATGCCACGCCCTGGTCGCGCCAGAACACGGGCCACGCCCACATCGAGCGGGCTGCAGGCTTCATGCTGTTCACCGAGGCCGAGCCCTCCATTCTTTGCCCTGTGTCGATGAGCTACGCCGTCACGCCTGCCTTGCGGGGCAATGCAGCCGTGTGGGCGGACTGGAGCAAGGGCCTCGCAGCCACGCAGTACGACCCGCACCTGGCGCTGTTCTCGCAGAAATCCGCGCTCACTATGGGCATGGGCATGACCGAGAAGCAGGGCGGATCGGACGTGCGCGCCAACACCACACAGGCTGTGCACGATGGCGACGATGCCTGGGGCGCACGCTACCGCATCACCGGCCACAAATGGTTCTTCTCGGCCCCCATGTGCGACGCCTTCCTGATCCTGGCGCAGGCACCCGGCGGGCTCACCTGCTTCTTCCTGCCGCGTGTGCTGCCGGACGACACCGTGAACGCTATCCGCATCCAGCGCCTCAAGGACAAGCTGGGCAACCACGCCAACGCCAGCTCCGAGGTCGAATTCATCGACGCGATGGCATGGCGCGTGGGCGAAGAGGGCCGGGGGGTGGCGCAGATCCTGGAGATGGGCACCATGACGCGGCTGGACTGCGCGCTGGGCACCAGCGGCCTCATGCGGCAGGCGCTCAGCATTGCGCTGCACCACACGCGCCAGCGCTCGGCCTTTGGCAAGAAGCTCATTGAGCAGCCACTGATGCGCAACGTGCTGGCCGACCTTGCTCTTGAAAGTGAAGCGGCTACCGCGCTATCCATCAGGCTTGCAAGCGCTTTTGACCACAAGGATAAGAACGAGCACGAGGCCATCATGGCCCGCCTGCTCACGCCCGTGGCCAAGTTCTGGGTCTGCAAACGTGGCAGCGTGTTTGCGCAAGAGGCCATGGAATGCCTGGGTGGCAACGGCTACGTGGAGGAGGGCGGCGAGGGCGTGATGGCCCGCATCTACCGCGAGATGCCGCTCAACTCCATCTGGGAAGGCGCGGGCAACATCATGGCGCTGGACTTGCTGCGCGCCGTGCGCCGCGCAGACACCGCTGCCGCCCTGGCTGACGAACTGGCCCCCGCACGCGGTGCCCATCCGGCACTGGACCGCATGGCCAGTGCGCTGCCCCTGCGTGTGGACGCCATGACCACCGAGGCCGAGGCCCGCCGCCTCGCGCAGGACGTGGCCCTGGCCGTTCAGGCCGCGCTGCTGTACCGCAGTGCCCCAAGCGCAGTGTTCGGCGCTTTCTGCGAATCGCGCCTGGGCGGAGACTGGGGCTACAGCTTTGGCACGCTGGGTACGGGCGTCGATCTGGATACCTTGCTCTCACGCGCCTTGCCTGCTTGACACATTTTTTCTGCGGAGAACCCCATGTCCCACCTCATCCTGCACCACTACCCCTCGTCACCGTTCTCTGAAAAGATCCGTGCGGTGCTCGGCTTCAAGCAGCTGGCCTGGAAGTCCGTCATCATCCCCAGCGTCATGCCCAAGCCCGATGTGGTGGCGTTGACGGGGGGCTATCGCAAGACGCCGTTTTTGCAGATTGGTGCCGACATCTATTGCGACTCAGCCCTGATCTGCGATGTGCTGGAGCACGAGCATCCCGAACCCGTGCTGTACCCGCCGCACTTGAAGGGCGTCTCGCGCGTGTTTGCGCAGTGGGCTGACAGCACCCTGTTCTGGGCCGCCATGGCCTATAACCTGCAGCCCAAGGGCGCCGCCGTGTTGTTTGCCAACCTGCCGCCTGCCGCTGCGCAAGTGTTTGGCGAAGACCGCCGCGAGATGAGCGCTGGCATGCAGCGCCTGCGCCCGTCCGATGCCACCGCCGCCTACCGCTCGTACCTGCGCCGCATCGCCCACATGGCTGAAGAGCATGATTTTTTGTTTGGCGCCGAGCCTTGCCTGGCCGACTTTGCGGCCTACCACCCGCTGTGGTTCACGCGCCAGTGCGTGCCTGTGATGGCCGACATCTTTGCCGCCACACCCGCCGTGCTGGAGTGGATGGACCGCATCGCTGCGCTGGGCCACGGCCGCATGGAGAAGTTCAGTGCCGCCGACGCCATCACAGTGGCTGCAGGCATGGACCCTCTGCCCTTGACGGATGACGTGTTCCAGGACGAGCACGGCATTCCGCTGGGCAGCCCGGTCACTATTTCCGCCGAGAGCTTTGGCACTGAGCCC
>NZ_JADHVT010000202.1 GCF_016783915.1 Acidovorax sp.
CCACGGTTTGACGCCACGAATCGCAGATTTGAAAGTGAACAGGAAAGTCAATGAAATCAACGATCTACCAACACCACCTCCGCGCCAGTGCTAGCTTTTCGTACCGTCACTTATTGCACTGAAAACGAGGAGACCCCGGCAAGTGCACAAGCATGGTCAAGCGGCTTGTGCGCTCGACCAGCGTGCCAATCGCTGATCGTCCCAAACCGATGATCAAGTCCCCCTCCCAATGTCCTGGTACTTTGCGATCTTCTATCTCGAACGGTCGATTGCAGATCATTACTTCTTCACTGACATGAGCCCACGCTTTAGCTTGGCACCTTGCCCGAGGAACACGTAGCGCCCGCCCGGTGCGCAGATAACTGACCGTCTCTCGCTTGAGGGCACCTCGACCCTGGATGTACAGGGCTTGGTAGATGGCTTCGTGTGAGATGCGCATCGATGGATCATTTGGAAAGTCCAGCCGTAATCGGTTCGCAATTTGCTGTGGAGACCAACCTTTGACCCACTTGCGATCACAGCGGTGGGGCTTGTTGCGGCCAATGAACGCCGCTTGCTGGGGACCGGCAACTTCCCACCCTTGCACATCGTAAATGGAGCCTTCCAAGCGTTCTTGGACATATTCACGCAACCGTGGATTCGTTACCAGCTTGGATGGTTTGGGGCGTTTGGCCACAAGTTCTGCTTTCCACTGCGCAACGGATGCTCGATATTCCAACTTGCCCCCGCGAGTCGCCGCATTGCGTGTCAGCTCCCTCGATACAGTAGAAGGACTTCGGCCAATTCGACGAGCAATCTCCCGCACGCCAATATCCTGCGCACGAAGTAATCCGATCTCTTCTCGTTGGTCAAACGACAGATACCTGTTGGATACAGGCTTGGACATAAACAATGGCATGCCGCCACGATGCCTGAACCAACGAGCCCCAACCGCCTGTGATGCACCAACAGCTTCGGCTGCTTTCTCACTGGTGATGCCCTTGGCGATCTGAAGCCAGAACTGACGCTCGATCTCTCGTCGATGTGACGGAGCACCAGGAGATCGCATGGCGTCTCTGCCAGTAAATTGCTTCATCCATCCTGCGGGACGTCCCATAAACACCTCCTGATTAAAGGTGTTGCAACGACCGGTTGAATCCACCTTGGCTGCCTTGATCTGAATGATGGATGACCGCTCCTGGCCTGCGGGTGTGCAGCGCCATGTTGAGCGCCGAGAGGACAAGGTCTGCAGTCATCTGCACCCCAAAGGCCCAGCCCACCACCTTGCGGCTGCAGGCATCGGTGACCACGGCCAGGTACAAAAACCCTTCCCAGGTCGGCACGTACGTCATATCGGCCACCCACAGCTCATTGATGTCTTTGGCGACAAACACCCGCTTGACCAGATCGGGTGCGGGGCGCTGGCGCTCGTTTCGCTCGGTGGTGACGCACCAGGCTCGCCGGCGGCTGACGCCCTGGATACGCATCGCCCGCATGAGGCGGGCGATGACCCCTGTATCGGCTAACTCGGCACGAATGCGGGGCATGCCGTATGTTTCGTCGCTGGCGCGGTGGGCCCTGCGGATGTGCTCGCTCAAGACCATGTTCGCTTGCGCCCGCTTGCGCCCGCTTGCTCAGCGGACGATCCCGCCAGTCGTAATACCCGCTGGTGGAGACCTTGAGCGTTTCACACAGGGCGCGCACGGGTAGTTCGGCCTGGTTTGCTTTCACGAGCCGGTAGACGTTATGGACGTCTTCTCGCTCTTGCCGGCAAACCAGGCCGTAGCCTTTGCCAAAATATCACGCTCCATCTGGACCTGGCGCAGCTTGCGCCGCAGCTCGATCAACTCCTGGCGTTCAGCCGCATTGAGTGGCCCCTGCGAAACATTGCCTTTGGGTGGTGGCAGTGCCGCTGCCACGCCCATTGGGCTCAGCCGCACCCACTTGGCCACTGTTGTGGCGTGCAGGCCGAACTCTTTCATCGTTGGCACTGCGGCCTGCATGTACCAACTCAATAAGTTGCTGGCGGAACTCCGGCGCGTACGCCGTTCGGTATTTGCTCATCTCGAACTCCTTCGGTTTGAACCATAAGGTGTCCGTGAAATGGGGTCAACTCCAACTCCAGTTCACTCCGATCGGGGTGGCCACTACCGCTGGCCAGGCTGGCTCTCAAGAATGAGTGACGCAAACCTTACTCGCTCGATGTCTCGCAAGGCCTGCTCACCTGACAACGCGGCCTGCGAAGGCTTCTTCGGTAGGCTGAAGACCGAACTGTTCTATCCTCGGGACTGGAAGAGCCCCACCGTTGAGCAATTCTTTGAGGTGGTCGATTCCTACATCCGCTGGTACAACGAGAAGCGGATCAAGATCTCTCTCAGCTCTCTCAGCCCCATTGAATACCGTGTGAGCCTAGGGCTAGGGGCATAAAACCAGTCCAATTTTTTATCCGCACCCCCCAAGGAATACCGTATCTCTTGACAGCGTGAGAAGTCCCTGTAGGGGCAAGGTCACAAGTTTGGCGGCGGCCACGGGCCATCCCAGCGCGGATACCGGCCCCAGGCCCGCGTAACCAAAAAATGTCTGGCTCCTAAACACAATCTGTCTTGGACAGCATGGAAGTCACGATGCTGTAATAGTTTCACTTCAACAGCACCGTTTGACATGACCACCACGCCCCCCTCCCCTGTTTCCGATGCCGAGTTTTTTCACGAGCGCGGGTTCGGGTTTCCCATTGGTTTTGGCGCCAGACCGGTGCTGCTGGTGGTGGACCTGACCAAGGGTTTTACCGATGCGAACCGCCCGCTGGGCGCAGACCTGACAACGCAGATCAGGGCGACGAATGCCTTGCTGGATATCGCGCACCAGAAAGACATCCAGGTCATTTTTACGAGTGTGCGTTATGACGATGCACAGCTGCGCGATGCGGGTGTCTGGGCGCTCAAGCAAAAAGGCACGGCCAGCCTGATGGCGGCGGGTGACGGGCATGAAGTGGACCCGCGGCTGGCTATGGGGCCGCGTGATGCCTTGATATACAAAAAATATGCGTCCTGCTTTTTTGGAACGGACCTGGTTTCACGGCTAGTCAGCGCGAGGGCCGACACGCTGATCATTGTGGGCACGTCGACCAGCGGCTGTGTGCGGGCCAGCGCGGTGGATGCGTGCCAGAACGGCTTCCGGCCCATGGTGGTTCGCGAGGCGGTAGGCGACCGTTCTGTGGCGGCGCACGACCAGAGCCTGTTCGACCTGCAGGCCAAGTATGCCGACGTGGTGTCGCTGGAGGCCACGCTGGCGTATTTGCGCACCATCGAGGCCCCGGTAACTCTGGCTGCATAAAGCGGCGTTTTTTCCTCTTCTTCTTCATTCTTCTTCTACAACTTCCTTCCACTTTTTTTCTTTCAGAGGTATGTGTATGCACCCCATGATCCAGAAAACGCTCTTCCTGTTGTGCGCGGGCATTCTGGCCGCAACGCAAGCGACGGCGGCCGACCCCTATCCCGACCATCCTGTCCGTATCATCGACGGCTATTCCGCGGGCGGCGGCACGGACTATGTGGCGCGCTACCTGGCCTCGAAGATGGACGCGGATTTCGGCGGCAGCGTGATTGTGGAAAACCGCCCGGGTGCGAGCGGCCAGATCGGCATGAGTTATGTGGCGAAGTCCAAGCCGGACGGCTACACGCTGATGGTGATCCCGAATGAGCTGTGGTCTGTCGCGCCGCTGCTGTACAAGCGCCTGCCTTTCAACGTGGACCGCGAGCTGACGCCGGTGGCAACCCTGGCCGACATCCCGCTGGTGCTGACGGTGAGCGCCAAGGTGGCGGCGAAGACGGTTCCGGAACTGATTGCGTATGCGAAAGCCAACCCGGACAAGCTGACCTTCGGCACGGCCGGCGCCGGAACCACGCACCACCTCGCGGCGGAGCTGTTCAAGACCATGGCCAAGGTAGACATGGTGCATGTGCCTTACAAGGGCACCTCGCTGGCCGTGAACGATTTGCTGGCGGGCCAGATCGACATGGTGTTCTCGCCGATCACGGCCGTGCTGCAGCACATCAAATCTGGCAAACTGAAGGCCCTGGGCGTGACCACGAAAAAACGCGTGTCCGCCCTGCCCGACACGCCGACGATTGCCGAATCCGGCCTGCCGGGTTATGAAGGCAGCGTGTGGGTGTTCTTGGTGGCGCCAAACGGCACACCCAATGAAGTGATTGAAAAGTGGATTGCACAAGCCAAAAAAGTTTTCTCGACCGAAGAAGCCCGCAAAATCCTGGCGGTGCAGGGCGTGGAGCCGCTGAGCCTGACGCGGGACGAGATCAAGCAGCGCAACAAGGAAGACTCGGCGCGCTGGGAAAAAGTGATAAACGACGCGAAAATCAGCATCGAATAAGTGCTGCGCTGTTCCGGCTGAAGGACGCATGGGATTCCATGACGTCCTTTTTTCGTTTTTTCTTTGCTGTGAATTTTTCGGCTGAATACAGGGGACAGGCTTCTTGAACCTCAAGCAACTCCGCTATTTTGTGACCGCGGTGGACCTGTGCAACATTACACGCGCCGCCAAAAAGCTGCATGTGGCGCAGCCGGCGCTGGGCCTGCACATACGCGAGCTGGAAGCGGAGCTGGGAGTGACCCTGCTGCACCGGCATTCGCGCGGTGTGGAGCCCACCGTGGCCGGCCAGCTGCTTTACAGCCGGGCCAACCTGATCTTTGAGCAGCTGGAGCAGACGCGCAAAGACGTGACCCAGCTTCACAACGCCGCGCGGGAGCCGGTGTCGCTGGGGCTGACGACCAGCCTCACGCTGCTAGTGGGCACCCACCTCCAGCTCATGGCCGAGCGTGATTTTGACGACCTGGCCTTCAGCCTGGTGGAAGGGCCCAGCTTTTTCCTGGCCGACGCGATAGAGCGCGAAGAGCTCGACGTGGCCCTGGCCTACGAAATAGAGCCGCGCCCCAAGCTGCTGCTAACGGCGGTGATGGAGGAAGAGATTCTTTTCGTCACCGCGGCCGGCAAGAAAAAAGCCCCGGCGGAGATTGCGATGGAGGAGGTCTTGAACAGCAAGCTCGCGCTGGGCTCGCGAAGGGACATCGGCCGCCGCATCCTGTCGCGTGCCGCGGGTGTGCCGCTGGCCGACCTGAAGGTCGCGTATGAGGTCCAGTCGATCGCCGCGATCCGGGACCTTGTGCTGCAGGGCGAAGCCAGCAGCATCATGCCCTATGGCTCGGTCGCCCGGGAACTTGAATCTGGGCGCCTGGTGGCCAAACGCATCTCGGGATTCCCGCTCAAATCGACGCTGTACATCGTGCGGCGGACCCATTCGGGGAATGAAAAAAGCTGGGAGGCGCACGGCCTAGACCGGCTGCTGGACCGCACTATCGCCATGGTGACGGAGAAGCTGGGGCCTTACGGCATGCGGCTATAGGGTTCTGAAAATCATCTAGCCGGCAACCTGCCCCCATGGGCTGCTGCCGGTTTCGTAGACACCTTGTTAAGGTGTGAAGGTGAAACCGGAGATGGTTATGGAAAAGAAACGGCAATTCAGCCGAGAATTCAAACTGAAAGCTGTAAAGCTGGTCAAAAATCGAGGTGTGCCAGTGGCGCAGGCTGCACGAGACCTTGATGTTCACGAGAACGCACTACGCATATGGATACGCGAACTGGCGGCTGACCCGCAGCAGGCTTTTCCTGGCCAAGGCGTGATGAAGCCCGAGCAGGCCGAAATTGAGCGCCTCAAGAGGGAAAACGCCAAGCTCAGGATGGAGCCCGACCTGGTGAAAAAAGCGGCGGCCTACTTTGCAAGGCAGGCGTTGTGAAGTTCGGCTTTATGGCGAAACACCGAGGAGTCTGGCCGATGGTGATGATGTGTTCGATTACATCAAGAGGTTCTACAACCCGACCCGGCGCCATTCGACGCTTGGCTACGTCAGTCCCATACAGTTCGAGAAAGCTCAAGAAGCTTAGGCCGGTGTCCACAGAACCGGCAGCAGCCCACTGAGTAATCCAAGAATTCCTCCGCACCCCCTATTTTCAAAGAGGATATTGACATGCCAACGGAGTTACTTCAAAAAATTTCAATTAGCCCACTGCCGATGAGGATGCGCGACATTGAAAGCATTGACAAGTTGAGAGTCCTACAGTATGCGGCTAGGCATCACATATTGAATCAGTAGCGTAGCCAGGCGACGATGGTGCCCACCAAGAACTCAAGTGGACACCTCATGGAACACTCCAAAACGCTTGCCCGACGGCCTCACAGCGAGGCGTTCAGGACGCAAGTTTTGAGCGAATGCAGCCAGCCAGGCGCTTCCGTCGCAGCGATCGCACTGGCCCATGGGCTTAACGCCAATCTCGTGCATAAATGGCGCCGCAAGGCCCGCCAGGCGCCGGCGGACGGCACGCGGCAACGGCCCGAATGTGCCGGCTTCGTTGCACTGGCCTTGCCCTGTGCACAGCAGGCCGCACCCGCGCTGCCGGACATTCATATGGAGCTGCGCCGAGGCGCTGCCACTATTGAAGTGCGCTGGCCCGTTGCCGCCGCGGCAGAGTGCGCGGCCTGGCTACGCGAGTGGCTGCGATGATCCGCATCGACGCGCTGTGGCTGGCAACGGCTCCCATCGACATGCGCATGGGAACGGAGCGCTTGCTGGCCCGGGTGGTGCAGGTGTTCGGGGTTGCCCAGGCCCACCATGGATACCTGTTTG
>NZ_JADHVT010000053.1 GCF_016783915.1 Acidovorax sp.
GACGAAGCCGATGGCTCGCAATTTGCCCTGAAGTTCGACACGAACCGCACCCGCGCTGAAGTGGCTGCTGAAGCCGCTACCGTGGCACAAACACGCTCCATCGAGCCCGCAGGTTCGCGCGTGGTGACCTACAAGTCCACCGCTGACCGCGCTGCCGTGCGTGCCCAGGCTGCTGAAGCTGTGCGCACTGGTCAAATCCCCCACGGCGAACTCAGCGCCATGTAATCGCAAGACGGATTGACGCAGTTGCGGGACTTCCCATGGTGGTGGCACTTCGCGCGGTGCGGGTGCTGCTGCCATGGGAGGTGTTTTGAAGACACTTCCGCACTGGCCAAGCAAACTGGGCTCCCATGGGGAGCCCTTTTTGTTGTGTGCGCCAGCGTTTGCCGCAGGCCACGGTGCGCAGGTTTGGATCGCGCTGCGCTGCCCGCCAATCAGCCGGTATTGCGCAGCCCAGCGGCAATCCCGTTGATCGAGATGTGGATCCCGGTCTGCACCCGCTCATCCCCCTGCCCCGCGCGCCAGCGGCGCACCAGCTCAACCTGCAAGTGGTGCAGCGGGTCGATGTACGGAAAGCGGTGCTTGATGGAACGCGCCAGCGCCGTGTTGTGCGTCAGGCGCTGCTTGTCGCCCGTGATGCGAGTGAGCGCATCCGCCGTACGGTGCCACTCGGCCTCGATGCTGGTGAACACCTTCTTGCGCAGACGCGCGTCGGTCACGAGTTCGCTGTAGCGCGAGGCCAGGGCCAGGTCGCTTTTGGCCAGCACCATGTCCATATTGGACAGCAGGGTGCGGAAAAACGGCCATTGGCGGTACATCTTTTGCAGCAGGGCCAGCTGGGCTTTGGGGTCTTTGCCCTCCGCGTTCACGAAGGCATCCACCGCAGAGCCAAAGCCGAACCAGCCCGGAAGCGTGAGGCGGCACTGGCCCCAGCTGAAGCCCCAGGGGATGGCGCGCAGGTCCTCGATCTTCTGGCTGGCCTTGCGGCTGGCGGGGCGCGAGCCGATGTTGAGCTCGGCGATTTCGCGGATGGGGGTGGAGTTGAAGAAGTAGTCGGTAAAACCGGGGGTTTCGTATACCAGCGCGCGGTAGCTGCCCATGCTGGCCAGCGAGAGCTGCGCGGCGGCATCCAGAAACGCCTTGGTGGCGGGCTTGGTGGGCTGCAGAAGCGTGGCTTCGAGCGTGGCTGCCACCAGGGTTTCGAGGTTGCGGCGGCCGATTTCGGGGTTGGCGTATTTGGAGGCGATGACTTCGCCTTGCTCGGTCAGGCGGATCTGGCCGCGCACGGTGCCGGGGGGTTGGGCCAGGATGGCCTGGTAGCTGGGGCCGCCGCCCCGGCCCACGGTGCCGCCGCGGCCATGGAACATGCGCAGCTGGATGCCATGGGTGGTGGCGAGTTCGTCGAACAGCTCCACCAGCGCGATCTCGGCGCGGTACAGCTCCCAGTTGCTGGTGAAGATGCCGCCGTCCTTGTTGCTGTCGCTGTAGCCCAGCATGATGTCCTGCTCGCCACCGCTGCGCTGCACCAGCGCAGCCACGCCGGGCAGGCTGTAGAACTCGCGCATGATGGGCGCGGCGTTGCGCAGGTCTTCGATGGTTTCGAACAGGGGCACCACGATAAGATGGTTCTTCGACTCGGCATCGAGCGTGCCGTTCATCAGCCCCACTTCCTTTTGCAAAAGCAGCACTTCGAGCAGGTCGCTCACCGTTTCGGTGTGGCTGATGATGTAGTGGCGGATGGCCTCGTGGCCAAAGCGCTCGCGCATCACGCGGGCGGTTTCAAAAATGGCCAGCTCGCCTTGGGCGTGGGCCGAATATTCCGCGCCAACCACGCGCAGCGGGCGCGCGTCGTTCAGCAGCTTGATCAGCAGTGCGCGCTTGGCGGCCTCTTGCAGGCTGGCATAGTTGGGCTCGATGCGGGCCTTGGCCAGCAGCTCGGCCACGACTTCTTCGTGTTTGTCGGAGCTTTGGCGCAGGTCCACCGTGGCCAGGTGGAAGCCGAACACCTGCACGGCGCGGATCAGCGGATGCAGGCGCTCTGCGGCCAAGGCCTGGCCATGGTGGGACTGGAGTGAGGCCTCGATCACCCGCAGGTCGGCCAGGAACTCCTCGGCGCTGGCATAGGCGTTTTGCGGCGCTACGGCGTGGCGCGCGGCCTCGCCGCCGGTCAGGTCCTTCAGAGACGCAGCCAGGCGCGCGTAAATGCCCGTGAGTGCACGGCGGTAGGGCTCGTCCTGCCGGTGTTCGTTGGTGTCGGGCGAGCGTTGGGCCAGGGCCTCCATCTCGGCAGAGACCTGCACCAGGCGAGCCGACAGCGACAGCTCGCCGCCCAGGTAGTGCACCTCGGTCAGGTAGTGGCGCAGGGCCACTTCGGCCTGGCGGCCCAGCGCGTATTGCAAGGTCTGGGCAGTGACGTTGGGGTTGCCGTCGCGGTCGCCACCGATCCACTGGCCCATGCGCAAGAAGCTGTGCACGGGGTACTGGCCCAGTTCATTCTCCAGGTCGGCGTAGATCTTCGGGATCTCGCGCAGAAAGGTGGCTTCGTAATACGACAGCGCGTTCTCGATCTCATCGGCCACGGTGAGCTTGCTGTAGCGCAGCAGGCGGGTTTGCCACAGCTGGGCCACGCGGGCGCGCAGCAGGGCTTCGTTGGCGGCCAGCTCGCGCGGGGTGAGCGCGTCCTTGGCACTGTTGTAGAGCTGGGCGCGCACCTGGATGTCATCCCGCGTGGCCAGCAGCTGGGCGATGTCGCGCTCCGCATCCAGAATGCTCTTGCGCTGCACCTCCGTGGGGTGGGCCGTGAGCACGGGGGCCACGTAGCTGCCCGCCAGCGTCTGCGAAATCGTCTTGGGCGCAATGCCGGCCCAGCGCAGACGCGACAGGGCGACTTCGATGCTGCCCTCCTGCGTGTCGCCAGCGCGCTCGTGCACGGCGCGGCGGCGGATGTGGTGGCGGTCTTCGGCCAGGTTGGCCAGGTGGCTGAAGTAGGTGAACGCGCGGATCACGCTCACCGTCTGGTCGCCCGACAGGGATTTGAGCAGCTTCTTGAGCGCGCGGTCAGCCTCCTGGTCGGCGTCGCGGCGGAAGGCCACCGAGAGCTTGCGCACCTGCTCGACCAGCTCGTAAGCCTCCACCCCCTCCTGTTCACGGATCACATCACCCAGAATGCGGCCCAGCAGGCGGATGTCATCAATCAGGGGCTGGTCCTTGTCGGATCGTTTCATGCAGGAGTCTCCGGGATAGGTGGGATGACCTGGCGCCGCAAGCCCGCATGGCCGCAGGCCGCACCAGCCCCAGTGCGGGCGCATGCTAGCATCCTGAGCCGCTGAATAATTACAAACAGGTTACGAACTTGAGCCCCTCGCCAACGCCCACCATCGTCATCGCCACGCGTGAAAGCCGCCTCGCACTGTGGCAGGCAGAGCATGTCAAAGCACTGCTCGAAGCCCGTGGCCACAGCGTGCAACTGCTGGGCATGACGACCAAGGGCGACCAGATTCTGGACAAGTCCCTCAGCAAGGTCGGCGGCAAGGGCCTGTTTGTGAAAGAGCTGGAAGTGGCGCTCGAAGAAGGCCGCGCCCACATCGCCGTGCATTCGCTCAAGGACGTGCCCATGGAGCTGCCTGAGGGCTTTGCCCTGGCCTGCGTGATGGAGCGAGAAGACCCGCGCGATGCCTTTGTCTCCCCCCGCTATGAGAACCTGGACGCACTTCCCCAAGGCGCCGTCGTCGGCACATCGAGCCTGCGCCGCCAGGTGTTGCTGCAGGCCCTGCGGCCCGACCTGAAGATTGAGCCCTTGCGCGGCAACCTCGACACCCGCCTGCGCAAGCTGGACGAAGGCCAGTACGACGCCATCGTGCTGGCTGCCGCAGGCCTCAAGCGCCTGGGGCTTGAGACCCGCATCCGCAGCACGTTCGAACCGGCCACCATGCTTCCCGCTGCAGGCCAGGGCGCCTTGGGTATCGAGGTGCGAAGCGACCGGCAAGACCTGATCGACGCGCTGGCACCGCTGGCACACCAGACCACTTGGCTGACGGTGGCCGCCGAGCGCGCGGTGAGCCGCGCCATGGGGGGAAGCTGCTCGATGCCTTTGGCCGCACATGGTACGTTCACCAGTGGCGTGCTGCAACTGGACGCAGCCTGGGGCGACCCCGAGGACAAAGCTCCTTTGGTGCGCGCGCAGGCCAACGCCCCGGTCGCCACACTGGCCCAAGCCGAAGCCCTGGGCGACGCGATTGCCCAGCGCCTGCGCGCCGGTGGTGCACGGGGCGTCGCCCCGGCCTGACATGCCCGCAGCAGCGCCCCGGGTCATCGTCACACGCCCCGCCCGCGAAGCGGCGCATTGGGTGACGCAACTGGGTGCGCACGGCATTGAGGCCGTGGCGCTGCCCCTGATTGCGATTGGCCCTTGCACGGACGCTGCCATGCAACAGGCGCTGGATGCGGCCCGCGCCAACGTCTGCACCTACCGCGCCCTGATGTTTGTCAGTGGCAATGCCGTAGCGTACTTCTTTGAGCCAAATCACCCTGTAGCGCTGGATTTTCATGCCCTGGAAGCTACAAAAATAAGAGCATGGGCACCCGGCCCAGGCACCGCCCGCGCGTTGGAGCAGGCGGGCATGCCGCCCAACGCCATCGACGGGCCAGCACCCGACGCACCGCAGTTCGACTCGGAAGCGCTGTGGCGCCAGGTGGCCCCCCAGGTGCGGCCTGGCGACCGCGTGCTGATCGTGCGCGGTCGCTCCGCCACGCCGCAGGGCGCACGCGAATCGCCCCAGGGCAATGGCCGCGAGTGGCTGGCCCAACAGATCGAGGCGCGGGGCGGTCAGGTGGAGTTTGTGGTGGCCTACCAACGCGGCGCGCCCCGCTTCACGGCGCAGGAGGTGGCGCTGGCGCAACAGGCGGCGCACGACGGCTCCGTCTGGCTGCTGAGCAGTTCCGAGGCGGTGGCCCACCTGGCCGAAGCCCTGCCCGGCCAGCACTGGGGCGCTGCACAGGCGCTGGCCACCCACCCACGCATCGCCGAAGCGGCCCGCGCAGCGGGCTTTGGCACCGTGCGGGAATGCCGTCCGGCGCTGGAAGACGTGGTGGCCTCGATAGAATCGGCCGCATGAGTTCTGCGCCCCCCGACGATCTGCCCTCCACGCCCCCTGCAGCCCCTGTGGCCGCCGCTGTGGGCGCGCCAGCAGTGAGCCCGGCCCCCACGCCAGCCGCTGCCACCGGCCGGGGTGGCGCCATGACATTGCTGTTAAGCACCGTGGCGGTGGCCGCACTGGTCAGCAGCGGCCTGCTATGGCAAAAGCTCAGCGCCATTCAGGAGCAACTGGCCCGGCAGTCGGCCGATTCGGGCGCCTTGGCCATCGAGGCCCGCACCATGGCCCGGCAGGCCGAAGAACTGGTGCGCGACACAGCGGCTCGCCTGTCGGTGGCAGAAGCCCGCGTGAGCGAGGTGGCACTGCAACGCAGCCAGCTCGAAGAACTCATGCAAAGCCTGTCGCGTTCGCGCGATGAAAACCTGGTGGTGGACATCGAATCCGCCATCCGCTTAGCGCAGCAGCAGGCCCAGCTCACGGGCAGCCTGGAACCCCTTGTGGCAGCGCTCAAAAGTGCCAACCAGCGCATCGAGCGCTCTGCCCAGCCCCGCCTGGCCCCCGTGCAGCGCGCCATCGGCCGCGACCTGGACCGCCTGACCCGCGCCACCGTGACGGACACCGCCGGGCTGCTGGCCCGCCTGGACGACCTGGTGCGCCAGGTGGATGACCTGCCTGTGCTCAACGCCGTGGCCCAGGCAGCTTCTACCAAGCGCCTGTCCACCGGCCCTGCAGCTCCGGGCAGTGCGCCCGCTCCCACCGAGGGCCTGGCCTGGTGGCAAGCGGCCCTGCAGCGCAGCTGGGAGGTGGTGCGCGACGAGGCCCGCAGCCTGGTGCGCGTGAGCCGCATCGACCAGCCCGAAGCCATCTTGCTGGCCCCCGAGCAGACCTTCTTTTTGCGCGAAAACCTCAAGTTCAAGCTGCTCAATGCACGCCTGGGCATCCTGGCACGCCAGTTCGAGTCGGCCCGCGCGGACCTTGCCGCTGCCACCGCAGCGCTCAACAAGTATTTCGACCCCGCATCGCGCCGCACCCAGAACGTGGCCTCCACTCTGCAGCAGGCACAGGCCAGCATGAAGGCGGCCGAGCTGCCGCGCCTGGACGAAACCCTGTCTGCCTTGGCCACCGCCGCAGCCGGAAGATGATGAGCCCCCCTGAGTCGCTTCGCGCCTTTCCCCCGAGAGGGACGACGCCCTCGCTGCGGTGCGGCCCTTGCTCGGCGTCCCTGGCTTGTGCCATGCCAGTTTCGGTGGTCGCGGGCGCACGCGAAGCTATGGACGACAACTAATATGCGTGCTGCACTCTGGCTTTTGGCGTTGTTTGGCGTGGCCGTGGCTGCCGCGCTGTTTGCGGGCAACAACCAGGGCACCGTCACCCTGTACTGGCCACCCTACCGCATCGACCTGTCGCTCAACATGGTGGTGTTGCTGCTGGTGGGCGGCTTTGTCACCGTGTACGCGGCGCTGCGGGCCCTGGCAGCGCTGCTGGCGCTGCCGCACCAGGCACGCCGCTGGCGCGTGCAGCAAAAAGAGCGTGCCATGCACGGCGCACTGCTCGACGCGTTGACCCACATGCTGGGCGGCCGGTTCATCCGCTCGCGCAAAGCCGCAGCGGCCGCGCTGTCGCAAGAACACGCGCTGGAAGCCAACGGCGAGGCGGTGCCCCACGGCAAGCAGCTGCGCGCACTGGCCCACATGATTGCCGCCGAGGCCTCGCACGCATTGCAAGACCGCGCCACCCGCGAAAGCCACCTTCAGGACGCGCTGCAGGAAGCCCCCATGCGCGGCTCCATCAACGAGCAGGAAATGCACGAAGGCGCCCAGATGCGCGCCGCCCGCTGGTCGCTGGACGACCGCGATGCCAACGCGGCGCTCGACCGCCTGGCAGCCCTGCCCCAGGGGGCCGCGCGGCGCACTCTGGCGCTGCGCATCAAGCTCAAGGCCACCCGGCTGGCGCGCCAGACACAAGAAGCGCTGGACACCGCACGCCTGCTGGGCAAGCACCGCGCCTTCTCGCCCAACGCGGCGCAAAGCATCGTGCGCGGCCTGGCCACCGAACTCATCAACAGCGCACACGACACCGCCCAGCTGCAGCAGATCTGGCTGTCGCTGGAGACCAGCGAGCGCAACATGCCCGAACTGGCCATCCATGCTGCCCAGCGGCTGGCCGCACTGGGCGGCGATGCCACGCAGGTGCGTGCCTGGTTGCTGCCCGTGTGGGACCGCATGGTGGAGCTGCCCGATGCCTTGGCCGAGCAACACGCCCTCAAGCTAGTGCGTGCGCTGGAGGCGGGGCTGGATGCGCTCGACGGGCCCTGGCTGGCCCGCATCGAGTCCGCCCAGCAAGCCAACCCGCGCGACGCCCGCCTGCAGTACCTGGCGGGCATGGCCTGCCTCAAGCGCCAGCTGTGGGGCAAAGCCCAGCAACTGCTGACCCAGGCGGCCCAGCAGCTCTCCGACGCCCAGCTGCGCGCCAGCGCCTGGCGCCACCTGGCCGAACTGGCCGAGCAGCGCGGCGACGACAGCGCCGCCGCCAGCGCCTGGAAGCAGGCCGCGCTGGCCCGATAGACCGGGCATCGCGGGGGCGCTGTGGCGCTCCCGAGCGGTGCAGCCAGCCATCGCTGCAACTTCTGCGGCCATCTCCCCTATGCGCCAACGGATGGGCGCATGTACACCTGCATGTTCCATGCGGGTGCCACGCCATGGCAATGCTGGTGCCAACGAATAGCTGCGCCGCAGAAATAGCACAGCATTGGGGAACTTTGAGCGCTCAAGGCCTATCGATTCAATTAATTTGAATTGAGGCATCAATCTGCCTGAAGCAGATCACGGCCAGCGCTTCCTACACTGCCCGATCGCTCAGCGTGTTGTGCCGCCAAGTCTGGCGGCCCCTGCAGCTTTTGCGCACCCTCATTTTTTGCACCGACCCTCTGATTCGCTGATGACAGCCACTACGACCCTCGACACCCCGCGCCGGTACACGCGCACTGCCATGCTGTTGCACTGGGTGCTGGGCCTGGCACTGATCGCTCTGTTTGGCGTCGGCATCTACATGGCCGACCTGCCCTTTTCGCCCCAACGCCTAAAGCTCTACAACTGGCACAAATGGGCTGGCGTGACCATCCTAGTGCTCTCGGCGCTGCGCCTGCTGTGGCGCGTCACGCACCGCCCGCCAGCACTCCCCAACGCGGTCGAGAAATCCATGCCCGGCTGGCAGAAGCTGGCGCACCACGGCACCCACCACCTGCTGTATGTGCTCTTCTTTGCCGTACCACTGATTGGCTGGGCCTACAGCTCGGCGGCAGGGTTCCCCATCGTGTTTCTCGGCCTGTGGCAGCTGCCCGACTTTGTGCCCGCGAGCAAGGACCTGGCCGAAGCCATCAAACCCTGGCACCAGTACACCGCTTTTGCACTGGCCGCGCTGGCGGTGCTGCACATCGCTGCAGCGCTCAAGCACCAGTTGGTGGACCGTGACGGCCTGCTGAACCGCATGCTGCCCGGGAAATGAAACAGCCGTCAGGTCGCCTGCGGTGCCTCGGGTCGCCCCCCTCGCTGCGGGATGGCCTGTCAGGGCAACCCCTGGTTGGGTTTGCGCCGGGCCCAAGCGTTGCGCGTCCATCGGCACCATGCCCACAGCTTCTACTTTCTGTGTTTTGAACGGAGTTTCTGCATGAATTTGTCTTCTACCTTGTCCCGCATCGTGATCGGCGCCGCCCTCGCAGCTGGCGCGCAGGTCGCCCTGGCCCAGCAGCAGCTGGTGCCCGCGCAGAGCGAGGTGCAGTTCACCGCCCGCCAGATGGGCGTGCCGCTGGAAGGTCACTTCAAGAAGTTCAGTGCCCAAGTGGCTTTTGACCCAGCCAAGCTGGCCACAAGCAAGATCGCCTTCACGGTGGACACCGGCAGCGCCACGCTGGGTTCGCGCGAGACCGATGCGGAGCTGCCCAAGCCCGCGTGGTTCAACGTGCCCAAGTTCCCGCAGGCCCAGTTCGTGTCGTCCAGCATCAAGGCGCTGGGCGGCGGCAAGTTTGAAGTGGCGGGTGCGCTCACCATCAAGGGCAACAGCCAGAACGTGATGGTGCCCGTGACGCTGACCCAGAACGGCCCCACCACCACGGCCACAGGTGCGCTGCCCATCAAGCGGCTGGCGTTCAAGATCGGCGAAAACGAGTGGGCCGACACCTCCATGGTGGCCGACGACGTGCAGGTCAAGTTCAAGCTCGCGCTGACCGGCGTCGGCAAGCTCTGAGCGCAGCCCCTCTGCCCGGGCCCCACCGGTCTACGCCTGCTACCCAGGCACGGTCCCCGTTGGTGGTGCCCTCCCCTTTCCCCTTGTCCTTTCCTTTTTGATCTATCAGGAGTTTCCATGCGCAAGTCCCTCTTCGCCCTGGCTGCCGCCGCCACTCTGTTCGCCGGTGCTGCCCAAGCCCAATCGGCCAACTACGCCATCGACCCGACTCACACTTTTGCGTCGTTCGAGATCAGCCACTTTGGCGCCGCCGTGAACCGCGGCCGCTTCGACAAGAAGGAAGGCACCGTCCAGCTCGACAAGGCCGGCAAGTCGGGCAAGGCCGAGATCACGTTCGATGTGACATCGGTGAACACGGGCACCCCCGCGTTTGACAAGCACCTGCAAAGCGCCGACTTGTTCGACGCTGCCAAGCACCCCACGATGAAGTTTGTCTCCAGCAAGTTCGTCTTCAACGGCGACAAGGTGGCCAGCGTCGAAGGTCAGCTCACGCTGCTGGGCAAGACAGCCCCCTGACCCTCAAGGCCAACCAGTTCAATTGCTACGACAGCCCCATGCTCAAGCGCGAAGTGTGCGGCGGCGACTTTGAAGCCACCATCGACCGCACCCAGTGGGGCATGAACTACGGCGTGGAATGGGGCTTCCCCAAGAACGTGCGCCTGGTGGTGCAGATTGAAGCCGTGAAGCAGTAATTACAGCTGCCACACAAGCCGGGGCCGTGAGGCCTCTGCGCCAGCCACCCACGGCAACCATGCCTGGGTGGCTTTTTTTGGTTCTTCTCCGGCAATGGACGGTCGGCGAGGCTGTCGGACTCCAGAAAGACTTGAGTTAAAAATTAACTTAACGTAAATCAATTACGAATAGTAGAATTGCGTTCACCGATTTGAGGAGACTCTGCATGAACGCCGTTCTGAACCCGACCGCCCTGGCCAGCCTGCCGGCACCCGCCGCCATCCAGCAGTTGCACCACTACGCCTACAAGGCCCGCGACGCCGAGGAAACGCGCCAGTTCTACGAAGACATCCTTGGCTTGCCGCTGTACCACATCATCCAGAGCGACTATGTGCCCAGCACCGGCGAGTACTGCCCCTACACCCACTTCTTCTTTCGCCTGCAGGACGGCTCGTTCATCGCCTTTTTCGACCTGGGCGACGACGTGAAGGCCGAGCCCTCGCCCAACACCCCCCTGTGGGTCAACCACATCGCGTTCCGCGTGAACACCGTGCAGGAGCTGGAGAACACCAAGCAGCGCCTGGAGGCGCATGGCGTGGAAGTGCTGGGTGTGACGGACCACCACATCTTCAAGAGCATCTATTTCTTCGATCCCAACGGCATTCGCCTGGAGCTGTCGGCCCAGTTGGCCAATGACGAGCAAATGGAAAAAGACAGCACTGTGGCCCATGCCCGCCTGCGCGAGTGGACGACGCGCAAGGAGCAATGGCGCAAGGAACGCGCCGAAGGCAAGGTGGATGCGCCGCTCAAGCCCCAGCAAAACGACCGGCCGGAATTTGTGCGCAAGTAAGCCGACCTGCCCACCCCCACGCACCACCCCACGGGCCAGGGATCTTGGGGGCCTATGGGCGGGCCTGGGGGTGCATGCCAAGCCTGTGGTGGTGCGGCACCCCACGGTCCACGGGGCTGGCTGCCGTTGAGGTGGTGCGCGGCCCCGTCCAACGGACATCCCACCGCCTTGCATGGGATTTTTTGCCCCTACAGCGCTGAAGCGCTACATTCTATTGCCTCAGCAGCTATACAAAATATAGCAATCATCCCGCTGCCTGTTGCTGCGCACGCATGATCTGGTGGCGCTGCCAGTAGCGGCTGACCACGGCGTTGAACTGGTCCTTGTCCTTCTTGAGACCGGGCAGCTTGATCTTGCTGGTCTTGGCGCCCAGGCCCAGGGCGTTCTTTTCGGGGTGGGTCACGATCAGCGCGTTGCCGAAGCTGCTTTCCCTGAATTGCAGCGCCTTGATAGCGTCCCAGAACACCGTGGTCTCATCGGCCGAGGTGCGGATACCGTCAATGTTCACCTCCACTGTCGCATTGGCCTTGAGGGCAAACACCACGGGCGGGAAGTACTGCAGCACCAGGGCCCGTTCCTCGTCGTTGGCGGGCTCATAGCGGTAGGCCAGGCTGCGCTCGTGGTCTTGCGCAAACTGCTGCTCGTAGGCGCTCCACAGCCGCTGCTCGATCGCCTCGGCGGTCAATATCTCCTGCACACAGGTGGTGGCGGGCACCCGCAGGGCAATCGCGCCGTAGTCGCGCTCTTTCAGGGCCATGCCCACGTTGCGCAGGCGCTCGGGCATGGCGGGGTGCGAGTCGAACGGGTGCGGCACATTGGCCGTCTTCATTGCATCCACAAAGTCGGGCGACGCCGCGTAGGGCGCCAGCCCCTGGGCCACAAAACTGCCGATGCCGAGCGTGCTGTTGTCGTGCCGCTCGTTGCGGCCAAACAGTTCATCCTCGATGCGGTAGCGGTACTGGGCGTAGGCCGCGATCTTGACCAGCGACTGCGCAATCGCTGCAGGGCTCACCAGTTTGGCAGCCAGGCGGTCGGCCTTGAACTCGCGCTCCCGGCTGTCACTGGCCAGGGCGATCTCGAAGATGGTGCGGTACAGGTCCAGCAGCGGCGACGCCATGGCCGACAGCCCGCCCGTGCGGACGGCATGGCGGTAGTGGTCAAACTGCACCAGCTTGGGCCCCAGCTGCGCGCTGCGCCGCGTGTCGCCCCCGCGCAGGTGGGCCAGTTCATGGCCCAGTACGGCATCGGCCTCGGTCTGGTCCAGGATGCGCAGCAGCGGCAGGCTCACAAACAGCGTGCGGCCCGTGAGGGTCTGTTGGCCCACGGTGATCGGGGCCTCCGTCACGAAGAAGTTGGCATCAATGCCCGCCACGATGTGCCGGGGCGGCTCTGTCTTCAGGCGCTGCGCCAGGTGGCGGATGCGCTGCCACAGCAGCGGCGCATCGGCCTCGGCCACCAGCTCGCCCACCACCTGGTTGCTGGACTGCACCCGCTTGAAGATGCCCGCCACCGCCACCAGCACCCCCGCCGCCACGGCAAACCCCACAAACAGCACCAGCTTGGGCGAGTACTTGTGGAAGAAAAACGCCGTGACCCAGAACGACAGCCACACGGCCATCGCCCCTTGCACCACCAGCGCCGTGGCGCTGGCCCAGGAGGTCAGGCGCCAGCCCGCCACAAAGCTCGCGTACTGCAGCGTACGGTCGGCAAACGCCAGCGCCCCCAGCCCCAGCACCGCCAGCAGCAGCGCCGCACTGGCCACCAGCGTCCACAGCGACAGCTTGCGCGCCATGTGGAACTGCCAGACATCGGAGAGGGTGTCGCACAGCGCCTCGCGGTATTCGCGGGCCTCAGGGTCTGCATTGCTGCAGATGGTGGACGGCGGGTTGCTGCGGTAGTAGTCCTTGCGCGCCTGTTTCTCGTCGGCGGGCAGGCCCTTTTCGGCATCAATGCGCTGGCTGATGCCTGCCACAAAACGGGTGTCCTGGTCGGTCTGGACATGGCGGGTGAACACGTAGGTCACCGCAGGCACCAGAAACAGCGCCAGCAGCGCATAGGCAAAGACCTTGACCAGGCCGAGGCGCCAGGCAGATTGAAACGTCATAGGTTCGGATGGTTTTGACGGCCTGGCACCGTGGCACCGGAGGGCTGAACATCCCCCACAAGCCACCGCACCAGTCCTTGTTGTAAATCGTGATCCGTAGAACTTGGTCCGCGTCGCCGCGCCCTCCTCGCTCTGTCGGGCGGGATTATCAGGACGCATTCACCCGCGCACCCAGGCTCAAGGTAACCATTGGAAAGAATCGGCCGACAGACGGCGCGCAATTGCCAAACCGCCCAAGCCCCCGCGGGGCCAGCGCCGGGGTGGCGGTCCCTTAAAATGTGTGGTTCACCCTCTTGTTCGTCGGAGCGCCCCCTGCGGCCGCTCCGCCCCACTGCCCCCACTGCGACACCCCATGAGCACGCCCCAACCACAACCCGGCCTCGAAAGCCTGTCCAAGTCGTTTGAACCTGCCGCGCTGGAAGCCCATTGGGGCCCCGAATGGGAAAAGCGCGGCTATGGCACCGCAGGCCACCGTGGCACGGGCCAGCCCCAGGCAGGCGAGCCGGCGTTTTCCATCCAGCTGCCGCCCCCCAACGTGACGGGCACGCTGCACATGGGCCATGCGTTCAATCAGACGATCATGGACAGCCTCACGCGCTACCACCGCATGCGCGGCTTCAACACCGTGTGGGTGCCGGGCACCGACCACGCAGGCATCGCCACGCAGATCGTGGTGGAGCGCCAGCTGCAAGAGCAAGGCATCAGCCGCTACGACATGGGCCCCACCCCGCCCGAGGCGCGCAAGAACTTCGTGAGCAAGGTGTGGGAGTGGAAGGAAAAGTCCGGCAACACCATCACCACGCAGATGCGCCGCATGGGCGACAGCGTGGACTGGAGCCGCGAATACTTCACCATGGACGACAAGCTCAGCGCCGTGGTGACCGACACCTTCGTGAAGCTGTACGAGCAGGGCCTGATCTACCGCGGCAAGCGCCTGGTGAACTGGGACCCGAAGCTGCAGTCCGCCGTGTCCGACCTGGAAGTCGAGAGCGAAGAAAAGGACGGCTCGCTGTGGCACATCGCCTACCCTCTGGCCGATGGATCGGGCAGCCTGACGGTGGCCACCACCCGGCCTGAAACCATGCTGGGCGACGTGGCGCTGATGGTGCACCCCGAGGATGCCCGCTACACCCACCTCATCGGCAAGATGGTCAACCTGCCGCTGTGCGACCGCCAGATCCCGGTGATCGCCGACGAGTACGTGGACAAGGAATTCGGAACCGGGGTGGTCAAGGTCACCCCCGCGCACGACCAGAACGACTACGCCGTGGGCCAGCGCCACAAGCTGCCCATGATCGTGGTGCTGACGCTGCAGGCCACCATCAACGAAAACGCCCCCGCCAAGTACCAGGGCATGGACCGCTTCGTGGCCCGCAAGGCCGTGGTGGCTGACCTGGAAGCCATCGGCGCGCTGGTGGAGGTGAAGAAGCACAAGCTCATGGTGCCGATCTGCACCCGCACCGGCCAAGTGATTGAGCCCATGCTGACGGACCAATGGTTTGTGGCGATGAGCAAGGTGAGCGACCAAGACCCTACCGGCAAGAGCATCGCGCAAAAGGCCATCGACGCGGTGGCCACCGGCGAGGTGACCTTTGTGCCCGAGAACTGGGTGAACACCTACAACCAGTGGATGAACAACATCCAGGACTGGTGCATCAGCCGCCAGCTGTGGTGGGGCCACCAGATTCCGGCCTGGTACGACGAAGAGGGCAACGTGATCGTGGCCCGCGACGAAGCCGAGGCCCAGGCCAAGGCGCCCGGCAAAAAGCTGCGCCGTGACGAGGACGTGCTGGACACCTGGTACTCGTCCGCCCTCGTGCCCTTCAGCACCATGGGCTGGCCCAACCAGGGCGACAGCGCCACCGACGACTTCAACCTGTACCTGCCCAGCACCGTGCTGGTCACGGGCTACGACATCATCTTCTTCTGGGTCGCCCGGATGATCATGATGACCACGCACTTCACGGGCCGCGTGCCGTTCAAGCACGTGTACATCCACGGCCTGGTGCGCGACGCGCAGGGCAAGAAAATGTCCAAGTCCGAAGGCAACGTGCTCGACCCGGTGGACCTGATCGACGGCATTGCGCTGGAGCCGCTGCTGGACAAGCGCACCACCGGCCTGCGCAAGCCCGAGACCGCGCCCACCGTGCGCAAGAACACGCAAAAGGAATTCCCCGAGGGCATTCCAGCCTATGGCGCTGACGCGCTGCGCTTTACCTTTGCCGCGCTGGCATCGCTGGGTCGCAGCATCAACTTCGACAGCAAGCGCTGCGAGGGCTACCGCAACTTCTGCAACAAGCTCTGGAACGCCAGCCGCTTTGTGCTGATGAACTGCGAAGGCCAGGACTGTGGCCTGAAGGAGCACACCAAGGAAGAGTGCCAACCCGGCGGCCCGGCCCACGGCTACATGCAGTTCAGCCAGGCCGACCGCTGGATCAGCTCGCTGCTGCAGAAGACCGAGGCCGAAGTCGCCAAGGGCTTTGAGGAATACCGCCTAGACAACGTGGCCAACACGATCTATGACTTTGTCTGGAACGAGTACTGCGACTGGTACCTGGAGATCGCCAAGGTGCAGATCCAGAACGGCACCGAAGCGCAGCAACGCGCCACGCGCCGCACGCTGATCCGCACGCTCGAAGCCATCCTGCGCCTGGCCCACCCCATCATCCCGTTCATCACCGAAGCCCTGTGGCAGGTGGTGGCACCTGTGGCCGGCATCCCGGGCGAGTCGGTCAGCATTGCGCGCTACCCCCAGGCCCAGCCCGAGAAGATCGACGAGGCCGCGATTGCCCACATGGGCCGCGTGAAGGGCCTGGTGGACGCGTGCCGCGCGCTGCGGGGCGAGATGAACGTGTCTCCCTCCACCCGCCTGCCCCTGTACGTGGTGGGCGACACCGAGTTCATGCGTGGCGTGGGCCCGGTGCTGCAGGCGCTGGCCAAGCTCAGCGAGGTGAAGGTGTTTGACGACGAGTCCGCCTGGGCCGCCGCCGCGCAGTCCGCGCCCGTGGCCGTGGTGGGCGAGGCGCGCATGTGCCTGTTCATGGAGATCGACGTGGCTGCCGAGAAGGCCCGCCTGTCCAAGGAGATCGCGCGCATTGATGGCGAGATCACCAAGGCCAACAACAAGCTGTCCAACGAGGCCTTCGTGGCCAAGGCCCCCGCCGCCGTCATTGAGCAGGAGAAAAAGCGCATTGCCGACTTTGGCGCTACCCTGGGACGCTTGCGCGATCAGCTGGCACGCCTGGGCTGATCAGATATGACCAAGCGCACTTGCACTGCACTCACATCCAAGGAATCCCATGTCCGTTGAGACCACTGTTCGCAAAGCCGTATTCCCCGTTGCCGGTCTGGGTACGCGCTTTCTGCCAGCCACCAAGGCCAGCCCCAAGGAAATGCTGCCCGTGGTGGACAAACCGCTGATCCAATACGCCGTGGAAGAGGCCTACGCCGCCGGCATACGGCACATGATTTTTGTGACGGGCCGCAGCAAACGCGCCATTGAAGACCATTTCGACACGGCCTACGAACTGGAAGCCGAACTCGAAGCTGCAGGCAAGAAAGAGCTGCTGGCGCTGGTGCGCTCGATACAGCCCAGCGACATGGACTGCGCCTTTGTGCGCCAGCCCCGCTCACTGGGCCTGGGCCACGCCGTGTTGTGCGCTGAGCCCCTGGTGGGCAAAGAGCCCTTTGCCGTGCTGCTGGCCGACGACCTGATGGTGGGCCCCCAGGGCGGCCAGCCCGTGCTGGCCCAGATGGCCACCGCGTTCCGCCAGCAAGGTCGCTCGGTCATCGCTGTGCAAGAAGTGCCCGAGGACCAGGTGCACAAATACGGCATCGTGGCGGGCGAGCCCGCTGGGGGCCCGCTGATCCGCATCCAGCGCATTGTGGAAAAGCCCAAGGCGGCCGACGCCCCCTCGCGCATGGGCGTGGCGGGCCGCTACATCCTGACGCCCGGCGTGTTTGACGAGATCCGCAACCAGCCGCGAGGCGTGGGCGGCGAAATCCAGCTCACCGACGGCATCGCCCGTCTGATGCACAACGAGGCCGTGTACGCCTTTCAGTACGATGGCAAGCGCTACGACTGCGGCAGCAAGGAAGGTTTCTTGGAAGCGACGGTGGAACTGGCCCTACAGCACCCTCAGGTGGGGGCGCACTTCCGGGAATATCTGAAGGCCCTGGCGCTCTGATCCAAGGCAGCCGAGACAGAAGGCCTGCCTCGGCTGTCAGCGCCAGGCGCTGTCACGGCATGGCCTCAAGACTTCATCAGGCGAAAGCGCAGCGCTCGCACTTCCAGCAGGCCGTCCGTGAAGTAGATCCAGAGGGTATTACCCTTCAGATAACCGTTTGAGATATTGCCCGCGAACATGTTTCGCTTGAGTTCATCACTGTCCAACGTGCATTGAAAGCGGGACACTGCTTCGCACCTGATTTGATACGGTTGCCTCTGCGGCGCCTGCTCGTCCTTGTAGAACAGCGCCTGCAGTTGAACTGTAGATTTGCCTTTGGCATCGACGGAGAACGAAACATCCGTCAGGTTGCCGTCATGCCAAAAGAGCTTGTCGAAAGACTTTGACATCCCGAAGGCCCTGATACCGGCGCGCTGCCGTCAGCGCCGACGCAGGACGTGTATGAACTCCTCACCCACCGTCTGCTGCTCCACAAGCTCGTTGCCCGTCTGCTTGGCAAATGCCTGAAAGTCGCGCAGCGAACCGTTGTCTGTAGCCACTACCTTGAGCAACTGGCCGCTGGCCATGTCGGCCAGGGCCTTCTTGGCCTTGAGGATGGGCAGGGGGCAGTTCAGACCCCGGGTGTCGATTTCTTTGTGAATATCCATGGTCATCAATCCTTTGGCGGCGTCGCGGCCGGGGCTTGTTCGTCCAGCCCACGGCGGCGTTCTGCATTTTCTTCGGCCGTGAAAAACACGGGCTCATGGCCCCGTGTGCGCAGCCAGTCGGCCAGCGCGTAGCCCGTGCCCGCAGGCCAGCATTTGAGGTCTGGCAGATCGTACAGCCGGTAGTCCACCAGCTCCGGCGACAGTTGCACCTGCCCGGTGGCCACCACGTGGTAGGCAATGATGACCTGGTTCATGCGCAAGAACTCGTAGGCCCCCACCAGGGTGGTGGACTGCACATCGAGGTTGGTCTCCTCCTTGACCTCGCGCGCAATGCCCTCCTGGGGCGACTCGCCCGCCTCCATGAAGCCGGTGATCAGCGCAAACATCTTGCCCGGCCAAGCCGCGTTGCGCGCCAAGAGCACCTTGCCGTCGATCTCCACGATGGCGGCCAGCACGGGGGTGGGGTTGTTCCAGTGGGTCCAGCCACAGGCGGGACAGCGCAGCCGCTCCTTGTCGCCACCATCCTCGGCCTGCGTGATGGACTGCAGAGGGGTTGCACAATGGGTGCAAAAACGGACTTCGTAGGGCATATGCTATGTTTTTTGTAGCTGCCGATGATTATTTAACCAGCGCCAGCAGCCATTTTTTACCAATAATCAACACAGGGGTGCGCGGGATGAGCGTGAAGGCCTTCGCGCCGCCCCCTTCACCTATCAGGCAGGGAACACGCCCGTCGACAAGTACCGGTCGCCCCGATCGCACACGATGAAGACGATGGTGGCATTGCTGTCGCGCGCGGCGATCTGCTGTGCCACCCAGCAGGCTCCGGCGGCCGAGATGCCTGCAAAAATGCCCTCCTCGCGCGCAAGGCGACGGCACATGTCTTCGGCACTGTCCTGGCTCACGTACACCAGCTCATCCACGGTGCTGGCGTCATAAATCTTGGGCAGGTACTCCTGTGGCCATTTGCGGATGCCCGGGATGCGCGAGCCTTCTTCGGGCTGTGCACCGATGATCTGAATGCCGGGGTTCTTCTCCTTGAGGAACCGCGACACGCCCGTGATGGTGCCCGTGGTGCCCATGGCGCTCACAAAGTGGGTGATGCGCCCGCCGGTCTGCTCCCAGATCTCGGGGCCCGTGGTTTCGTAGTGAATGCGGGGGTTGTCGGGGTTGCCAAACTGGTCCAGCACCTTGCCCTCACCACGCTTTTGCATGGCCTCGGCCAGGTCGCGGGCGTGTTCCATGCCGCCGCTCTTGGGCGTGAGCACCAGTTCGGCCCCAAAGGCCTTCATGGTCTGCGCGCGCTCGATGGACAAATCTTCGGGCATCACCAGCACCATGCGGTAGCCCTTGATGGCCGCGGCCATCGCCAAAGCGATGCCGGTGTTGCCCGACGTGGCCTCGATCAGCGTGTCGCCAGGGCGGATGTCGCCACGCTCTTCGGCGCGGCGGATCATCGACAGCGCGGGCCGGTCCTTGACGGACCCCGCCGGGTTGTTGCCTTCCAGCTTGCCGAGCACCACATTGCCCCGCGCCGCGTTGCTCTGGGCCCCAATGCGCTGCAGCGCCACCAGCGGCGTGTTGCCTACCGCGTCTTCAATCGTCGGATATTTCATACGCCCTACTGTGCCATAATTCAGGGCTTCACATATTCCGCCCGGGTGGTGAAATTGGTAGACGCAGGGGACTCAAAATCCCCCGCCGCAAGGCGTGCCGGTTCGATTCCGGCCCCGGGCACCATCGCTTTTATGCTATGGTTTTTGAATGTGTTCCGGCTTTTGTTCCGGTGCGCGTTCCGGTTTTTCCGACATCAAGGCTCTGCCGCATCGAGCGCCAGGGTCTTTTTTGTCACTTCGGCCAGGCCGCACGCAGCCCCAGCGGCTCTTTCGCGGGCGCCGGATCAATCGACCCGGTGCACACCTCCAGAGCCGCGACCAGCTGCACCTCGTAGCCCTCCCGACGCTCTATCTCTGCCATGGCCGCCTGGGCGAACTGGTCCACCGTGGCCCCTGGGCGCAGGGCTTCGGTCGGCATCACCGGGCGGGTGGGAATCGGCTCTTCGCACTCCACGGGCACGGCGACGTTCACGCGCTGGATCTCGATACGGGGCGCAGGGCTTGCGCAGCCGCCCAGCAGTACGGCCAGCAGCATGATGGCCACGATGGCATGCAACCCGGCCAGGGTCTTTCTGGTTCGCGCGTTCATGGCTTCGCCCTCCCCTTGAGCCAGTCGTCCACCCGAGCCTGAGCGCTGGCGCACGCATCACCCGGCACTGGTTGAGGCGCGGCCAGGATCTGGTCGGCGCGCGTGTTGTGCCCCTGGGCGGCGCTGGCGGCCGCCGCACGCGCTGGCGCTGCATCCCGGGCGCGCTTGTCGGCCAGCTCGCGGAGGTCGTCCACGCTGTCACTGCAGGCGCTTGCAACTTGGCGGGCGCCGTCGCGCTGGCCCTCCATGTCGCGCAACGCCGTGCGCGCCTCGGTGGTGTAGTCGCGCTGGCCCAGGTAGGCCCAGCCCAGGGCGGCATTCGCGGCCACGCTGATTGCCAGGGCGGCCAGGATGGGGCTGAAGGTTGGCAGCGGGATCACAGCAGCACCGCCCTTGCCGCCTCATACAGCGCCTGCCTGTCGGCCAGCCCGTTGGTGCCGCCGTTGATGCGCTTGGTGATGCGAATGAAGTCGCCCAGGTCGGCAAAGGCGTTCAGCTCCTTGCTGTGCCAGAACCAGGCGGCGCTCATGGCGGCCAGGTCTGGGCGCTCCAGCAGAGCGGGCATGGCCTCCAGGTCTGGCATGTTGGGCACGTAGGCGGCCAGGCCGTCGCGAGTGTCGCGGTAGTTGGCGCGGCCGGTGGTCTGAATCAGGCCGCGCCCCATGTAGCGCTTTCCGTCCCCGGGCTGGGTGTTGCCCAGGTCTGCCCTGCCCTCGTACCGCTGCTGCGCGGGGGTGGGGCCCCAGATTTCGCGCACGTACACCAGGCGGCCGGATTCGTGGCTGATCTGGGCCAGGAAGGCCGCCAGCCGGGCGGGCGTGTTGATGGAGAAGGTTTCGCAGGCCTTGACGATGTGCGGCAGCCATTCGTCGGCCCGGGCGGCGGTGCAGCCGGTGGCGGCGCGTAGTTGGGATGCGGTCAGCATGAATTTCCCCTGTTGAAACTCCCGGGCACACCGCCCGACCAGTAATGCGATGTGACCCACTGAACCTGCACGATGGCCAGGGCCAGCAGCACCCCGAACCACGGCAAGGGCCAGCCCATCAAGGGCCAGGCCATGCCCAGGGCGGCCACGGTGCCGAGGGCCCAGAATGAAAGCCGGATGGCGGCGCGCGTGCGCCTGTTGGTCTTCTGCATGCGGCAGAACACCGTGAAGAACAGCAGCAGGCACGCCACCTCATGAGCGATCAGCAAGGTGTTCATGGCTTGGGCCCTCCACTGGCACGGGAAAGCACGGCCTGCAGGGCGGAGCCGATAGCCTCGAAGACCGGGCGCCAGCCGTTGCCCAGGGCGCCAATGGCGAACGCCACCGGGGCCAAGGCCTCATTGGCAGGGATCTGCCACCGGCTTTGCAGCAGCAGCGACAGCGCAGAAGTGAGCGCCACGGCTGTGAGCGTGCAGCGCAGCATCAGCCAGAAGCCAGCGCTCCTGGTCATGGTGTCGGCCGCGCTGAGTGGCCACAGCGCACCGGCCAGCGCGGCAAACACGATCAGGGCATACGGCCCGGCCATGGGCCCGAGCAGCGCAATGGACACTGCAGCCAGGCTGATGCCTGATGTTGAAGTCGGTTCTGGCATTGATCCCCCTCGGCTATCGTTCTTCTGCGGTCGAAAAAAAACCCACCGAGGCGGGCTGCGTGTTGGCGCGGGCGCTGGTCAGGGCACTTCGTGCGGCTGCACTGGTGCGTCGATCACCGCCTCTGCGTCGATCTGGTGTCCTGCGCTTTGCAGGATGGCGAGGCCGCCCGGCAGATCAGGGTTGCTCAGATCAATGTGGCGGCGCACCTGGGCGTCACGGATGACGGCCTGCACCAGCGGCGACTGGTCTGCCAGGATCTCCCACTTGAGCGGGCCGAAGCGGTCGAAGAATGCGCCTACGGTGATGAGTCGCGGCGCTGGCGGTGGAGCGGGCGGCTCTGTATAGGTCAGGAGCACCCAGGCCTCGCCCGTGAAGTTGGGCCAGGGCTGGCCCACCACGCGCTCGGCGGGCACGGTGCTTGGGCCCAGCTCGGTGCTGCGGCCGGGGATCTCGGCGGACGTGTACCAGCCGTAGATGTCGTAGTAGTGCAGGATGGTCATGATCACAGCGCCTTGATGAAGCTGGGGGCCAGCGGGATGGGACTACCGGATGCCACGGGCGCGTAAGCCTGGATCAGCGGCGCGTTGAAGTGCGTAGCGGACTCGGTGAACGAGTAGGCCGTGGCCGAATTCTGTGTTTGCACAAAAATCGCGCCCTTTTTGGCGAAGACCGATGCCTCTGCCCGCAACTGGATAAGCTGAGGCTCCAGAAACCAGGCCTTTCCATCCATCGACATCACTACGCCCAGGGTGGTGGGCAAAAAGAACCGGTCCCCGGAGTAATTCACCTGCCAGGTGGCAGACGGCGCCACTCCGGGAATGGCAGTTTTCACCCACGTCACACCGTGGTCTGTACTGACCAACAGACCCGATGCAGCGCCGCTGATGACGATGACGCCCGCACCGTTGCTTGCGATGCTGCCCGTAGAAGCAACGGACTCAGGCAGTGGCTCGTCCACCCAGACAGATGAGGCCGCGTCTGCCGACGTGGTGATCGTGCCGTCGGTATTGAGGATGATGAACTTGGTTCCCGTGTGGCAAATGCCCATGCGGGTCTTCGCAGTGGGTGCCGTCTTAGCCACCAGCGTGGTCGAGCCGTTGTCCAGCGCCTGCAGGGCTGTGGTGCTGCCGGCGGTGAGCGAAATCACGCGGCCGAGGGCTACGCTATAGGCCAGGCCGTAACGGACAATCCCCCCCGTTGCGCCGCCCGTGGTGGCAGCCCATGTGGAGTTAGGATTGTCGCCCGTAGTGACGGCGAGTGTACCGCTGACCGCTCCAGACGCTACCCACCGAGTGCCCGCAAAGATCAGACTGTTCACGGTCATAGACGGCGTGACAACCGAGACCTGTGACCAGCTCGCACCATCCGTCGAGTATTGAATATTGGGGTTCCCCGCCGCCGCGCTGGAGACAAAATACGTCGGGCTGGCAGCCAAACAGTTGTTGCCTGAAGTGGTGGCCAGCGTGCGCACCGTGCCCGTGAACCTGCCGATGGGGAACAGGGTAGACAGGCGCGGATATGTGGCGCGGGCCAGCGGCCGGCCATCGCAGGCCACGTAAAGAGGTTCCGCCAGGCCGTACCCCTGGACGATTGAACCGAGCGCGGCACCGCCGCCGAATTGTGTTGAGAAAATCATAGACCCCTCCAAGAATTTTTGATGCCACGCAGGCTATACGTGGTGGGCTGCACAAGCGTGATGTCATCCACCATGTCCATGAATGAATCGGCTGGGCTGGCCCTCAGAAGCACGGTGTCATATCTGTCGTTGGCAACGGTGAGCATGAGAGCAGAGCCCTCGATGTAGGGCGGCATCGTGCCCGTGCACTGGCCCGCAAACTCAATCGAGTAGTGGTAGCCAGCGACCGCTGTGAACGTGGCCGTGGTGACATGCACCAGCGGTAGTACCACGTCGTATGCGCGCCAGCTGGCAGAGACCCCCGGCACGGCGGCCGTGACGTCTGCCAGGCTGTCCAGAAGCAGCCAAGTGCGCCCAGCGTGCGCGACGCTAGCTGGCTTATTGAGTGCGCCGGTCAGAGCCGCCCAGTCGCCTTTGAAGTTGGAGCCCGCCAGCGATGTGACGGCCGAGGCCTCGGATGCTGCGGCACTGGATGCCGATGCGGTGGCGCTTTCAAACGCACTGAGCGCGTTCTGGTACGCCTTCGACACTGCGCCGGTGATCCACGTCACCAGCGTCGGCACCCAGCTACCCCAGGTGTAGGCCTTTGCGTTGAATGAAGGATCGCCAAGCGCCGGGAACTCCGGCACGGACGGCGCCGTATCTGGCGCGACAGGACTGGTCATACATTGCCCTTGATTTGCAGGTCCACCTGAGCGGTGGGCCAGTTGACGGACCGGACAGAGCCGGTGACTTTGCCCACCGTGGCAAGGTGGGAATACTTGGGAAGCTCGCTCACCTCGATGGCCACGGCCTTACCAAGGATCTGTTCCAGAAGCAGCTTTGCCGAGGGCGCGCCTGCTGCATCAATCACACAGGACAGGTTGATGTCGGTAGCCTTGCGGCCCTCCACATCGATGTACGTTCCATCCTTGTATTCCTGGCTGTACGAGTAATCCCGCGTGGTGGCCTCGACGCCGTACTGCACGCCGCTGGCCTGCGTGAGCGGCGCAAGCAGGGTCTTCCAGTTGCCCACGCTGATAAATCCGACAGCGGCCTCGACCACAGGGTTGTTTCGGGTGAGCGTGATCGTGACCTTGGCATTCGGGTTGATCGGGATGTCCTTGAGCGCGTAGTAAGTGCCGCGTGCAAGTTCGCCGAACAGGTATTCCCAAAGGCCTGGCGCCTGCTCCCACAACTCAATGTCCACGGGCGTGATCAGGTTGGTCGCGCCATCCTTCACCGTGATGTTGAGGTGGTCGGCCTCAATCTCGTAGATGGCCACACCATTGATGAACCCTGGCGTCAGCTCATACGTGACATTCCCGGCGCGGCGCGCCTTGGTGAACAGGTACTTGTCGAAGGGGGCCATGCGGTTGGTGGGGGCACCTTCGTCTTTCAGCCACCAACCCTCGGCGGCTGCGCTGCCTGGCGCGTAGGTGTTCTCCGGGGCCCCGGCGATAGCCTGCACGCACTCGTACCAGTACCCATTCAATGTGCGACGGTCCTTGAGCGCGAAGGTGCCCCCGGTTACCCACTGCACCTCTGCAGGCGTGGTCGAAGAGTCCACGGCTGGGATGTTGGTCCCGGCGCCGAACATGGCGGTCGTAATGGTCTTGGGGAGGAGGATGTTCATGCGACGGCCTTCTGGCGGCTGAATTGCCCGCCATTGCTGTACTGATCGAACTGGCGGCTAAGTTGTGGGAGCGGACGGGTATTGCCAGCGGTTTCATTCGCCGCCGCCTCCAGGGCGTCTACCTTCGCCAGCAACTGCTCCACCAGAGCCTCCAGGCGGCCAGATCCAGCGCTTCCGCCACCCGCAGCTGGGTTGTAGGCCTTGGGCACCACAGCCTCACCCTCATGGATGTAGGCCAGCATGTCGCGCGGCACATAGTTGGTGCCAACGGCAAACTTCGGGATGTTGGTGGCGCCGCCCGCGCGCAGGTTTTCTTCCAGCTGCGCCACGCTGATGCCGTAGGCCGCAGCCACGTCAGCCATGGATGCGCCCGTCTGCGTGATGGCGTCGGCAATGCCTTGCGCGGACATGCCGCCCGCGATGGCGGCGTCCAGATTGCTCTTGATGGCGCCGTAGTAAGCGGCCTCGCTGTTGCCGCCCTGCACCTGGCTGTTGTAGAGCGCCGAGCGCGTTGCGTCGCCATAGCTGCCACCGGTGGTGCCCACAAACGCAGCGCCGTAGATGTTGGTCATCATCTCGCGGCTGGCCGTGCCCAGGAACTTGCCGTCCGGCGTGTAGATGCGGCCGTCCAGGTCCACGATGTTGCCGCTGGAGGTGTCCCAGCGGGGGAGCTTGTAGCCGTTGTAGGGCTTGGCCGTGTCCAGCGTGTTGTTGGACTCCACAATGCCGCCCTCGGTCCACTTGTGGGTGCGAAGCCATTCCGTAAAGTTCTCGCGCTTGATGTCCAGCCCAAACTGGCCGGGGCCATCCTTGTAGAGCTTGTACGCCAGTACCGGGTCTAGGCCAAAGCTCTCATAGCTCAGCAGGCTGTTGCGGTCACTCTTGAAGAACTCTGCAGCGTCCGTGGGCATCTTCGACAGATCACTGCGCACCAGGGTGCTGCCATCCGTTGGCAGGCTGGAGCGCCCAGTGGTCATGATCTGCTGCAGATCCTGCGCAAACTGCGGGTTGTTCTTCAGGTACAGGTAGGTGCCAAACGTGTCCTGTTGGGCGCCAGTTCCGAAGAAGCCCGCCATGCGCATCCAGTCGGGCACCTTGTAGGAGTCGCTCTGCAACAAGGACGTGGGCGCGTTGGTCATGAGGCCTTGGAACCAGGCTTCGAACTTGTCAAAGCTGGTCAGCGCTTCATCGGCGCCATAGGCCACGCGAGGCACCGTGCCTCGGTCACGGTAGGCTGGGCCACTTGCGCCACCACCGCCGCTGCTGCTGCCGGTGGCGGCCGTGGGCCGGGTGCTGCCAGTGCCACCCAAGAAGCCGCTCAGCTGCTGCACAGCAGACTCAACGCTCAGGATGCCCTGGTACGTGCCGTTCGCGATGTCGATCTGCTGCTTCCAGTAGTCGAGCACTTGCTCGTTCTGGTCGATCTGCGTTTCGAGCGCGCGTACGGTCTTCTGGGCGTCGGTCAGCTGCTTCTCGGCGATGCCTTCCAGGCCGGACAGCTTGCCCGCCAGCACCAGGCGGTCGCGGTCGGCTGCGAACTGGGTGGTGTAGGCCCTGCCGTCCATGCCGCCGCGCACGGCGCCGATTGCCTCAGCCAGCTTGTCGGCGTCTGGCAGATAGCCCGAGGCCTTTGCAGTGGCCAGCGCCTGGTCGATGAACGCGCTGCCCTGCGTGGCGAGCATGCCGCGCGTGCCGTCCACCTCACCGTACAGCTCCCGCACGTTG
>NZ_JADHVT010000203.1 GCF_016783915.1 Acidovorax sp.
CGAGGCCCGCCACCCCACCCCGGTGCAAAAAAGCGCCGCCACCCGCGCCGCCAACGCGGCCCGCCGCCGCGCCGAGGCCGACCGCGTGGACCGCGAAGCACGCGAGCGCAGCGACTTTCTGAACAGCCCGCACTACCGCTGCCCCGAGCTGGACCGCAACCCCGGGCTCACCGACGCCCGCTTTGCCGCCTACCGCCTGCCCAGCCGCGTGGGCAACCGCCTGCACTTCCCTGACGGACGCATTGAAGAGGTACCACAGCCATGAGAACCGCTCAACACCTGCAATCCATGGTGATACAAGCCGCCATGGCACAACCCAAGGACCTGCCCAAGTTCTGGCGCGCCAGCACCACCCCCCACCAAAAGCTAGATGCCCGGCTCATTCACTGGGACCTGATCAACCGCTTTACCTCCGGCACCGCCGACGGCGCCGACCTGTGGGACTGGATGGAAACCGGCTTCACCTACTCGCAGCTGATGCGCCTGCTGGCCGAAGACGGCACCGAGTTCACCCCCGAGGCCATGGCCGCCATCGCCGACCAGCTCAACACCTACGAGGCCATCGCCCTGCGCCACGCCCGCACCGGCCGCGTGGGTTTCAACGCCACCGAGCTGCTGACCGCCCGCGCCGCCGCCTCCGTGTTCGACAGCCTCATCGAGCTGGACCGCTACGGCCTGGCCGAAAAGGCCGCGATCTGGAGCACTGAGCAGATGGAGCACGTGCGCCGGAAGATTTTGGCCTCCACCGCCGCTTAACTCCCATACCACCAACCCCTCCACCACCAAGGCACCCACCATGCACATCGAAACCGTCAACATCACCCTGCTGCAGCCCGAGGCCCCGCATGCCACACCCAGCAGCATGGACCAAGCGTTGCAGATTCTGCAGTCCCTGCAGCGCGCCACTGAAAGCACCACCCTGCGCACAGTGGCTGCACCATCTGCACCCGCAGCCACCACCGCACTCACCCCACCCGCACCCGGCCAGCCCTGGCCCGGCCAAGGCGGCATCTACATCTGCACACTGCCCTCCCAGTTTGGCCTGCCAGCGCGCCACCTGGTGGTCGGCACCAACGAGGCCGAAGACCTGACCTGGGGCCCATACGGCGAAGAGGCCCCTGGCGCCACCAGCCAGACCGATGGCCGCGCCAACACCGCCGCCTTGACTGCCAGCGGCAAAGGCCACCCCGCCGCCATCTGGGCCAGCCAATACACCGAAGACGGCCACGCCGACTACTACCTGCCCAGCCGCATCGAGCTGCTGATGTGCTACCTGCACGCGCCCCAGGTGTTCAAGACCTCGGGCTGGTACTGGAGCAGCTCGCAGGACTCGCGCAGCAACGCCTGGTGCCAGGCCTTCGAGTACGGCGGCAGCGGCGCCCTCGGCAAGGACTACGAGTTCCGTGCCCGTCCTGTCCGCAGCATTCAACTTTAGCCCTTTACCCCTTCGCCACTTTCCTCCACCCACCACCGGCGCGCAGCGCCGGTCCGACGCAAATTTTTGAAAGGCAGCACCCCATGCGCACCATCACCCTCCCCCTGTTCGGCGCCCTCCTTGCCACCCACGGCGGCCACTTTGGCGCCATCCTGCGCGGCGCAGCCGCTGACGGCAGCGAAGACTTTGCCCTGATCGTGGCCGAGCAGTCGGCCGAGATTGAAGACGCCGTTTGGTCTGAGGACTACACCACCATCGCAGGCGCCGACAGCAAGACAGACGGCCGCGCCAACACCGAGGCCATGGCCGCCGCAGGCCTGCAGCTGGCCCAGCGCATCCAAGCCCTGGACCTCGGCGGCCATACCGACTGGTACCTGCCCGCCGCCGCCGAGCTGCGCGCCCTGTCGGCCACCGTGCCCGAGCTGTTCAACCCACAGGACTACTACTGGAGCAGCACGCAGTACTCGCGCTACGGCGCCTGGTGCCAGGCCTTCGAGTGCGGCGACAGCGGCGCCGACCGCAAGGACGACGAGTTCCGTGCCCGTCCTGTCCGCAGAGTTCAACTTCACACCTTGAACACTTGAGCCCTCCCCAGCAGCACCACGGCGCGTAGCGCCGTCCGCGCGATTTTTTTGGCCCACCCCGACCCGTTTTGCACCATGTCTCTCGCAACCGACCTCGAAATCCACAAACAAGGCACCGCCCTGTTGGACCTGTGCGCCGACGTGCAGGCCCGCATACCCCGCGCGTTCCGCGCGTCCATGGGGTACCGCATTTCGGATGAGTGTGTCGAGATACTGGTGCTGATCGGCCGCGCCAACGCCGCCCGCCAGCCGCAAGACCGGGCCACCCACCTGGAGCAGCTGCTAGAGCGCCTGCAGGTAGCGCAAATCCTGCTGCGCACCGCGCACGCCAAGCGGCTGATCGCCACCAAGCTGTGGGCCACCAGCATCGAGCTGACCGACACCATCGGCAAGATGGCCAACGGCTGGCTCAAGTCCGCCCGGGCACGCTACACCAGCAGCCCGGCCAGCGATGGCGCTACACCCGCCACCGCTACACCGTCGGCAGAGCCACAGGGCTACACGCCCAGCCTGTTCGACACCACCGCCGCAGCGCCTGCAGCATGACAGTCAAGGCCGCCATGCCCGTGCGCTTTATGAATCTGGTCGAGCCGCTGGGCGCCCGCACACTCGCAGCCCCCACCGCCAGGCGCACCACGGATACCACCGCGCGGCACACCAGCGCGGCCCGGTCCGGCGCAGTTTCCCCGCTGATCGGCTGCGCAAGCCTTCGGCAGGGCGACGTAGATAGCTCGACGCTTCGCAGTACTCGCGCAACAACGCCTGGTGCCAGGACTTCGAGTACGGCAACAGCAACGCCAACAACAAGGACAACGAGTTCCGTGCCCGTCCTGTCCGCAGATTCATTCACCCAGGCGGGCCACCGCGCCCGCCACCCCATTTCCCGCATATCAACATGAAAGCCATCGACCTTTTTGCGGGCGCTGGCGGCTTCAGCACTGGCGCCACTATGGCCGGTTGCACGGTGGTGTGGGCAGCCAACCACTGGCCTGCCGCCGTGGCCGTGCATGCCGACAACCACCCCGCCACAACCCATGTCTGCCAGGACCTGCAGCAGGCCGACTGGCGCATCGTTCCATCACACGACATGCTCATGGCGTCGCCAGCCTGCCAGGGCCACAGCAAGGCCAAGGGCAAAGAGCGCCCCCACCACGACGCCATGCGCTCCACCGCCTGGGCCGTAGTGTCCGCCGCTGAATGCCACCGACCCGCCGTGGTTCTGGTGGAAAACGTGCCCGAGTTCGCTGCATGGCAACTCTACCCCGCCTGGTGCGCTGCCATGCACGCACTGGGCTACGCCCTGGCGCCGATGATTCTGGACGCAGCCGACCACGGCGTGGCCCAGCACCGCCGCCGACTGTTTGTGGTGGCCACGCGCAGCAAACACCCTATCGAACTGGCCCTGCAACCGCAGCCGCACATAGGCAGTGGCCAGATCATCGACTTTGATGCTGGGCGCTGGCAACCCATCCACAAGCCACGCCGCGCCGCTGCCACCCTGGCACGCATAGCCCACGGCAGGGCGCGCCACGGCAGCCGTTTCGTGACGGCCTACTACGGCAACGAACCTGGAGGGCGCAGTCTGGGCCGCCCACTGGGCACCATCACCACCATCGATCGCTGGGCCGTGGTGGACGGCGACCGCATGCGCATGCTGAGCATTCCCGAATGCCGCCGGGCTATGGGATTCCCCGACACCTACCGCCTGCCAGAGCGCGCAAGGGACGCCATGCACATGCTGGGCAACGCCGTGGTGCCAATCGTGGCGCGCGACGTGATCAACGCAATCAAGACCGCAGCATGACCACCCCCACCCTCGACACCCTCCTGCAGGCCTACATCGACTGCCGCCAGCACAAGCGCAACACCGCCAGCGCCCGCGAGTTTGAACAGCACCTGGAGCGCAACCTTTGCGACCTGCACGCCGAGCTGCTGGACGGCAGCTACCGGCCCGGCCGCAGCATCTGCTTTGCCATCACCCGCCCCAAGCCGCGCGAGGTGTGGGCCGCGCAGTTCCGCGACCGCATCGTGCACCACCTGCTCTACAACCACATCGGCCCGCGCTTTGAATCATCGTTTGTGGCCGACTCCTGCGCCTGCATCCCAGGCCGGGGCACCCTGTACGGCGCCCAGCGGCTGGAGGCCCAGGTGCGCAGCTGCACCCAGAACTGGGCCCGCCCCGCCTTCTACCTGAAGTGCGACTGCGCCAACTTCTTCGTCAGCATCCTCAAGCCCATCCTGCTGCAGCGCCTGGCCGCCCGCATCCATGAACCCTGGTGGCTGGCCCTGGCCACCACCATCCTGATGCACGACCCGCGCAGCGACGTCGAGGTGCGCGGCAAGACCAGCACCTTGCGCCGCGTGCCCACGCACAAGAGCCTGTTCAACGCGCCCGCCGATACGGGCCTGCCCATCGGCAACCTGAGCAGCCAGTTCTTCGCCAACGTGCTGCTGGACGGCCTGGACCAATACACCAAGCACCAGCTGCGCGCGCCGCACTACGTGCGGTATGTGGACGACTTCATCCTGCTGCACCCGGACGCGCAATGGCTCAGCGCCACGCTGCGCGACATCACCGCATGGCTGCCCGCCAACCTGGGCGTGCAGCTCAACCCCAGCAAGACCATCCTGCAGCCGGTGGACAGGGGTATCGACTTTGTAGGCCAGGTTATCAAGCCCTGGCGCCGCACCACCCGCCGCCGCACCCTGGCCAGCGCTCTGCAGCGCATCGAGCACCTGCCAGCCGCCGAGGTCTTCAGCGCAGGCAACAGCTACCTGGGCCTGGTGCGCCAAGCCAGCCACAGCCACAAGGAGCGCGCAGCCGTGTGCCGGGCATTGCTGAAACGCGGGCACGCGGTGGAAGGGATGAATTTGAGCAAGGCATTCAGGAGGAATGAGGCATGACTGATTTTGAGCACCGCCACGCCATCCGAGAGGGTGAGCAGAACGCCGCCAGCGAGAGCTATTTCACAGCCCGCCCACAGATCGACACCAACGACCGCCGCAAGGCTTTTCAGGCTGGCTTTGAACGTGGATGGGATTCAGCCGCAAGTGCAGCTGGCGAGCCCGTGGCATATGCGGTGTTTTCCGACAACGGGAACATCCGCCTTTGGTCTCAACAGCCAATCGACCATCCAGACGCCCAGCCCCTTTACAAACCAGCATTCCAAAGGGAAACCACGACTCGCGAAGTGGCAACGCCGCCAATCGATGGCGAAATCGCACTAATCGAAAAGGCAGTCCAGCGCGTCGGCATCAAAAGCCTGCTGAACCACGGGGCCGGGTCGCTGGTGTGGTCGGAGGGGGTGAACGGCGTCACTCAGGGCGACCTGGTGGCATACACCCGAGAGATTGCTTTGCACTGCGCCGTTGCGTTATCTGCCGCCGCTCCCACCAAAGAACCGGGAGGCGCCTGATGCAAGACACCACCAAAGACCACAGCCGCGTCAGCCCCCAAGGTAAAGCCATGGGCAAAAACGCAGCCCGGCTGGCTGCGCTTGGCCTCCAGCGCCTGCAAGCCGCCGGCCTGGCCGACGTGCAGGCCCCCATGCTGCGGGCCGAAATGTGCAAAACCTGCGCCTGCCAGCCCAACACCGTGCCCAACGGCTGCCTGCAAACGCAACTGGACTTCCTCAAGTCGGCGGCAGAGGGGCTGCCATTCCGCTGCCACGCGCCCAACGACGGCCGCATATGTGCAGGCTGGACCCGAGCCCGCGCCGAGCTGGTGGCCAACCCACTGCCGCCCGAGGCCATGGAGCTGATCGACAAGTGGGACTACTCGCCACCGGATGAGGAGCAAGCAGCATGACCACCACCCAAGCCCCCATCGAGCCAGAAAAAATGCTGTCCCCAGGCACCCCCATGGTGCTAGACCTGCCCGGCGTGGCCACCACGCTGTGCGTTTCACCCTCCACCGTGCAGCTAATGGTGCGCCAGGGCGAGTTCCCCGAGCCGCGCCAACTGTCAGGCCGCAGGGTGGGCTGGCTCACCATCGAGGTGGCGGCCTGGGCTGCGTCGCGGCCCAAATCCGTGCAACTGCCCCCGCACAACACAGGGGCGCCCAAGCCCAGGGTTAAGCGGGCTGAGCTGCAGCAAGAGTGACGATACCCTCCAGGTGCGCATCGAGCGCGGCCAGCCAGTGGGCCCGCTCCTTGTCGTACCGGTACAGGTTGTAATCCCCTGCCACGCCGGGCACCACGTGCCCCAGGATGGCCTCACCCACCTCATGCGGGCAACCCATGGCCGCCAGCAGGGTGCGGCCAGTGCGGCGTAGGTCGTGCGGCGACCAGTGGGTGACGGGCAGGCGCTTGCGCACATGGTCTGGCCGGGTTTTGCAGTAGGGCTGCAGGTAGTGCACTTTGGTCTGCATGTAGGTTTGTGACTGTGCCCTGATCTCGCCCGACCGCGCCTGGCTGGGGAACAGCCATTCACCCCCAGCGGCCACCAGGCGCCGCACAATCTTTTCAGCCCGGCCAAACAGTGGCACGCGCAAATCCACAGCGCCCACGATGTGCCGGTTTTTGGTCATGCTCTTTGGCATGGTCCACCACAGCACACCCGCCTCTTCGCGCAGGTGC
>NZ_JADHVT010000204.1 GCF_016783915.1 Acidovorax sp.
AAGGCCTTGGGCGTGGAGCACGCCGTGTTCGGCACCGAAGACAAGCGCCCCGCCGCCGAGCAGATGCTGGCCACCCTGGGCCTGACCTGGGCGCAGGCCGCTGCCATGGGCGACGACTGGCCCGACCTGCCCGTGATGCGCCGCAGCGCCTTTGCCTGCGCGCCGGCCAACGCCCAGACCGAGGTGCGCCACGCGGCCCACTTCGTCACCCACGCGCGCGGGGGCGACGGTGCGGCGCGCGAGCTGTGCGACCTGCTGCTGGTGGCCACGGGCCGCTATGCGGCGCTGCTAGCGGACTACACCGCATGATCCGCGTGATCCGCCAGGGCTGGGACCAGCTCTCGATCTACCTGCCCGTGGTGCTGATGGGCCTGCTGGCCCTGGGCACCTGGTGGCTGGTGCGCAACGCGCCCATGCCCCAGCTGCCAGCGATTGACCGGCCCGTGCAGCACCAGCCGGACTATTTCATGAAGTCCTTTTCGGTGAAGACATTCGATGCCACGGGCCGCCTGCAGAGCGAGGTGCAGGGTGACGAGGCGCGCCATTACCCCGACACCGACACGCTGGAGATCGATCAGGTCCGCATGCGTTCGGTCAGCCTCGATGGCCGAGTCACCGTGGCCACGGCCAACCGGGCCCTGAGCAATGCCGATGGCTCCGAAGTGCAGTTGTTCGGCAACGCCATCGTCAAGCGTGAACCGCTGCCCGCCAAGCCCGGGGCGGCAGCGCAGCCTCCCATGGAGTTCCGTGGTGAGTTTCTGCATGCCTTCACCAACACCGAGCGGGTGCGTTCTGATCAGCCGGTCACGCTCACCCGTGGCAACGACCGCTTCACGGCAGACAGCATGGAGTACGACAACCTCGATCAGGTGCTGCAACTGCGCGGGCGGGTTCGCGGCATGATCCTGCCGGGCACCACGCGGTAGCCTCCACCTATCCTGCCTAACCGCCCACTGTCGGAATGCACATGACCACTCCCCTTGTCTTCATCACCGGCGCATCCAGTGGCATCGGCCAAGCCTTGGCCCAGCGCTACCACCAAGCGGGGTTTAGCCTGGCTCTGGTGGCGCGGCGCACTTCCGAAGTCAAAACATGGGCAAGTGCTCAAGGAATAAGCCCTGAAAGCTATGAAATTTATAGTGCTGATGTGTCGGTGACCGACAGCATCGTCGCGGCAGGGCGCGAATGCATCGCACGCCAGGGGGTGCCGGATGTGGTGATTGCCAACGCTGGCATCAGCGTGGGCATGGACACAGCGGTGCGAGACGATATCGACGTCATGGCCCGCACTTTTGCCACCAACAACATTGGCATGGCGGCCACCTTCCAGCCGTTTGTGGACGCCATGGTGCAGCGCGGCAGTGGCACCCTGGTGGGCATTGGCAGCGTGGCAGGCATCCGGGGCCTGCCCGGCCATGGCGCCTATTGCGCCAGCAAGGCGGCCGTCATCAGCTACTGCGAAAGCCTTCGGGGTGAATTGCGCCCCCACGGCGTGCGCGTGGTAACGGTCTCGCCGGGCTACATCGACACGCCCCTGACGCAGCAAAACCGCTACAGCATGCCGTTTCTGATGCAGCCGGCCGATTTTGCAGACCGGGCGTTCCGGACCATCCAGGCGGGCGTGAGCTACCGGGTAATCCCCTGGCAGATGGGTGTGGTCGCCAAGCTGCTGCGCATGCTGCCCAACCCCCTCTTCGACAAGGTGTTGGCGGGCCGCCCGCGCAAGCGCCGCCAGACCGAAGTGCAGTAAGGGCGGTACCCCCCTGTCGGTCGCTGGGCTGCCAACCACTGCAGCCAAATCCAGCCGACCATGAAAAAAGCCCCCGAGGGGCCTTTTGACAGAAAGAGCTGCCGCGGTTCAGTAGCCGCCGTTGCCGCCACCACCGTAGCCACCACCGCCGCCATTGCGGCCGCCGCCACCACCGTTGCGCGAACCCGAACCGTAGGGGCTACGGAAACCGCCTTCGCTGCGGCCACCGCCGCCATAGCCCCCGCCACCCCCTTCGCGGCCGCCGCCGTAACCACCACCGCCGCCCTCGCGGCCACCACCATAGCCACCGCCGCCTTCACGGCCGCCGCCATAGCCGCCACCACCACTGCGGCCACCGCCGCCGTAGCCGCCACCACCGCCGCCGCCGCCAAAACCACCGCTACGGGGTGGGCGTGGTTCCATGGGGCGGGCTTCGTTCACCACGATGCTGCGGCCACCGAGGGGTTGGCCGTTCATGCCGTTGATAGCGGCCTGGGCTTCTGCGTCGCTGCCCATCTCCACAAAGCCAAAGCCTTTGGAGCGACCTGTGTCGCGTTCCATCATGACCTTGGCGCTGGTCACGGCACCGAACTGGCCAAAGGCCTGTTCCAGATCACCGTCGCGCACCGAGTAAGGCAGGTTGCCGACGTACAGTTTGTTGCCCATCGAGGGACTCCTCAAAAACACATGGATAAAGCGATGGAGTCCCCAAAACGCAGCCAGCTAATCTCAATGACGCTCTCAGCGCGAAACTGACGGATCACCGCAAACTTGAAGTGCGGGCCAAACCCGCCAGACCATTATGCGCCACACTTTTGCGGAAAAAGCAAGCGGCTTTGCGCGCTGTGGTGCCCATGCCGCGCCAAAATGCAAAAAGGAGCCCGAAGGCTCCTTTTTTTGCCGTCGGCAGGCCCTGAGGACTGCCGATAAGGACTTTTAGTAGCTGCTACGGCCACCGCCGTAACCACCACCACCGCCGCCGCCGCCGTAGCCGCCGCCACCGCTACGGCCACCGCCGTAACCGCCGCCGCCATTGCCGCCACCGAAGCCACCGCTACGGGGAGCGCGGGGCTCCATAGGACGGGCTTCGTTGACCACGAGGTCACGGCCGCCGAAGTTTTGACCATGCACGCCCTGGATGGCGGCTTGGGCTTCAGCATCGCTGCCCATTTCGACAAAGCCGAAACCCTTGGAGCGGCCGGTGTCACGTTCCATCATGACCTTGGCGCTGCCAACCGAGCCGTACTGGCTGAAGGTCTGTTGCAGATCTTCGTCGCGGAAAGAGTAGGGCAGGTTGCCCACGTAAAGTTTGTTGCCCATGAAGGACTCCTGAAAAAACACAAAAACGCGATGGAGCCCGACGCAATCAACAAACCTGTGACGACTTCAAAGACGCGAAACTGACCATTCACCGCTAAGCTAACTGCCCTTCTGCAAGCAGAAAAGCGAATCCATTATTAATCACTTTATGGTGCTCGTGGGGGTTTATTTGTGGGCAGATGGGCTCAAAACACCGGGTCAGCGTGGTTTTTCGGTGAATTTCAGGGCAAACCATAGGGTAAAATCTACAGGTCTTTGGGGAGTAGCCCGCCCGGCAGCGCAACGCGTCGGGGGCATGCGTCAACACACTTGGGTTCTTTGAAACCTATGGCGTATGCGGTTTTCGAGCTGGGCGAGACCATTGACTGCAAACCGATCCACATGGCCGGAGTCGGGGTGCAGTCAATGCGTTTTCCACCCATCCGGCCGGATAGGACCCCCTCCCCCATGGAAGCCTTCTTCATTTCTACCGCCATCGTCGCGCTCGCCGAGATGGGCGACAAGACGCAGCTGCTCGCGCTCGTGCTGGCCGCACGTTTTCGCAAACCCTGGCCGATCGTGCTTGGCATCCTGGTGGCGACCCTGGTGAATCACGGCCTGGCCGGGGCTTTGGGTGCCTGGGTGACCACGTTCCTCGGCCCCCAGGTACTGCGCTGGATCCTGGGTGCATCGTTCATCGCCATGGCGGTGTGGATGCTGATCCCCGACAAGCTTGACGAAGGCGAAGCCGACGGATCGCCACGCTGGGGGGTGTTTGGCACCACCGTGGTCGCATTCTTCCTGGCCGAAATGGGCGACAAGACCCAGATCGCCACCGTCATGCTGGCCGCGCAGTACAACGCCTACCTGTGGGTGGTGGCGGGCACCACGCTCGGCATGATGATCGCCAACGCGCCGGTGGTATGGCTGGGCGAGCGCATCACTCGCCGCGTGCCCATTCGCGCCGTCCATGTGGTCTCGGCGGTGATTTTTCTGGTGCTGGGGTTGGTGGCGATCTTCACGCCCGCCGGGTGAGCAGCAGCGGCCGTTTTGGTATATTTGCCAGACGCGCCGATTTGCCACAGCTTGCGGGCGCTTTATAAATCCTGCTAAAGACCCGTCCGACACATCCGCCCGGCCTCGTTTTTAGCGACGCCGGGTTTTTTTATGTCGTTTTTTGCCACGCCCCAGTCCATGCATTTTCCGGAGGTGCTCCCGCTGCAAAGCGGTGCGTCCATCCGCGACTACCACCTGGCCTACGAGACCTACGGCACGCTCAATGCCGACCGCTCGAACGCCGTGCTTGTGTGCCACGCCCTCAATGCCTCGCACCACGTCGCGGGCGTGTACGCCGGGCAGGACAAGAGCGAAGGCTGGTGGGACAACATGATCGGCCCCGGCAAGCCCGTGGACACCGACCGCTTCTTCGTCGTCGGCGTGAACAACCTGGGCTCGTGTTTTGGCTCCACCGGGCCCATGCACCACCACCCGGACACCGGCGAGGTTTATGGCGCGGACTTCCCCGTGGTCACGGTGGAAGACTGGGTCAACGCCCAGGCCCGGCTGCTGGACCGCCTGGGTATCCAGCAACTGGCCGCTGTGCTGGGTGGCAGCCTCGGCGGCATGCAGGCGCTGAGCTGGACGCTGCAGTACCCCGACCGCATGCGCCACGCCGTGGTGGTGGCCAGCGCCCCCAACCTCACGGCCGAGAACATCGCCTTCAACGAAGTGGCCCGCCGCGCCATCGTGACCGACCCGGACTTCCACGGCGGCCACTTCTACCGCCACGGCGTGATCCCCAAGCGCGGCCTGCGCATCGCCCGCATGATCGGCCACATCACGTACCTGTCCGACGACGTGATGAACGAGAAGTTCGGCCGGCAGCTGCGCGAAGGCCTGGAACTGAAGTACAGCACCCAAGACATCGAGTTCCAGATCGAAAGCTACCTGCGCTACCAGGGCGACAAGTTCAGCGACTACTTTGACGCCAACACCTACCTGCTCATCACCCGGGCGCTGGACTACTTCGACCCTGCGCGCACCCATGCCGGCAACCTCACGCGGGCCCTGGCCCGGGCGCAGGCCAGGTTTCTGCTGGTGAGTTTCACCACCGACTGGCGCTTTTCGCCCAAGCGCAGCCGCGAGATCGTGAAGGCCCTGCTCGACAACCGCCGCAGCGTGAGCTACGCCGAGATCGACGCGCCCCATGGGCACGATGCCTTTTTGCTCGATGACGCACGATACATGGGCGTGATGCGCTCTTACTTCGATAGCATTGCCAAGGAGTTGCAACCATGACCGAAAAAGCGGCGATGCAAGCCCTGGCGCGCCTGGTTCCCCCCGGCTCGCGCGTGCTCGACCTCGGTTGCGGCAACGGCGCGATGCTCGACTACCTGCAGCGCGAGCGCGGCTGCAGCGGCTATGGCGTGGAGATTGACGACGCCAACGTGCTGGCCTGCGTGCAGCGCGGGGTGGATGTGATCCAGCTCAACCTCGACGAGGGGCTGGCCATGTTCGACGACAACAGCTTTGACGTGGTGCTGCAGATCGACACGTTGCAGCACTTGCGCAACGCCGAAACCATGCTGCGCGAGACGGCGCGTGTGGGGCGCACCGGCGTGGTGGCCTTCCCCAACTTTGCGCACTGGCCCAACCGCTTGTCCATCCTGCGCGGGCGCATGCCCGTAACGCGGCGCCTGCCCTACCAGTGGTACGACACGCCCAACATCCGCGTGGGCACGTACAAGGACTTTGAGGTGCTGGCCACCAAGAACAGCCTGCGCATCCTCGATTCATTCGGATTGCAGGACGGGCAAGAGGTGCGTTGGCTGTCCAACGCACGCGCGGGCACGGCGGTCTTCCACTTCGAACACGCGTAGCGCTTGTGGGTGCGCGCCCAGCGACACGGCACTGTCAAGCGCATCGGCTAAGGTGCGGGCTCTGTTTGTAGGAGACCCGCATGAAACGCATTGCACTGCGCGCCGTGACCGCTGCCGCGCTGTTGACCACCTGGGCGCTGGGCGCCGTAGCCCAGGCCTGGCCCCCCACCCCCACCGTCATTGCCCACCGCGGCGCATCGGCGCTGCGGCCCGAGCACACGCTGGCGGCCTACCAGCAGGCGATTGACGATGGCGCGGACATCATCGAGCCCGACCTTGTGATCACCAAGGACGGCGTGCTGGTGGCCCGGCACGAGAACGCGATTGCCATCCTGGGCGCCGATGGCTCCGTGAAGGAAGCCACCACCGACGTGGTGGACCGCCCCGAGTTCGCGGGCCGCAAGGCCACCAAGACCATCGACGGCCAGGCCATCACCGGCTGGTTCACCGAAGACTTCACGCTGGCCGAGCTGAAGACCCTGCGCGCCCGCGAACGCATCCCCGCGCAGCGCCCGGCCAACGTGGCCTACAACGGCCGGTTCGAGGTGCCCACCTTGCAGGAGGTGATCGACCTGGCCAAGGCGGCGACAGCCAAAACCGGCCGCGTGATCGGCATCTACCCCGAGACCAAACACCCCACCTACTTCCAGTCCATCG
>NZ_JADHVT010000205.1 GCF_016783915.1 Acidovorax sp.
CTCAGCCGAGCGAGGTCTTTCACCGGCAAGGCCGCACCGCGCCCAAACACCCGCAACTCCAGCAACACCAGATTGCCCAGCAACAGCGCAATGCCCACGATGTGGACGACTTCGAGCGCGGGATAAGCCCAGGCGTGTGTCTTGAGTGCTGCGAACACGGCTGGCAGTCCTTTTCGATCAATCCGCCCGCAGCAAATCAAGCATCAGTGCAACCCGCGCCTTGACTGGCGACAGGCCTTGCGAGGCAGGCAGCGCATCACCCGGCTTGGGTAGTACCTGTCCCTCGGCGCAGCGGGTGGAGCGCACCACCCGCACCCCGGCTTTCTGCGCTCGCACCAGAGCAGCCTCCAGATCGTGGTGGATCGTGCCATTGCCGGTGCAGGCCACCACCAAGCCCTGCACGCCCTCTCGCACCAGCGCATCTACCGCCCTGCCCGATGCCCCCGCATGGTTCATGACGATTTCCACCCACGGCCAAGCCACAGCGTTCACTATATTATTCATAGCGCTATCGGCATGATTGACATGCGCTACCGGGCTATTGCATGCCCAGCGGACCACGCCCTCTTCCACCCATCCCAAAGGACCGGCCTCGCCCGAGCTGAAGGCATTGACGCGGTAGGGATGCACCTTTTGCACATACCGTGCGCCATGCACTTCACCCGCCGCAACAGCCAGCACACCTGTGGCACCGGGTGCCAATACCGTTGCCACAGCGTCCAGCAGATTCTGGGGTCCATCGGGGGTCAGGGCTGTGGCGGGCCGCATGGCGCAGGTCAGCACCACGGGCTTGCGCGCATCCAGCACCTCGTGCAAAAACCACGCGGTCTCTTCCAGGGTGTCCGTGCCATGGGTGATGACCACACCTCTCACCTCCGGGTCGCTCAAATGGTGCGCGCACCGCAGTGCCAGCGTGCGCCACACCTCGCAATCCATGTCCTTGCTGTCGATCTGCGCCACCTGCTCTGCAGCCAAAGCGCCCCCTGCCAGGGCCTGCAAGCCTGGCACGGCCATCAGAAGTTGCTCCACCCCCACCTGAGCCGCGGTGTAGCCGATGTTGTCCCCCGCCTGTGCAGAGGTGCCCGCGATCGTGCCACCGGTGCCCAAAACCACAATTTTTTGCCCACTCACTTGCATACTCCGAAAAACTGGTGAAAAATACAGTTACTGGATTAAAAAACAGTTGTTCGCCACTGTAATCGCCTGCACCGGAAACCACCATGCTCGACAACCCCAAACTCACCGCCCGCCAGCAGCAGATTCTGGATCTCATCCAGACCGCCATCGCACGCACCGGCGCGCCTCCCACCCGCGCAGAAATCGCGGCCGAGCTGGGTTTCAAGTCAGCCAACGCGGCAGAAGAACACCTGCAGGCCCTGGCCCGCAAAGGGGTGATCGAACTGGTCAGCGGCACCTCGCGCGGCATCCGCTTGCGCGGAGACACAGTGCGCTCCATCAACGCAGCCCGTGGCAACCAATTCAGTCTGCCCATCCCGGGTCTGTCGCAGCTGGTCTTGCCCCTGGTAGGTCGAGTGGCTGCGGGGTCGCCCATTCTCGCGCAGGAACATGTGGACCAGACCTACAGTGTGGAAAACAGCCTCTTCCAACACAAGCCCGACTACTTGCTCAAGGTGCGGGGCATGTCCATGCGCGACGCCGGCATCATGGACGGTGACTTGCTCGCCGTGCAGTCCACCCGTGAGGCTCGCAATGGTCAGATCATCGTGGCCCGCCTGGGCGATGATGTCACCGTCAAGCGACTTCGCCGCACGGCCACTGCCATCGAGTTGCTGCCCGAAAACCCCGACTATCCCGTGATCGTGGTGCAGCCCGGCGAGCCTTTCGAAATCGAAGGACTGGCAGTGGGACTTATCCGCAACACCATGCTGATGTAGCGTGTGCCCCAGGGGCCGCACCGTGGGTGGCGGGCGTTTGGTGAACGGATACAACCGATTCACCAGCCCTGCGGTGCAGGTCCCGTTGAATGCCAAGGCCTCTCAGGCAATGCTTGATGGATCGGCGGAGCAGCTGTCTGCACGGTCGAGGGATCAACTCGCACTGCGTCTGTCTGCACTGGTGTTCGACCACTTTGCAATCCTGCCTATGTTCAACCCCCGACTTTCGGAGTTTTCACATGGGAATTGCTTTGTTCACCCTGTCTGCTGTGCAGAACCCTCTTCGCAGTCTTAAAAGGCTGCTTGCCAACCCAGCCAGTGCACCCAAAGACCGACTGGACCTGCAGGCACTGCCAGTCGGCATCAGACGTGCTAGGCCAGGCAACGCCCCAGCATCGGCCTCCCGCAGCGACGACGCCCAAACCCTGGTCCCCAGCAACTCCACAGAGTCACTGGCACAACGTCCATTGCGCGGAAATTGGCCCTTTACCGCCAAACCTCCAGTACAAACGCCAGAAAGCCCGACCAGATCCGCTGCCACCCACCGCTCCTTCCTGCCAACACACATGGCCGGCAGCAAACGTCAGGCCTTTTTGGCGTCAGTGGGTGCAGACCACTGCCCACCACAATCCACCCGGGTGCTGCGCCGGGCCTCTGACACAGGCACCTGCCGCCTGGTAATTGCTGGCCGCATGGCCGATGTGTGCGCAGAGCTGGACCGCCTGGCAGCATCCGAGGCGCTCCGGGCCTGATTCGCAAAGCGCAGCAGGCGGCACGAGCGCCAAGCCCTCTTCTACGCCCCGCGCACCAGGGCTGCGGCAATGTCGGGCAGTGCTCGATCCGCAAACGTCTAACACCGGGGCACCGGCAGGTCCAAAAATCCGCACCGAGCTGCAGCAGTCGTGGTGCATGGCACTCTCTGAATGCGGACTTCCGTGCACGCGCAGTGCAAGAAGTACGTCTGCGGGGCCCATGCAGCACTCAGTCACCAAAAAACCGCAGGCTTTGGTATGCCCAGCACGGCCCCTGTGGCATTCCCCTGCGCCCGCCAAGGCACAATGTCGGCATGAATATTGTGATCCTTGATTTTCATATTCTCCAATGAAAATAGATTATCAACCCAATTACCTACGCTGAAACCTACGCCCCTTTCAGAACCACCCTACCTCGCGGCACCATGTATTGCATCGTTTACCGGCTCTATGACGGCCAGGGCAACCGGCTGGATAACGAAGTGGCGCGAAGCAATGGGCAGCGGGGGTGGCTTGTGTATCGGCAAAAGCGCCCCGTCACTGGCGAGCCGTTCTGCCATGCTTTGCTGCCGCCCAAGGAGGGGGCGCCGGATCATTCTGCCCTGCTGACCCCGCTGAATCACGCCAGGCTGCGGGCACTTCATGGCGGCCTGCGGTTGACGGGGCAGGACTTCGATGCTGGCCACAGATACCTCAAGCAGGCGTGGTGGGCCGTGCCGGTGATGGAGCAGTAGGGCCCTGTTTCAATCAATGCGTGGCGGTGGCCCGTCATCCCGGCGGGGAATGGCCTGGCGCTGGGCCCGCTCCTGCAGCTCCCTGGCCATCTCGCGCCGGTCTCGGCGCTGGCGTTGAGCGAGCTGGCGGGCAGCCTTGGCAGTGCGGGCGGGTCGCATCACTGCGCCTCTAGCGATGGCACGGCTTCTACGGGCGCAGTGCATGCAGCCAGCGCAGTGCGCAGCAGGCCCTCGTAGCCCTCACGCCGCTCGATTTCCGCCTGGGCGGCCTGGGTGAACTGATCCACCGTCGCCCCCGGCCGCAATGCCTCGGTGGGCATGACTGGGCGGTCAGGCTCTTTTTCCTGGCAGGCCACAGGCACGGCCACATTCACGCGCTGAATCTCAACGCGCGGGGCAGTCTCGCAGCCGGACAGAAACACCGCCGTCACAGCGGCGATTACCGCGAGGCTTCTCACGGCGCCACACCCAGGACATGCTCCAACATCGCCTTGGCTTGGCCATAGTGCAGCAGATTGGTGCCCGTGGGGTTCATGCCGGCGTGGGGTGAGCGGGTGAAACTGATACCGCAATCCGGAGCAAAGTCCGGAGGCAGCGGCCAGCAAAGAAAGCGGCCCACCATTTCGTCGGTGACGACTGGCGCAGCAGGCTCCTGATGCAGATCGGCCAGCGCAGCGGTGGAAAGCGCCTCGACCGCTTCGGGCGACAGCTCAATAGCGGCCGTGTCGCGCCCGCCATTGCCCTTGCTGCGGACCGTCAAGGTATAGGCGGCCCCGTCCTGGCGGGACAGGTTCACGTATGGCGGGAAGTCGGCGCCGGGCGGGGTGTGTGCAAAAACGGTCTTGGTCATAGGGTGCTTTCAGTTGATTCCGGCTGCCGGCCGGCTCGGTGTGTTTCGGGTTTTCAGCCAGTCGTCCACCCGGGCCTGTGCGCTGGCGCATGCGTCACCTGGTACCGGCGCGGGCGTGCTCAAGATCGTGTCGGCGCGCTGGTTGTGGCCTTGCGCTGCGCTGGTAGCAGCCGCACGGGCGGGCGCTGCCACGATGTAGCGGCGGTCGGCCAGCTTGCGCAGGTCATCCACCGATGCAGAACACTCGCTGGCCACCTGGCGGATGCCGTCGCGCTGCCCCTCCATGTCGCGCAAGGCGGTCTTTGCCACCGCGGTGTCGTCGCGCTGGCCCAGGTAAGCCCAGCCCAGCAGACCATTAGCTGCGAGGCTGATACCCAGCACCACCAACATGGGGTTGATGGCGGGCATCACAGCAGCACCGCCTTTGCCGCCTCATAGAGCGCCAGCCGGTCGGCCAGGCCGTTGGTGCCGCCGTTGATGCGCTTGGTGATGCGGAGGAAGTCGCCCAGGTCGGCAAAGGTGTTGAGCTCGCGGCTGTGCCAGAACCAGGCGGCGCTCATGGCCGCCAGGTCGGGGCGCTCCAGTAGCGCGGGCATGGCCTCGAAGTCGGGCACGTTGGGCAGGTACGCGGCCAGGCCGTCGCGGGTGGCGCAGTAGTTGGCGCGGCCGGTGGTCTGGATAAGGCCGCGCCCCATGTAGCGTTTGCCATCCCCTGGCTGGGTGTTGCCCAGGTCTGCCCTGCCCTCGTACCGCTGCTGGGCGGGCGTGGGGCCCCAGATTTCGCGCACGTAAACCAGGCGGCCAGATTCGTGCCCGATCTGGGCCAGGAAGGCAGCCAGCCGGCCGGGCGTGTTGATGGCGAAGGTTTCGCACGCCTTGGTGATGTGCGGCAGCCAGTCATCGGCCCGGGCGGCGGTGCAGCCGGTGGCGGCGCGCAGTTGTTGTGCAGTGAGCATGTCAGCCCTCCTTGACGCGAGTACGAACGATGAGCGTTGCAAACCCCAGCAGCACGCAGGCGTCTTGCAGCGTGGGTTGCTCCAGGGGCAGCAGCGGGGTAATGAGTGCGCCGGCCCCGCCCACGGCCAGCAGGGCCCAGGCGATGGCTTTGAGCCATTCGGTGATGCGGTCGCGGGCGCGCAGGCCGCGCCTGCAGGGGGCTGTGCGCTCCAGCTTGTTGAGGGCTTCGGCCAGCACGATGAGGCCAGACACCCAGTGCACCACGGCCAGCGCGGTGATAAGTGACGTTGCGGTGGTCATGGCGTGGCACCTCCCCCGGGCTGCTGCGGCGCGGGCTGCACCTGGCCGCTGATGCGCTTGATGGCAAACACCAGCACCTGTTGTGCGCCACCACCCACGGCAAAGGCACCGCCCCGCAGCAGGCTGTCGGGCAGCTGCGCGGCCAGCAGGGCCAGCGGGGCCAGGTAGCCCGCCGTGAGGCTGCTGGCGATGGCAACAAACATGCGGCGCACAGTGGTGCGCAGCAGCTCGCGCCAGGTGTCGCTGCTGCCCGGAACAGCATTGAGCAGGATGATGGCAACCAGGGCACCGGCAAAGCCAGCAATCAGCACATCGACCCGCAGCCCCAGCGATACGCCAAACGCGGTGATCACGGAGCTGGCGGCCGTGGCGGTGGCCACGGTGAGCACGCCAGCGGCGGTAGAAGAAACAGGTTCTGGCATGGACTCCCTCTGGTTTTTTGTTGTTTCAGACTTCGATTTCCACCAGCGTGAGGTCCGGGGCCAGGCTCTCGATCACGCCGTCGCGCACAAAAACGCGGTCATCCACGGCAGCGTCGCCCCGCACGCGCAAGGTGCCGCCACCCTGCAGTGCGACGGTGACGCCACCGGCAAAGGTGGCCACCACGACGCCCACCAGCAGCGGCGCATCGGGGATAAGGCGCCGAAACTCTGCGTACAAATTAGCCATGGACTTCCACCTCCACGTTCTGGCGGGCGACTGGCGGGCTGTAGCTGGCAGACACGCCGCGCACCAGGCCGCGCCGGGTCACGGTGCTGGGCCCCGTGCCTTCGGTGACATCGATGAGCTGCCCCACCTCCAGCAGGCCCAGGTCGTCGTTGATGGGCAGGCTCAGGCTCAGGCGCTGCTGGCGGCCGGTGTCGCCCAGGATGGCCAGGCCGCGCTGGCGGGCGGCGTCGGCATGGGTGATGAGGTCATCCACCACCGTGGCAGCGGCCAAGCCGCCCGTGGTACCGGTTTTGACGACGTGACCCAGCACCCCCACAGACTGACCGCTGACGTACACCTCGTTGTACGCAGGCTTGTCCAGCCACTCCACCCCCTC